>NZ_ANAX01000105.1:0-2753 GCF_000341065.1 Nocardiopsis halotolerans DSM 44410 | reverse complement strand
CGATCCTGTACGACAACGACGCGATGGCGGTGGCCGGTCTGGAGGCCGCCCGCGGCCTCGGCGTCCCGGTGCCCGAACGGCTGAGCCTGGTGGCCTGGGACGACTCCACCCTGTGCCGCCTGGCCACGCCCGCGCTGACCACCATGAGCGTGGACGTGTACCGGTACGGGACCGCCGTCGCCGAGTCGGCGCTGGAGTGCGCCGACGGTCTCCCGGTCGCGGAACGCTGGTCGCCCACGGCGCACCTGGTGTCCCGGGGCAGCACGGGACCGGCCCCCGTGTAGCCGCGTCGACTTCACGCCCTGTCGGCATGTACCCATGTCGACAGGGCGCCCGGTCGACGAAGCGACATGTCGGCGCACGGCCACGGACCGCTCCGACCCCGGACACGCGAAAGGCCGGTCGCTCCGAACCATGTGCACTGAATGTGCACCGGCCCGGACCAACCGGCCCTCGCTACCTCTACCGGCCCGACGCTCACCTGCGTGAACATCGGCCTCGTGCGGTGGAGGAGGGATTCGAACCCTCGAAGGGTTGCCCCTTACCCGCTTTCGAGGCGGGCGCCATCGGCCACTAGGCGACTCCACCGCGCGCTACTCTACCGGATACGGCGCAGTGCGAAAAACCGGCTCAGGAGATCGGAGCATCCGTCGGCGATCTCCTCCGGAACCAGGTCCGGGGGGATCACCTCCGGGCGGTGGTTGAGGCGGGGGTCGCGGACCAGGTCCCACACCGATCCGGCCGCACCCGCCTTGGCGTCCCGCGCCCCGTAGACCACCCGGTCCACGCGGGAGAGCACCGCCGCGCCCGCGCACATCGTGCAGGGTTCGAGGGTGACCACCAGGGTGCAGCCGCCCAGACGCCACTCGCCGCGCGTGCGCGCGGCGGAGCGCAGCGCCAGCACCTCGGCGTGCGCGGTGGGATCACCGGTGGCCTCGCGCTCGTTGCGCCCCGTTCCCAGGACCCCGCCCCCGGCGTCCAGGACGACCGCACCCACCGGCACGTCGCCCGTCTCCAGGGCGCGCTCGCCCTCGGCGATCGCCCTGTGCAGCGCGGCGCCGAGGACGTCCCCGTCGATCACAGCCTCATGCCGTCGAGGAGTTCGGCGAAGCCCGCGCGCTCGGCCACCACCGCCAGGACGTCGCTGGGCAGGACTCCCCCGCCGACCGACAGGGAGCGCAGCTCGTCCTCGGTCAGCCCCAGGTCGGTGAGCAGGTCACCGTCGCCGTCGGGTCGCGGATCGGGTCGTGCGCCGGCGCTCTCGGAGGGCGGCGGCGCGCCGAGGCCCCCGGCCTCGGACAGCACGGAGGCCAGCTCGTGGTCGTGCACCACCCGGGCGTCGGAGAGGTACACGCGCGGCTCACCGCCGTCGTCGTCGGTCCGCACGATGGCGAACCACTCGTCGTCGGCCTCCACGAGCAGAAGGGAGAGGTCGCTCCCCCGCTCCGTCGCGAAGTCGAGCATCAGCTCGGTGACGTCGTCGATGACGTCCACGTCCCCGAGTTCGACCTCGGTTCCCCGCCACGTCTTCCCGTTGGGAGCGAAGACAGCTGCGAAGATCGACACCGCGTGCTCTCCTGTTCGCCGGGATGCTTTTCTTCCAGCAGGTCCTTACCCCATACCGTCAAGTACACGCTGGAAGGACTGGGCGAATCCCAGCCGTTCGGACACACTGGCCAGTACCTCGTCGGGATACAGGTCCAGGTCGCCCGCCAGGGCGCCCAGCTCCATCTCGTCCAGGCCGAGGTCGGCCACGATGGACAGGTCGCCCGCGGGCAGGACCTGGTCGAGGTCGTCGTCGTCCGGAAGGTCGATGTCCAGGTAGTCCAGGACGTCCCGGGCCACCTGCCAGTCCACGGACGCGGTCACGTCCGAGAGGAAGAGGGAGACCTCCCCACCGTAGACACGGACGATGATGAAGAAGTCGTCGCCGACCGAGACCAGTCCGAGGGACCCGCTGATGCTCGGTTGCTGGCGCAGGGCGTGGATCAGGCCCTTGAGGTCGTGTGTCAGCGTCACGGGGAGCAGGTCGACGTCCCAGTACTCCTCTTCCCTGTACGCGACAGCCGCGAAGTCGCCCGAGTCGTCGTCACCATGATCGAGCACTGTCATCGTCACCCCAACCCGGCCGGTGTTTCGGTACGGACGAGGGAACCCGGATCGCCCGTGCGAGTGCCATGGTAACGATCACTCCGGCGTCGCCGTCTCCCTTGGTCCGCGTCGGTCCGGACCACGCTCTCATGAGAAGCGGGTTTCCGAGGACCCCCGGCCGACCCGGCTGATCGGACGAAGGGCCCGAACGGTCCGCGCCGCCGGTCCGTGAAGGGGACCGCCCGCCTCGTGAGGGGCCCGGTCCGGGTGGTACGCGCGGTTAGACTCGGGCGGGCCACCTCCCCAGCCCCGTCCCGTTATCCCAGCTCATCCGGAGAACGTTTTGGAAACCCTGGTCGTCGACCATCCCCTGGTCGCGCACAAGCTGACCACCCTGCGCGACGTGCGGACCGACTCCCCGACGTTCCGACGCCTGACGGACGAGTTGGTGACCCTGCTCGCCTACGAGGCGACCCGGGACGTGAGGGTGACGGAGGTCACCATCCAAACCCCGCTCGTGAGGACCACGGGGACGCAGCTGACGCGTCCCACCCCCCTCGTGGTACCGATCCTGCGCGCGGGTCTGGGCATGCTCGACGGGATGACCCGCCTGCTGCCCACCGCCGAGGTCGGCTTCCTGGGCATGGCCCGCGACGAGGACC
>NZ_ANAX01000104.1 GCF_000341065.1 Nocardiopsis halotolerans DSM 44410 | reverse complement strand
CCGCCAGTGCTACGTGCTCGACCCGATGCTGGCCACCGGCGGCACCCTGGCCGCGGCGCTCAAGCTCCTGGTCGACCGGGGCGCCGACCACATCACCGCCCTCTGCCTGCTCGCCGCACCCGAGGGCCTGACGGCCGTGGAGCACAGACTCGCGGAGGGCCTGGACCCCGACCACGGCGCGACCCTGCGTGTGGTGACGGCGGCGGTGGACGAGCGGTTGAACGAGCAGGGCTTCATCCTCCCGGGCCTGGGCGACGCGGGCGACCGCCTGTACGGCTGCACCTGAGCCGGGTTCCTCCCCCACTCCAGCGCCCCCGGATCACCGTCGGGCGCTTTTTCGGCTCTTTTCGCGACCGAAGGAATGAACGTCCGAAAATCGGGCATGCCTGACTCCGGCCCTGCGTCCGCCCAGGTGGGGGTGGGGAGCCCGCGCAAGCGGCGACACGGCTTTGCATTAGCCGAATTCATTTTGAGACGAGAACGTAACAGACGGGAGTGATGATGGTTCCTGACCGCCCATAACCGCGAAGACCCGACGGACCGAAACCAGCCCCCTCGGGTCCAGTCCGCTGACACCGCACGCTCCCGCCCGTTCCGGAGCGGCACTTCGACAACCCTCCAGCGGCTACTGAAAGACCCTGAAAGAACACGTAGTGCAACCCCCGTAGCCCCCAAGGAGTGAGATGCCCGAGATCCCCTTCCCCTCCACCGCCCGCGACTCTCGCTTCGAACCGGTCCTGTCCCGGTTGACCGACGAGTTCTCCGACGTGCACCACACCACCACCGTCACCCGGTGCGTCGACGCGGCACGGCACGGCGCCGAGGACGTCACCGGCCAGGCCACCCCCGAACTCGTGGAGCGGATCGCGCGGCAGCACCTCCAGGTACTCGCGCTGGCCTTCTCCGAGCGGGCGTAGTGGTTCCGAGCGGACCCAACCGGGGTTTTCGGGCTGTCCGGCTCCAGTGACGGAATTTCGGGGCTGAGGTTTTCTCCACTTATCTCCACCGGTGTCCTTAATGTCCTGACCTGGGATGGGCCTGAACCGCATTCCGGCCCACCCTTCACCGGGTTACCAACAGCACCGGAACCGGACACAGCCCGCAAGCGCGGAAGGTCCGACATACCGCCACGCCGAGGGTGCGCCCCAGGCTTTACGGGCATGATGGTCGGTGCGACAATCGCTGCTGGGTTGGTGGGTCAGGTGGATTCCAAGGGGAGTCAGTCGTGGCGAAGTTGAAAAAATGGGGCGGCTACGCGCTCATCGCTTTCGTAGCGTTCTATCTGCTCACGCAACCGGAAAGCGCGGCAGGGGTCATCCAGGGTGCCCTGGGCGGCCTGATGGGGGGCGCGGAATCGATGTCCCGCTTCGTCAACGCGCTGCTGCCGTAGCGGGAACGGTCGGGTGGCATGCGGCTCGTAGCGTCGAGTAACAGCGCTCCTGCGTCGGTCAACCGTTACCTCCTGCCGCACGAGCAGGACGTGGTGACCATCCGTCGGCACCCCGCGGTGCTGATCGGACCGGTCGGGGCGGTCCTCGGCGCGCTGATCATCGCCGGGATCCTCAGCAACACCTCGATCGCGGACAGCGCCGCCGCGCTGGCGATCATCTGGTGGCTGTGGCTGCTGGTGTTGGTGTGGTTCGTCTGGCAGGTCGCGGAGTGGTCGGTGGACTACTTCGTCATCACCTCCGCACGACTCCTGCTGACCACCGGACTGATCATCCGGCAGGTGAACATGATGCCGCTGGGCAAGGTCACCGACATGCGGTTCGAGCGGACCCTGCTGGGCCGCTTCCTCGGCTACGGGACCTTCGTGATGGAGTCGGCCGGTCAGGACCAGGCGTTGAGCCGGATCGACTTCATTCCCTACCCGGAACAGCTCTACCTGGAGGTCGTGGGGCTCATCTTCAAGGAGTGACCGCGCCACAGGCATCCTGAGCACCCGTCGTACCGACGGGTGCTCTTTCGTTTCCGGAGCCGGCTCCACGGCCCGGACGAGCGCGCCTCCGGAGCCCCGAGCGGCACCGCCCCTTTTCAGCAGCCATCGGTTCGCATCTCGTTCACCTTCCGTTCACCTTCCCCCGGAGTGACACCCCCTTCTCTCGTACCACGTGACCAGCCCGTCGCGGAGAGTGCCCGTTTCGTGATACATGGAAGCGCCGCGTTCTGGGCAGATCCCCCACAGGCCCCGTTGTGGCCGCACACCCCCGATGGACCAGGGCGCACTCCCACCGAATTGACGCGAAGGTGAACATAAGGTTAACCTGGTCCATCTGATACGGAAACGAGGAGGGTCCCATGGCGCGCAGGACGGATCGTGCACCCCACACCGCCCGCTTCTCGGCGGCCCGTCGACGTCTCCGCCCCTCCGCTGGGACCCGCCGTCCCTCCGGCCTCGTGCCCGAGCCGACGCACGTCCCCCAGCCCCGCGAGGACGCCGACACCACCACGTCGAGGCACCCGATCATGCACTGGGTGATGATCACCGACGAGAGCGGGCGCAGCCGCCCCGAGGTCCGCTGGCTCTGACCAGCGTTGAGGATCCGCGCCCTCCCACCGGACGGGAACGGGCGCGCGGGACCCGGCGGCATCCGCCGCGCCCGAGGCCGCGCACAGACACCCCCGAGCGGGGCACCGCACGCGGAGAGGCCGGGCGCACGCACACGACGAAGCGAACGAGGGGCCGCCCCTGTGGGGCGGCCCCTCGTTCGCGTGTCGACGGGTCGGCCAGGCGCCACATCCCTTTGTCGATATATCGGCTTGGACATAAAGAGTGATCCGGCCGCCCTATACAGGGACATTCTGCCCTGACAGACAGTGATCTCCGTCTCACTGAACCTACTTGACGCCAAACAGAACGAGACGTATCGTCTTGCACATGAGGCTGTTCATCTTCCTGTAGTCCCGCGCCGACGCCCGCGTCCGAGCACCGTCACCAGCACAGCAGCGCTGCCTGGCCAACGGAACGCTCCGCCGGCGTCGCCGTACCGCGGCCACTGACGGAACGCCTCGCCGTCTCCTTCTCCCGGACACGCGCCACCGCCGCGCCCTGTCCGAAACGCATGACGCAGGCACCTCCGCCGTCGATCCGCGGCCCCTGTCCCCAGCCACACCGCAGACCAGGAGGCGCGTATGCCCACCGCACGAGTACGGGCACACTCCCAGCTCACCCTCAACGAGATCACCAAACGCCACGGCGATCACATCGTCCTGGACCGTGTCAGTCTCACCGTCAGCCCCGGCGAACGTGTCGGCGTCATCGGTGACAACGGCTCGGGCAAGAGCACCCTGCTACGCCTGCTCGCCGGAGAGGAGGCGCCCTCCAACGGGGAGCTCACCGTCAGGGCACCGGGCGGCGTCGGCTACCTTCCCCAGACGCTGGAAGCGGCCGGGATCTCCACCGGCACCGTCGGCGACGCGATCGACTCCGCCCTGGCCGTCCTGCGCCGGATGGAGGCGCGTCTGCGCGACGCGGAGTCCGCGCTCGGCTCCGCCGCCCCGGAGGAACTGGGCGCCTACGGCGACCTGCTCACCGAGTTCGAGGCGCGTGGCGGCTACGACGCCGACGCACGCGTGGACGCCGGGTTGTACGGACTGGGCCTTCCCGGCCTGGACCGCGACCGGCCGCTGAGTACGCTCTCCGGCGGTGAGCGCTCACGGCTGGCCCTGGCCGCGATGCTGGCCGCCTCACCCGAACTGCTCCTGCTGGACGAGCCCACCAACGACCTGGACGACCGCGCGGTCGCCTGGTTGGAGGACCGGCTCCGCCGCCACCGGGGCACGGTCGTCGCCGTCACCCACGACCGGGCGTTCCTGGCCAACGTGACCGGCACCGTCCTGGAGGTCGACCGCGACCTGCGCACGGTCCACCGGTACGGCAACGGTTACGACGGGTTCCTGGCCGCGAAGGCCGCGGCCCGGACCCGGTGGATCCGCGAGTACGAGGAGTGGAGGAACGACCTGGCGCGGCAGCGGCGGTTGGCCGAGAACAACGCCCAGCGCATGGACGCCATCCCGCGCAGGATGGAGAAGGCCGCGTTCGGACACGGGGCGTTCAAGATGCGAGGGGCCGCGCACGGCGCCATGAGCCGGGTCCGCCAGGCCAAGGAGAGGGCGGAGCGGCTGACGGAGAACCCGGTGGCGCCGCCGCCGGTGCCCCTGCGGATGACCGCGGAGTTCACCGGTTCCTCCGTGGAGGTGACCGAAACGGTCGCCTCGTTGGAGGGGGTTGTGGTCGGCCACCGACTGGACGTCCCCTCCCTGGTCCTGGCCTCGGGCGAGCGCGTGCTGGTCACCGGGCCGAACGGGGCGGGCAAGACCACGCTGCTCCGGGTGCTGTCCGGGGAGACGGTTCCGGACGCGGGGCGGGTGTCCGTCCCCGGTCGGGTCGGCCACCTGCGCCAGGAGGACGGTTCCTCCGCCTCCGGCCGGACCGTGCTCCAGGCCTACGCCGCGGGACTGCCCGGGTTCCCCGAGGACCACCGCGACGAGCTGGCCTCGCTCGGTCTGTTCCGGCCGGGCGAGCTGGACCAGCCGGTGGAGACCCTCTCGGTCGGCCAGCGCCGGAGGATCGAGGTCGCCCGGCTGACGTCGGGCGCGTACGACCTGCTGCTGCTCGACGAGCCGACCAACCACCTCTCCCCCGGCCTCGTGGAGGACCTGGAGGAGGCGCTGGCGCACTACGACGGCGCCCTGGTGATCGTCAGCCACGACCGCAGGACACGCGAGCGCTTCACCGGGCGCCATCTGGAACTACGGGAGGGGGCCGTCGTCAGCGACGCGTCGTGAAGTCGCCGTGGCGCTTTGTCGACAAATCGGCTTGACCATAAACAGCTATTGCGACAGACCGATATTCGGAACCCGCCGCGCGGCGGCCTATCCGGGCGCCATGTCGACAAAGCGGCTGTAGTGCCCCTGGAAGGCCACGGTCACGTCCGCCGTCGGGCCGTTACGGTGCTTGGCCACGATGATGTCGGCCTCGCCCGCGCGCGGCGACTCCTTGTCGTGCACGTCCTCGCGGTAGAGCAGGATGACCATGTCGGCATCCTGTTCGATGCTGCCCGATTCGCGAAGATCGGACACCTGTGGGCGTTTGTCGGTCCGCTGCTCGGGACCACGGTTGAGCTGGGAGAGCGCCACCACCGGGACCTCCAGCTCCTTGGCCAGGAGCTTGAGGGACCGGGACATCTCCGAGACCTCCTGCTGACGGCTCTCCACCCGGCCGGGCGAGCTCATCAGCTGGAGGTAGTCGACGATGACCAGTTTGAGGTCGTGCTGCTGCTTGAGCCGTCGGCACTTGGCCCGGATCTCCATCATCGACATGTTCGGTGAGTCGTCGATGAACAGGGGCGCGTTGGCCACCTCGCCCATGCGTCTGGCCAGACGGGTCCAGTCCTCGTCGGTCATGAGGCCGGAGCGCATGGTGTGCAGGGGCACGCGCGCCTCGGCCGACAGCAGGCGCATGACGATCTCGTTGCGCCCCATCTCCAGGCTGAAGAAGACCGCGGTCATGTCGTTCTTGATCGACGCCGCCCGCGCGAAGTCCAGGGCCAGGGTGGAGTTGTGCGTGGGGATCATGGACCGGGTGGCCAGGAAGAGGTGGTCCGGGTGGTCAACCTGCACGCAGCGGACCGGAACGCTCTCCACCGGCCGCACGTCGGTGACGAACCGGGAACCGATCCGTGCGTGGCCGCGGCTCGCTCCCCGTTCCCGGTGCGCCCGCTGTTTGCGTTCGATCCGGAAGACCTCACTCGTGGAACCGAAGGTGACCGTGTAGCGGGTGGAGGAGTCCTCCGTACGGCCTCTGACCCGCTTGGTCGACGTCCCGGTGCGGTATCCCAGGCTGTGTGCCAGTTCCCGGAAGTCGTTCGCCAGACGCTCGTTGGTGACGGCGAACTGGACGGAGCCGCTGGTGTCCACCGTTCCGTTCGTGTCCAGGAGTCCGGCCAGGAGGTCCCTTCGCTGGGCGACCGAGGCACGCAGGTAGTCCGCGGGGACGTGCTTGTCCCCCAGGACGCCCAGGGTGCACAGCAGCGCCTGGACACCGCCGTGACGGTCGACGCGGTCACGGCACCGTGCCCGGCCAGAGCAGGGGCGCCCACAGTCGGCGCAGGAAGTCCGCGGTACGGGACCGGAGACGAGACGTTCCTTCCCCCCGCAGGACTGTCCGCAGCTGCGAACGTGGGGTGGAGATGGCACGAAGGCCTCTCCGCACACGACACAGGCGCGGACGGCTGGTGCCGCGTCCTCCTCCGGCAGGAAGACGCCGTAGGCCGACTCCGTCGCACCGACCGGTTTGGTGATCAGTCCCTCGGCCTCGATGTTGAGCAGGACCTCGGGGTCGCCGCTGGGGATCCGAGCCGCTGAGGGGTCGCCGTCACCGAGCCACGCGCCGAGGAAGTAGGGCGGCAGCGGGAGCTCGCGTTCGGGCAGCTCGACCGGGGCGGCGTTGTCCACCGAGTGGTTCGGTCTCCGGTCCGCGGTCTCCATGCGCAGGGTTCGGGCGATCTCCCGTGTGGTCCGTACCCCGGGAAGCGTCCTGGGGGCGGTGCCCCGCGCCTCGGCTTCCTGGGCCGAGCGCCGGGAGGCGCGCGTGTGGGTCAGCCACTGGTGGTCGGCGTCCGCGATCACGGTGGTGCCGTCGTCGAACACGACCTCGAAGCACGGCCGGTCCGTCATCACCTCGGTGGCGGCGACCACCCGTGTGGGGGTTCCGTCGGCGGCGATCAGCTCACTGCCGACCTCCACCTCTCCCATGGTGGTCCAGCCACCGGGGGTCGGCAGCGGGGTGTCGAGCGCCAGCGCCTTACCCACCGCGGGACGGGCGGCGATGATGACCATCTGCCCCGGGTGGAGGCCGTTGGTGAGGGCGTCGAAGTCGGCGAAACCGGTGGGCACACCGGTCAGGCTGCCGTCGTGGGCGCCGATCGCCTCGATCTCGTCCAGGGCCCCCGGCATGATGTCGGCCAGCGCGAGGTAGTCCTCGCCGGTGCGCTTCTCCGCGACCTTGTAGATCTCGGCCTGGGCGTGGTCGACCAGGTCGTCCACCTCACCGTCGCCGGAGTAGCCGATCTGCGCGATGCGGGTGCCCACCTCGACCAGGCGGCGCAGGACCGCTCGGTCGGAGACGATCTTGGCGTAGTAACCCGCGTTCGCGGCGGTCGGGATGGCCTCGGTGAGGGTGTGCAGGTAGAGGGCTCCGCCGACGCGGGACGCCTCGCCGCGCTTGGTCAGCTCGGCGTTGACCGAGATGGCGTCCACGGGCTCGCCGCGGGAGAAGAGGTCGACGATGCTGTCGTAGATGACCTGGTGCGCGGGCCGGTAGAAGTCCGCGGACCGGATGATCTCCACCACCTGGGTGATGGCGTCCTTGGACAGGAGCATGCCGCCGAGCACGCTCTGTTCGGCCTGGATGTCGTGCGGTGGGGTGCGCTCGTATCCGCCTTCTTCAGGTGGCTGCTCAGCGACACTCACGAACGCTCTCCCCAGGACGGTACTCCGCCGACCCGGGTACGGGCCGACCCTTCCAGGATGCCCCATGGCGGACGCCACGGATGCCTCGGACGGAGGTTGTGGACACGTCCCTTACCACCATGTCCGGTGCCCTGTAGGGCATTGCGAACATAGGTTGTGCACATCACCTGTGGATAACTTTGCCACGACCCTCGCATATAGGCTTTGACCTGCGGAAACACAGGACGCAGGCAGGCCGTGAAAGATGTCTCACAGCACGTGTTTCCACAAGTTATCCACAGGTCTCCGCCGGGGTGTGGATAACTCCACACCCGCGTAGAACGCGTGTCCGATACTGTGTCTGGGTCATGCCACAACTCCTTTCGGCTGTCCCTTTCCGGCACCGCCACGACCGCGAGATCTTCGCCCTGGCGATCCCGACCTTCTTCGCCCTCATCAGCGAGCCCCTGTTCCTGCTCACCGACTCCGCGATCGTCGGCACCCTCGGCACCGGCGCACTGGGCGGTCTGGGGGTGGCCGGGCAGGTACTCCTCACACTCGTGGCCGTCTGCGTCTTCCTCGCCTACGGCACCACCGCGGCGGTCGCGCGCAAGTTCGGCGCGGGCGACGTCCCCGGCGGTGTCCGTGACGGGGTGGACGGCCTGTGGCTCGCGGCCCTGCTGGGCCTCGCGGCCGTCGCGGTCGGCTGGCCGCTCGGCCCGGTGCTGGTGGAGGCCCTGGGCGCGTCGTCCGACGTGGCCCCGTACGCCCTGACCTACCTGCGGATCAGCCTGCTGAGCACCCCGTTCCTCCTCATCGTCATGGCGGGAACCGGCGTGCTGCGCGGGCTCCAGGACGCCCGCACCCCGTTGGTGGTGGCGGTCGCCTCCTACGTCGGCAACGCGGTGCTGTGCGCGGTGCTCGTCCTGGTACTGGACTGGGGCGTCGCCGGTTCGGCCTGGGCGACGGTCCTCGCCCAGGGCGGTGGCGCGTTCTGGTACGTGGCGATGGTCGCCCGCGCCGCCCGGCGCGAGGGCGTGTCCCTCATGCCCACGGTGGCGGGGCTGCGCTCCTCGGCGTCGGCGGGGTTCGCCCTGTTCCTGCGCAGCGTGTCGATGCGCGTGGTGGCGCTGGTGACCACGGCGGTGGCGGCCCGGCTGGGGGACACGTCGATCGCCGCGCACCAGGTGAGCTACAACGTCTGGGCGCTGCTGGTGTTCGCCATGGACGCGATCGCCATCGCCGGTCAGTCGATCGTGGGCCGCTACCTGGGGGCGGGGGACGTCCGGGGCACACGGGACTCCACGCGACGCATGGTCGAGTGGGGCGTGATGCTGGGCCTGGTGTTCACGGCGGTGGTGTTCCTGGTGCTTCCCTGGGCGTGGATCCCGTTCACCTCCGACCCCGAGGTGCGCGCCCTGATCACGGCCTCACTGGTGGTGGTCGCCCTGATGCAGCCGCTGAGCGGGGTGACCATGGTGCTGGACGGGGTACTGATGGGCGCTGGCGACCAGCGGTATCTGGCGTGGGCGTCCCTGTGGACGATGCTGGCCTTCCTGCCGTTCGCCCTGGTACTGCCGTGGTTGGCGGACGGTTCCCTGTGGGGGCTGGTGAACCTGTGGATCGCCTTCGGTGTGTGGATCCTCGCACGCGCGGTCACCCTGGGCCTCCGGGCCAGGGGCACGTCCTGGCTGGTGACCGGGGCGTACCGGCCCTGAGCGGGGGGAGGTCCCCACGGTCGTACCCTGGGGTCCTCCCCCGGCGCGTCCGGTGACGGTCGGCCGTCGTCGGTCACACGGACGTGTCCCGTTCCCCGACGGCGGGTCCGTGCTGGTGGGCCGCCACCCGCCCGGTCTCCGGGACCTCGGGATAGGTGGGCGTCTCCTCCGGCGCCGGCTCGGCACCGGCCACCCCGACCGGGTGGCCGAGCCGCTTCCGCAGCCTTCTCCTCACGATGGAGCGCAGTTCGGGAAGAAGCGCGTAGAGCTCGTCGCCGGGACAGCCCGTCGTGTTGAAGTCGCGGTGGCCGACGATCGCCGCGTCCGGGTCCAGCTGGTACATCAGGCACAGCCAGGAACAGGTGTCCGCGAGTGCGTCCAGCAGGAGCCGGGGCGGCGTCACCGAGGTGTAGGTGCCCTCGTTCTCGATGCCGAGCGTGTGCCCGTTGTGGTTGGCGGTGTGCGCGCCGAGCACGTGGTGACCGGCTTCGACGGACCACAGGGACTGGTCGCGGCCCTCCATGATGTGGCCGCCGCGGCTGATGGTGATCTGCTGCCCGATGTCGCTCCACCCGTTGGTGTCCATGTGATGGCGCTGGATGGAACGCGACAGCGCCGCGGCGTGCGAGGTCGAGGTGTCGGACACGTTCGCCGTGGCGGTGTGGTGCACGACGATGTGCGTGGGGCCGCGGCCCACCACCTCGATCTTGTTCCTCGGAGCGCGCGCCCCCCAGTCAGCGCGCGTGTACACCTTGGGTCGGGTGGCCGCGTGTGCCCCGTCCGGGATCCCCGCCATCCCGCCGAGGAGCACTCCCCCGGCCGCGAGCGCGGTTCCGCGCAGAACGGTCCTGCGGTCCATCCGTGTGTGTCGGCCGGTCTCGTCTCTTCTCTCCACGGTCATGACTCTGCGTCCTCTCCGTGTGGGGTGGCGCAACGTACGACACCAACACAGAGAACACGATAGATTACAAAGAGTATCCAAAGGGTGGTCCGCCGGACAGGCGTGTCAAGGGGACACCCCACCGTGGAAACCCGTTTTCGGACACCGGCGGGGAGAAGAGAGCCGGAGAAACAGCGGGGCCCCGCCTCCTCGGAGAGGAAACGGGGCCCCGGGACGACGCCCGGTCGGGGCGTGTGCCCGTGGACGTGCGGTCAGGCGCCGACGACGTCCAGCTTGATCGTCGCGGAGACCTCGGGGTGCAGGCGGACCTGGACCTTGTGGCTTCCGACGGACTTGATCGGGTTCTTGATCTCGATCCGGCGCTTGTCCAGCTCGGGACCACCGGTCGCCTTGACGGCGTCGGCGACGTCGGCGGGCGTGACCGAACCGAACAGGCGGCCACCCTCACCGGCGCGCTGCTTGAGGCGCACGGTGAGCGCGTTGACCCGACCCGCGACCTGCTGGGCCTCGTCCAGCGTGCGGATGTCGCGCGCGGAACGCGCGCGCTGGATCAGGTCGATCTGCTTCTGACCGCCGCGCGTCCACCGGATGGCGAACCCGCGGGGCAGCAGGTAGTTGCGGCCGTAACCGTTCTTCACCTCGACGACATCGCCGGGGGCTCCGAGACCGTTGACCTCGTGGGTCAAAATCAGCTTCACGACAAAAACCTCCCTCGGATATCGCCGTTAGCGGGCGCTGCTCGTGTAGGGCAGCAGGGCCACCTCGCGCGCGTTCTTGATCGCGGTCGCGACGTCGCGCTGGTGCTGGGTGCAGTTACCCGTGACGCGGCGGGCACGGATCTTGCCGCGCTCGGAGATGAACTTGCGGAGAAGCGTGGTGTCCTTGTAGTCGATGTAGGACTGCTTCTCCTGGCAGAAGAGGCAAACCTTCTTCTTGGGCTTGCGCGCTGCCGGCTTAGCCATCGTGGTGCTCCTTCGCAAGAGCCCCGGGATCGTCCCGGGGATGGGCTGATGTGGAAAGGGGCCTGACGCCCGGGGGCGCCGGGCCGGGTGGTGCCGCGGCTAGAACGGGGGCTCGTCGGAGAAGCCTCCGCCGCCGCCACCGAAACCGCCGCCGCCGTTGGTCGCCCAGGGGTCGTCGGCCGGAGGGCCGCTGCGGCCTCCGCCGCCCTGCGGGCCGCCGAAGCCGCCGCCCTGGTTCCCGTAGCCGCCTCCGCCCTGGGGCTGGCCGCCACCGAAACCGCCGCCACCGCCGCCGAAGCCGCCTCCGCCCTGGCGCTGCGTCTTGGTCACCTTGGCGGTGGCGCTGCGCAGGGCCGGGCCGACCTCGTCGACGTCGATCTCGAAGACGGTCCGCTTCTCACCCTCGCGGGTCTCGTACGAGCGCTGCTTCAGACGGCCCTGCACGATGACGCGCATGCCCCGCTGAAGGCTCTCGGCCACGTTCTCCGCGTACTGCCGCCAGACGGTGCAGGTGAGGAACATGGACTCGCCGTCCTTCCACTCCCCCGACTGGCGGTCGAAGGTGCGGGGCGTCGAGGCCACACGGAAGTTGGCGACCGCGGCTCCACTGGGCGTGAAGCGCAGTTCAGGGTCGTCGACCAGGTTGCCGACGAGCGTGATCTGGGTTTCGCCTGCCATGGATGGGCTCCGGTTCGAGGTAGTCGGATCAGGCGGTTTCGCCTGTTCCCCCGATCATCCGCGCCACCAGTGACATAACAGGCGGCCCTGGGGACGAGTCGGGGTCGGGGGTGCGGCGGGGTGTCGCCTAGTGGACCTCGGGGCGGAGCACCTTGGTGCGGAGCACGGCCTCGGCGAGGCCGAGCTGGCGGTCCAGCTCCTTGACCGTGGCGGGCGCGGCCGTCAGGTCGACCACCGCGTAGATGCCCTCGGTGTTCTTGTCGATGTCGTAGGCGAGACGGCGCTTGCCCCAGATGTCGACCTTCTCCACCGAGCCGCCGTCGTTGCGGACGACACCCAGGAAGTTCTCCAGCGACGGGGCGACGGTGCGCTCGTCGAGGCTGGGGTCGAGGATGACCATGATTTCGTAACGACGCATAGGCGTACGTTCCTCCTCTGGACTGTCGCGGCCATGGAATCTCCATGGCAGGAGGGCAGGAGTCCGCGGTGGGTGTGCCGCGCCGCCGACGGCGGGCGTCGCGGACTCTGAGCCATACGGGAGGCAAGATTACCAGCAGCCCCGCACTCCCTGGTGCGGCCTGTGGACGGCCCCCGCACACGCCGGGGGCCGGTGCGCGTGCGCGCACCGGCCCCCGGTTCCTCCGTGGGTGTGTCAGTCGTCGCGGCCGAGAATCACCATGCTGTTGGCCTCGCTCCCGGCGGTGTTCATCCGCCCGAAGATCCCACCGTTGTCCTGGTCGCCCTCCTGGCCCTGGCCGCCTTCCTGGCCACCGTTCTCACCCGTCGTGGGCTCGCCCGTCGGATCGGTCTCGCAGTGCGCGGGCGGGTTCTCGCCCTGGCACTCCGGCGGGACCTCGGGGTCCGTGGACCCACCGCAGTCGTCCCACCATGTGGGGGTGCAGTCGTCCTCGGGCGTCGACGGCTCGCACTCCTCGCCGCCCTGCCCGTTGCCCGGGTTCCGCGGGTCGCAGGGGTCGCCGCTCGGGCTCTCCTCGACGGAGGGCTCGTCGCTCGGGCTCGCCTCGTCGGAGGGCTCGTCCGAGGGCTCCTCGCTCGGCGACTCCGTGGGCAGGTAGCTCTGGTCCGTGCCGACGTACTGGGGCGGCGGGAACTCCTGCGGTTCGACGCCGTCCATCGCCACCGTCATGAACTCGCGCCACACCTTGGCCGAGGTACTGCCACCGTAGATCTCGTTCACGGACTGGCCGTCGAACTCCAGGGACATGCTGGCGTCCGCCCGGCTGAGACCGACCGCCGCGACCAGTTGCGGTGTGTACCCCACGAACCATGCGGAGACCGCGTCGCTGGAGGTACCGGTCTTGCCCGCCACGTCGCGGCCGTCGGGCAGCGCGGCGTTGGTGCCACCGCCGTTCTCGACCACCTGGGTCATGGCGTGGGTGACGTCGGCGGCGACTCCCTCGCTCATCGCGCGCGTACCCGTCTCCAGTAGATCGGCGTCGTCGGGCGGGAGGACCGTGCCGTCCGGCTTCCGCACCTCGGTGACCATGTGCGCCGGGTAGTGCGTCCCCCCGTTCGCGAAGGTCGAGTAGCCCGTGGCCTGGTCCAGCGTGCTCACCTGGTGGGTGCCCAGCGCGATCAGCGGGCCCTGCAACGAGGTCTCGGTCTGCTCGGGGGCCACACCCGCCGCGATCGCCGTCTCGTCCACCTTCTGCGGGCCCAGTTCGACCGCCAGCCGGACGAACGGGGTGTTGACCGAGTGGGCGGTGGCGTAGATCAGGTCGACGTCCCCGTGGTCGGTGCCGCCCGCGTTGATGACCTCGCTCTGGAGGCCGGGGAACTCCTGGGGCGAGTCACCGTCGAACATGCTCCGGAGGCTGATACCGCTGCTGAGCGCGGTGGCGAGCACGTAGGGCTTGTACGACGAACCCGCCTGTGTGCGGTGCGTCAGCGAGTTGTTGTAGTCCTCGGCCACGCCGTCGCCGCCGTGGAAGGCGACGATCTCCCCCGTGCCCGGTCTGATCGCGGTCAGACCCATCATCGTGTCCTCGGGGGTGTTCGGCAGGACCTCGAACGCGGTACGTGCCGCGTCCATGAGCGCGGGGTCCAGCGAGGTCTGCACGACGAGGCCCTGGGTGGCGATGTCCTCCGCGGTGACGCCCACCTCGGAGTAGCGGTCGATGATCTCGTCGGTGACCGCCTGTTGCACGTAGCCGAACTTGGGGTCGGACTCGCCCTCCCCCTCCTCCTCGACGCCGAAGGGGACGCGCTCGGGGATCTCCAGGGCCATGGCCTCCTCACGGGGCAGGCCGAGCCCTGAGTCCGGGTTCTCCTCGTGCATGAGCGCCAGCTGGTCCTTGACGTAGGGCCAGCGCTCCTCCGTCAGGTACGTCTGGGTCCAGGGGCCCAGTTCGTTGTCGTCGAAGTTGCTGGGCATCTGGATGATGATGCCGAGGAAGGCGCCCTCCGCGTCGGTCAGCTCGCTCAGGTCCTTGCCGAAGTAGGCCTCCGCGGCCATAGCGATGCCCGAGGCGCCACGACCGAAGTAGATGGTGTTGAGGTAGGCCTCGAGGATGTCCTCCTTCTCCATCTGCTGGTTCAGCTTGATGGCGATGAAGATTTCCTTGATCTTGCGGATGTACTGGTTGTCCATCTCCAGGTTGCTGTAGTAGCCCCGGGCCATCTGCTGGGTGATGGTGGAACCACCGCCGGCCTCACCGCCGGAGAGGATGGCGCGCCCGATACCACTGACGCTGATGCCGGGGTCCTCGAAGAAGGTGCGCTGCTCGGCGGCGAGCACCCCGTTGACGACCGTCTGCGGGAGGTCCTCGTACTGGACCTCGATGCGCCGGACCTCGCCCGTGGTGACCGCGACCTCGGGCGATGCGTCGCCCTGGGGAGCCCACATGATCTGGGTGGCGGACATGCCGACTTCCGACTTGGCGTCCAGCTCGTCGATGCCGGGGGCCCGGGCGTACATGATCGCGAAGGCGGCCACGCCGCCGATGATCATCAGACCGCAGGTGATGAGGGCGGGCTTCCACGCCTTGGACAGGAAGCGCTTGAACCAGGGGCGGTCGTCCGGCTCCTCGTCGCCGGAGCGGCGGCGGCCCCCGCCCCGTCCCCGGCCTCCGGATCCGGCACCGGCCGCGGCACGGGAGCCGCGGCCCGGAGCGCGTCGGCCCTCGGAACGGGCGGCGTTCTCCCGGTCCCGACCGTGCTCGCGGGGGTCACGGGGGTCACGCGGACCGGCACCAGCGCCCGCGGCCCTGCGACGGGCACGGGGGTCCTCGTTCGGACGGCGACGCTGGCCCTCGGGGCGGCGCGGACGCTCACCGTCGGGACGGCGGCGGGGGCGATCGTCGTCCTGGGGGCGGCGGGGGCGCTGGCCCTCGGGGGCACGGCGCTGGCCCTCCGGGCGGCGCGGGCGTCCTCCGTCTTCGCGGCGTCGACCGCCCCGCCCCTCGGAACGCGTCTCCTGTTCCGGGGGGCGTCTGCGGCGCGGGCGCTCCGGTCCGGCCTCATCACCCCAGAACCCGCCGTCGGCGTCCGCTCCCCGGCGCCTTCCGGCACGTTCGTCCCGGGGGGGAGGGCCGTC
>NZ_ANAX01000103.1 GCF_000341065.1 Nocardiopsis halotolerans DSM 44410 | reverse complement strand
CAGCCGGGCCCTCGGCCCGGCGACGGCCGCCGTCGGCGTTCCGTCGTCGTTCGGTACTCACGTGGTCCTCGATTGCCTCTCACGGCCGGTCGGCCTGACGATTCCTTGGTGGAAACGGGGGGACGGTCCCCCTGGGGGATCGGTGATCCGCGACCTGTTTCTCGCGTGACCGGCGTGGATCGGCCCGGCGTGGCCTGGTCCCACCGCTGTGCCTGTCGTTCAAGGCTGATTAGAAGACGCCCAGAGGCGGGCGGGGGTTTTCAACAGGTCGCGAAGACGTTAGCCGCTTCTTCCTCCTGGTCGTTGGCCTGCGGAGCTACAGCCCTCATGGCTACTCCATGCCGACGGAACGCCGCCGTGGCAGGGGCTTGGTCCGGGGGCTCTACCGGCTACGCACGCAAATCACAGGTCACGTTAGAGCGATGGAACGGTATAGCACAACCCACGCGCGAGGTTATCGCGCGTCCTGGGACACCTCGTCACGATCCGCCGGGAAACACCCGTCCTGCCAGTTCAGGGTGGAGGAACCGAACGCTGGTAGGTGAGCTGGGCGGGCACCCGCGCAGAAGACGTCCGGTGTCGGGGCAGGTGGGGACGAGCGTGTGAGATTTTTCCCGGTACCACGTGGATTCACCGGGGACGGGGCGGGTGAAGGGGCCGTTCCGACCCGCGTGTCACCAGCCTGACATGCGGGTCCGCAGGTGGGCGAGGATAGAGTCAGAACTGAACAAAACAGCCAGACATGCACGTTCCCCCTAGGCCCCCGGGGCAGTGGGTGGGAACAGAAACGCCGTGTGCGCTGCTGACCACATCGGGAAGCGCGCGTGAGACGTCGGGCCCCGGAACCGCCGTCGGCGCGGGCCCGTCGTCGTGCGCCGTGGAATCCATGTTCGCGAAGAAGAAGGAGCAAGGACCAATGGGTTCGGTACGTGTAGCCGTCGTGGGCGTCGGCAACTGTGCGGCGTCGCTCGTCCAGGGCGTGCACTACTACAAGGACGCCAACCCCGAGTCCCGGGTACCTGGCCTGATGCACGTGCAGTTCGGGCCGTACCACGTGAGCGACATCGAGTTCGTCGCCGCCTTCGACGTGGACGCCAAGAAGGTCGGCCACGACCTGGCCGACGCCATCACGGCCAGCGAGAACAACACCGTCAAGATCTGCGACGTGCCGCCGACCGGCGTCACCGTCATGCGCGGACCGACCTACGACGGTCTCGGCAAGTACTACCGCGAGATCATCCAGGAGTCCCCCGAGGACGCCGTGGACGTGGTCGCGGCCCTCAAGGCCAGCGGGGCCGACGTGCTCGTGTCCTACCTCCCGGTGGGATCCGAGGAGGCCGACAAGTTCTACGCCCAGTGCGCGATCGACGCGGGCGTCGCCTTCGTCAACGCCCTGCCGGTGTTCATCGCCTCCGACCCCGAGTGGGCCGAGAAGTTCACCAGAGCCGGGGTCCCGATCGTCGGCGACGACATCAAGTCGCAGATCGGCGCCACCATCACCCACCGCGTGCTGTCCAAGCTCTTCGAGGACCGCGGCGTGATCGTGGACCGCACGTACCAGCTCAACTTCGGCGGCAACATGGACTTCAAGAACATGTTGGAGCGCGAGCGCCTGGAGTCCAAGAAGATCTCCAAGACGCAGTCCGTCACCTCGCAGATCCCGCATGAGCTGAACGCGGGCGCCGTGCACATCGGCCCGTCGGACCACGTGCCGTGGCTGGACGACCGCAAGTGGGCCTACATCCGCCTGGAGGGCCGCGCGTTCGGCGACGTGCCGCTGAACCTGGAGTACAAGCTGGAGGTCTGGGACTCCCCGAACTCCGCGGGCATCATCATCGACGCGGTGCGCGCCGCGAAGATCGCCAAGGACCGCGGCATCGGCGGCCCGATCCTGGGTCCGTCCTCCTACTTCATGAAGTCCCCGCCCGAGCAGTACAGCGACGCCGAGGCACACGAGAGGGTCGAGCAGTTCATCTCGGGTCAGCACGGTAGCGCGGACGAGTAACGCGGGACGCGGCCCCGGCCGGGCGTGACCGGGGCCGGATCCCTCCGGCTCCCCCGGCCCCTTCCGGGGCCGCGGCGGCCCGGCCACGCCCTACTCTTGGTCACGTGTCCTTCTTCGGTGATCTGCGCGTGGTCCTGCGGGGCTCCCGCTTCCGCCGCCTGTTCGGCACCCGGCTGGCGTCGCAGTTCTCCGACGGGGTCTACCAGGCCGGTCTGGCGGGTTTCGTCTTCTTCAACCCCGAGCAGCACACCAGCGCCGGTGCGGTCGCGGCGGCCTTCGCCGTCCTGCTCCTGCCGTTCTCGGTGGTGGCTCCGTTCGCCGGTGTACTGATCGACAGGTGGCCCCGCCGCCAGATCCTGCTGCTGTCCTCCCTGTCCAAGGCGGCGCTCGCGGTGGTGAGCGCGTTCCTGGTGTCGGAGGGCGAGAGCCCGGCCTTCCTCGTGGCCGCGCTCCTGGTGCTGAGCGTCAACCGCTTCTTCCTGTCGGGGCTGTCCGCCGGACTGCCCTACGTCGTGCCCCGGGACAAGCTGATGATGGCCAACGCGGTCACGCCGACCAGCGGTACCGCGGCGAGCTTCCTCGGCGCGGGAACGGGCGCCGCGATCGGGCTGCTCGGCGGCGAGGACGCCCTGGGCACCGGGATCATCCTGTTCGTGGCCGCGCTCGGCTTCACCGGCGCGGCGCTGGTCTCCCTGACCCTCGGCCGCCGGGAGCTGGGACCGCACCTGGAGCGGGAGCCGGAGGAGGTCGCGGCGGCCGTCCGCAGCGTGGTGCGGGGCATGGTGTCCGGAGTGCGGCACGTCTGGGCGCGTCCGGACGCCCGCGACGCGCTGGTCACGATCGGCGGACACCGGGTGCTGTTCGGGATCTCCACGTTGCTGACGCTGCTGCTGTACAACAACACGTTCACCGGCGGCGGCGTGGCCGGCCTGGCCGGTTTCTCGGTGGCGATGGGCCTGTCGGGGGCGGGTTTCCTCATCGGTGCGGTGGCCACGCCGTGGGCGACCGCGCGGATGGCCCCGGGGACGTGGATCGCCCTGCAACTGGCGGCGGCGTCGGTGGTCCTGGTGGTGTTCGGGCTGCCGTTCTCCCCCCTGCTGTTCCCCGTGGCCGCGTTCGCGCTGGGCTTCGTCTCGCAGGGTGTGAAGGTCACGGTCGACACGTTGGTTCAGCGACATGTCGACGACGCGTTCCGCGGGCGGGTGTTCTCGGTGTACGACGTGCTGTTCAACGCCACGTTCGTCCTGGGAGCGGCGCTGTCCGCCGTGCTGGTCCCGCCCTCGGGCGTCAGTTCCGCGGTGGTCGTCGCGATGGCCGTGGCCTACCTGGCGATGGGAGCGGCCTGGGCCGCGCGGGGTCGTCGCGTCCACGCCTCCGGAACGGAGCGCGAGGCGGCATAGCGTTATGTCGGCGTAGCGGTATGTCGACAGGACGACCGGCGACGGAGCCCCAGCATGACACCACTCCGCTACCGATAAGTCACTTACTGTAGTGTCGCCAGGAAGACTTGTCGACAAGCAGGGGTGGTGCCCATGACCGTCGGTTACGCACGGGGGAACGCCTCCAGCGCCCTCGGCCCGCGGGGAGTGGTCAAGCGCGTCGGGGCGGTGTCCCGGCAGCTGCCCGCCCACGGTGACCGGCTCCTCGACGTGGGCTGCGGAGACGGCACCTACACGGTCGAGATGGCCGGTGGCTACGTGCGCGTGGACGCGATCGACCTCGAACCCGAGCGGCTCAACACGTTCGCCGAGCGCATCGCCGGCACCGACCTGGAGGACCGGATCGGCATCCACAAGATGTCCGCCGACTCGCTGGCCTTCGACGCCCACACCTTCGACCGCGTGACCGCGTTCGAGGTGGTCGAGCACGTCGATGAACTGGAGGGCGCCCTCCGTGAGATCCACCGCGTCCTCAGGCCGGGCGGCGCGTTCTCCCTGACCACGCCCAACCGCTGGTTCCCCTTCGAGACCCACGGTGTGATATGGGGCGACCGGCGCCGCTCGGCGCTGACCGCGCCCTTCCTGCCCTGGGTCCGGCCCCTGCACGAGCGCATGTCGGACGCGCGCGCGTTCACCACCCAGCAGATGGGCCGCCTGCTGCGCGGACGCGGGCTGCGCGTGTGCGCCATCGACTACCTGATGCCGCCGTTCGACCGTCGCGCCACGGCGTTGCGGACCCTGTCCGACACCCTGGAGACCACGCCGCTGCGCGTGTTCGGCATGGCCATGGCGGTCACCGCGGTCAAACCCGGCCGGTGATCCCTCACAGGTGTTCGGCCGCCCAGGCGCGCAGTTCCCGGGTCGCCTCCTCCTTGTCCATCGGCCCGTTCTCCAGGCGCAGCTCCAGCAGGAAGCGGTACGCGCGGCCGACCACGGGTCCCGGATCGATCCCCAGGATCTCCTGGATCTCGTTGCCGTCCAGGTCCGGGCGGATGCGGTCCAGCTCCTCCTGTTCGGCGAGTCTCTCGATGCGCCGCTCGATGTCGTCGTAGGCGCGCGACAGCGCCGCCGCCTTGCGCCGGTTGCGCGTGGTGCAGTCGGCCCGGGTGAGGATGTGCAGCCGCTCCAGCTGGGACCCGGCGTCACGGGCGTACCGGCGGACCGCGGAGTCGGTCCACTCCCCCTTGCCGTACCCGTGGAACCGCAGGTGCAGGCTGACCAGGGTGCTGACGTCGGACACCACGTCCTTGGAGAAGCGCAGCGCGGTGAGCCGTTTGCGGCTCATCGAGGCGCCCACCACCTCGTGGTGGTGGAAGGTCACCCGTCCGGCCGACTCGAAGGCGCGCGTCTTGGGCTTGCCGACGTCGTGCAGCAGGGCCGCCAGACGCAGCACCAGGTCGGGCTCGTGGCCGCGCTTCTCCTCCAGCTCGATCGCCTGGTCCAGGACGGTGAGCGAGTGCTCGTACACGTCCTTGTGCCGGTGGTGCTCGTCGATCTCCAGGCGCAGCTTGGGAATCTCCGGCAGTACGTACGGGGCGATGCCGAGTTCCACCATCAGCTCGACACCGCGGCGCGGGTCGGGGCTGAGCATGAGCTTGGTCAGCTCGTCGCGGACGCGCTCGGCGGAGACGATGGAGAGCCGGTCGGCCATGCCCCTGGCGGCCTCGGCCACCTCGGGCGCCAGGGTGAACCCGAGCTGGGCGGCGAAGCGGACCGCGCGCATGATGCGCAGCGGGTCGTCGCTGAAGGAGTCCTCCGGCCTGCCGGGGGTGCGCAGCACCTTCTCCCGCAGGTCGGCCAGGCCGCCGAACGGGTCGACGAACTCCAGGTCGGGCAGACGCACCGCCATGGCGTTGACGGTGAAGTCGCGGCGCAGCAGATCGTCGTGGATGTCGGTGCCGTAGGAGACCTCGGGCTTGCGGGACTTGGGCGAGTAGGACTCGCTGCGGTAGGTGGTGATCTCCAGCTGGAGGCCCTTCTTGCGCAGGCCCACGGTGCCGAAGTCGATACCGACGGTCCACACCGCGTCGGCCCAGCCGTCCACGAGTTCCAGGATGCGCTGGGGTACCGCGTCGGTCGTCAGGTCCACGTCGTTGGCGGGCCTGCCCAGGAGTGCGTCACGCACCGGCCCGCCGACGAGGGCGAGCTGCTGGTCGTGCACGGCGAAACGCTCGCCGAGTTCCTCCGAGACGAGGGGGAAGGAGCCCGCCAGAGCGCTGACCGCCGCCCGCTGGGCGCCGGTCAGCGCCTCCGTCCCCGGTGCGGCCCCGGCGTCCTGCTGCTGGGCGGTGTCGCTCTCACGCGAAAACTCTGTGTTCGGCACACCACGAGACTAGGCGGCGCCCGACGTGAATCGCGAATCGCTTCCACCCACCGGGACCGGGCCGTACACGGATCGTCGGCCGCTCCGGCGGACCGCCGACGTTCGGTGGGCGGCCCCGCTCCCCGTACACGCCGCACGGCGGTGCCGGCCCGACTCCCGGTACGGGGAAGGCGGTATCTTCGGTGGAAGTGGTAGGACGCCCCGGTTGCCCCGCGTCCGCCCGACCCGTGTACGCCGTGTGCGCCGTACGGGTACTTCCGACCGTTCCCCGCACCTCGTTTCCGGCGGGACGGCCACCTGGACCCGAGTCAGGAAACCGGTCAAGCGTTGCGTCGATTCGCCTCCGCGACGGTGGTCATGGCCATCACCACCGCGCTGATCCACCCACCGGCCACGTCCGCGCACGCGGAGCCCGAAGAGGCGGCCGAACCGCTCGTCGTCGACCGCGTCACACCGGACGCGGTCAGTGAGGACAGCACACTGCGGATCGAGGGCGAGGTGACCAACACCACCTCCGAGGGTCTCAGTGACGTCAGTGTGCGGATCCGCTACTCGCGGCACCCCTTCACCGACCGCGGTGAACTGGACGAGTTCGCCTCGGGCGAGGGATGGCAGCCCAACGCCGAGGGGCCGGACGAGGAGGTCGCCGGTGAGCTGGTTCCCGAGACCAGCGAGGAGTACTCCCTGAGCGTGCCGGTCGAGGAGCTCGGCCTGGACTCCTACGGCGTGTACCCGCTGGTGGTGGAGGCCGTGGACGGTGGGGGCGACGTCATCGGCGCCCAGTACACCTTCCTCCCCTACACGGGCCCGGAGGACGGGGACGTGCCCTCCGTCGGGATCGCCTGGGTGTGGCCGCTGACGGCGCCGCCGGGGCGGGCCGACGAGGACACCTTCCTCAACGACGACCTGCACGGGTCGGTCGCCGCCGACGGCCGCCTGGGCCGTCTGCTGGCCGCGGGGGCTCAGGTACCGCTGTCCTTCGAGGCCGGCGACGAGAACCTGGTCGAGCTGCTGGGCCTCGACGAGGACCCCGGGGATCCGCCCGAGGAGTCGCCCGAGGCCACCGCCGAGGAGACCGCCGGCTCCGTTCCCTCCGAGGAGGCCACGGACGGGGAGAACGCCGAGGAGGACGACTCCCAGGGCGAGGAGGAGGCCCCCACCCGTGCCGAGGGGGTCCCGATCACCTGGGCGGTGGACCCGGGCACGCTCGACGACATCCGCCGCATGGCCGCCTCCGGGCACGAGATCGCCGAGGACCTGACCGCGGTGCCCGCCGAGTCCGAGCCCGTCCGGCACGAAGCCGAGGCGAACGAGGCCGCCCAGGTGTGGCTGCGCGAGGCCCGCCGCGTGCTGGCCGCCGACACCGTCGTGTCCACGCCCTACGCCAACGCCGACCTGGCCGCCCTGCTGCGCAACGACATGCGCGGCGACGCCGAGGCCTCCCTCGAGATCGGTCAGGAGGCGGTCCGGAGGGCGCTGGACCTGGAGGCCGACCCGGCCTTCGCCCTGCCCCCGAAGGGCCTGATGGACCAGAGCGTCTACGAGCTGTACGCCTCGCAGGGCGCCACCCGCTTCCTCCTGCGGGAGGACGCCAGGCCTCCCCTGTCCTGGCTGTCCACGACCCCCACCGCGCAGGCGCCGCTGCCCGCACCGGAGGGTGAGCCCGCCGAGGATCCGTTCGCGCTGGTCACCGATTCGGGGATCAACGAGGTCCTGTCCATGCCGACGTCGGAGCCCGGCCAGACCGAGCTCGCGCTCCAGCGGTTCGCCGCCGAGACCGCGATGATCGCGGGGGAGAACGTCGGCGGAGACCGGGTGGTCGTCGCCTCGCCGGATCCGACGTGGAACCCCAGCGCCGGGTTCGCCCAGGGCGTGCTGGCCGCCACCGACGACCTGCCGTGGCTGTCCCCGGAGAGGTTGGACGAGGTCGAACCGGCCGGCGCCGGCGAGCGCGAGCGGACCCGTGAGTCCCTCGACTACCCCGGCCCCGCGCGGGCGGAGGAGCTCAGCTCCACCTACCTGGACCTGGTCGAGGACGTGAGCCGGGACGTGCGCCTGTTCAACAGCATCCTGGTCGGCGGACGGGACCCCTTCCGTCCGGCGCTGCTGCGGCTGGAGTCGGCCCACTGGCGCGAGGAGGAGGCCCTGGCGGGCGCCACCCGCTCCCTGGTCGCGCAGGAGGTGCAGAACCGCATGAACGACGTGCGGGTCATCCCCGGCGAGCCGGTCACCCTGGCCAGCCGGACCGGCACCATCGGCATCCTGGTCGCCAACGACCTCGAGGAGGGGACCGCCTTCGTGAACCTGTCGGTGTTCTCGGAGAACTCCGAACGGCTGGGCGTCGGTGAGTACAACCACGACTTCGAGATCGAGCCGGGCACCAGGACCACGGTGTACGTCCCGCTGTCGGCACGGGTCAACGGCCGCACGGTCCTGAACGTGAGCCTCCAGAACGCCGAGGGCGAACCGATCAGCAGTCAGAACGTCGAGATTCCGGTGAACGCCACCGGCCTGGGCACCCAGGCGCTGATCATCAGCGGTATCGGCCTGCTGATCCTCATCGTCGCCCTGGCCCCGCGCGCGCTGCGCAAGTGGGCCCGCAGGAGGGCCGCGGGTGCCGCGTCGGCCGGGGGCGCCGGTGAGGGCACCGGTGACACCGACGAGGGTTCCGACGGCGCGCGGGACCCTGAGGACGCGCCGGGGAGCGGGACGACCGGGGAGGGTGCGAACGCCTCCGGCTCCGGGAACGTCACAGACTCCGAGAGCTCCGAGGCCTCCGAGGGCGACGAGCCCTCCGCCCGGGACACCGGTGGTACGCCCGGGAGCACCGGTGAGGACGACTCCGAGGAGGCGGGCACCGCCTCCTCCACCGCGACGCCGGACGGCGCGGAGCGGAACCGCGGCGGCACGGACACGTGACCCCCGCACCCGAGAGGACATGACCCCTTACCGACAGGACGCCATGTCGACACATCCACACGCCTCGGCCGGACATTCCCCAGTCGGACGAAAGGAAGCCTGATCCACGGTGGTCACCGACTCTCCCAACGGCGGCGGCAAGCACCGCCGTCCCGAACCCGAAAGCCCGCTCCCGAGCGCGGTCCGCCCCGGCTCCGGCCCCGCGCCCACCTTCGAGGAGGGCGAGGTTCCGGGACCCGCGACCGAACGCGGTGACGGCCCCGGCGACGGGTCCGACGGCGGCCGGGACACCGGGGCCGGCGGCGGCAGCGGCTCCGACGGCGGTTCGGGCGGTGGCATGATGCGCTCCAGCGCCATCATGGCCGTGGGCACCATGGCCTCCCGGCTCACCGGCTTCGCCCGCACCATCGTGCTCGGCGCCGCCATCGGCACCCACCTGCTCGGTGACGCCTACCACACGGCGCACACGATCCCGTTCATCCTCAACGACCTGCTCATCGGCGGGCTGATGGCCAGCGTCATCATCCCGTTCCTGGTCAAGCGGCGTAAGCGCGACGCGGACGGCGGCAAGGCCACCGAGGACCGCCTGTTCACCACCACGGCGCTGGCGCTGTTCCTCATCACCGCGGCCGCGATCCTGGCCGCGGAGTTCCTCATCTGGATGTACGGCTCCCAGTTCACGCCGATCCAGTACGAGACCTCGGTCTACCTCGCGAGGTTCCTCCTCGCGCAGATCTTCTTCGTCGGCCTGAGCGGTCTGCTGAGCGCCATGCTCAACACCCGGAACAGGTTCGGAGCCGCCGTCTGGGCCCCCGTGCTGAACAACATCGTCATCATGAGCGTGGCGGGCGTGTTCCTGTGGGTGGCCGGTCCGGGCCGGACCCCCGAGACCGTCACGGACGGCCAGCTGGTCCTGCTGGGCGCGGGCACGGCGGGCGGTATGGCGCTCCAGACGCTGGTGCTGTTCGTGGCCCTGACCCGCACCGGTTACCGGTGGCGTCCCCGCCTGGACCTGCGCGGTTCCGGGCTCGGCGAGGCCGTGCGCACCGCCGGGTGGATGATGCTCTACACCCTCTTCACCCAGGCGGGGCTGTGGATCACCACCAACATCGCCAACGCCGCGAACGTGGCGAGCATCGAACAGGGCGCGGAGGTCGGCGCGGGCATCAGCGCCTACAACCTGGCCTACCAGCTCTTCCAGCTGCCGTACGCGATCATCGCGGTCTCCCTCATCACCGTGCTGCTGCCCCAGATGAGCGCGCACGCCGACGACCGGGACTGGGACGCCGTCCGCGCGGGCTTCTCCCGCACCCTGCGCGTCTCCGCGTTCGTGCTGGTGCCGGCGGCCTTCGCGGTGGCGCTGTTCGCCCAGCCGCTGTCCGTGCTGGCCTTCGCGCGCGGGTCCATCTCGGTGGCCGACGCCGAGAACATCGGTCAGGTCCTCACGGTCATGTCCCTGGGCCTGGTGCCCTTCACCGTGTTCCAGCTCATGCTGCGCGTGTTCTTCGCCATGGGCGACACCCGCACGCCCGCCATGATCGGTTTCGCCAACCTGGCCGTCCACACCGCCCTGGCGGTGACGTCCTACCTGGTGCTCCCGCCGGAGATGGTGGTCGTGGGCGTGGCCGCGGGCTTCATGATCTCGTTCCTGTCCGGGCTGACCATCGCGGGCCTGGTACTGAGCCGCCGCATCGGGGGGCTTGACGGGAAGCACGTCATTGGCACATTGTTGCGCCTGCACCTGGCCGTCGTGCCGAGCGTCGCGGCGGGCTTCGGTGTGCTCTGGGCCTTCGACACCCACGTCGGTCCCGGCCTGGCCACCTACGTCGGCGCCCCGGCAGCGGGATGCGTCCTCGGCGCGCTGCTCTTCCTCGGAACCGCGCGACTGCTGCGCGTCCCGGAGCTGAGCGCGGCCGTGGAACTGGTCCGTGGCCGCCTGCGTCGTTGACGTCGTACCTCCCTCCCCGGCTCTGACCCCGCCGAGGCCCCGCAGTCGCCGATCGAGAGAAGGACAGCGCGACGGTGTCCAGCGAACCGCCCCAGCAGACGCCCCCCTCGGACGCCGAGCCGTCCGAGGGGCCGGAGGAGTCCGGTCCCCGCAGACGGCACACCCTGGTGATGCCGGAGGACGTGCTCGACACCTACGAGCGCGAGGAGCCGGACGGGGAACCCGAGACGGGGCTGCGCACGCTCCGTGACCCCAGCGACATCGGGGACGTGGGCACCGCCGACCGGGCCGGTCTGGAGGACGGCGACGAGATCGGCGGCAGCTCCCACACCGCGCCGGGCAACCTCGCCCGGTCCAGCGCGATCATGGCGCTGGGCACCATCGTCTCCCGCGTCACGGGGTTCGTGCGCACCATCATCCTGGCGGCGGCGATCGGCACCCAGCTGCTGGGCGACGCCTACCAGACCGCGGGCATGGTCCCGTACATGATCTACGACCTGCTCATCGGCGGGTTGCTGGCCAGTGTGTTCGTGCCGTTCCTGGTCAAGCGGCGCAAGCGGGACGCCGACGGCGGGGACCGCACCGAGCAGCGCCTGGTCACGCTGATGCTGCTGGCGCTGTTCGCGCTCACGCTGGTGTCGGTGCTGGCCGCGGAGTGGTTCATCCGGATCTACGCGGGCGGCTTCTCCGGTGCCCAGTACGAGGTCTCGGTCGTCCTGGCCCGGTACCTGGTCACGCAGATCTTCTTCATCGGCGCGAGCGGTCTGGCCAGCGCGATGCTCAACGCGCGCCACAGGTTCGGCGCCCCCATGTGGGCACCGGTGCTGAACAACCTGGTCATCATCGGCGTCTGCCTGTGGTACCTGGACGTCGCCGGTCCGGGGCGCACGCCCGAGACCATCACCGACGGCCAGCTGATGCTGCTGGGCCTGGGCACGGCCCTGGGCCAGGTGGTCCAGGCCGCCGTCCTGGTGTGGGCGCTGGCCGCGGCGGGCTTCCGCTGGCGTCCCCGCCTGGACCTGCGGGGTTCGGGCCTGGGCGAGGCGGCCGGCGCCGCCTCGTGGATGATGCTCTACATCGTCGTCGCGCAGGCGGGGGCGCTCGTCTCCACCAACGTGGCGACCCGGGCCGGGACCCTCGCCGCCGAGGCGGGCTACGACTCCGGCGCGGGTATCGCGGCGTACAAGTTCGCGTCGATGCTGTTCCAGCTCCCGTACGCGGTCATCGCGGTCTCGGTGATCACGGCGTTGCTTCCGCGCATGAGCGAGCACGTCGCGGCGGGCCGCAGGGACCAGGTGCGCAGCGACTTCTCACGCGGCTTCCGGCTGTCCTCGGTGCTGATCGCGCCGCTCTCGGTCGCGATGATCGTCTTCGCGGTCCCGTTCTGCGTGATGATCTACGCGCAGGGCAGCACGAGCGCGGAGGACGCCGCCGCGATCGGGCGCATCCTCATGGTCTTCTGCGTGATGCTGATCCCGTTCACGCTGTTCCAGCTCCAGATGCGGGTGTTCTACGCGCTGGGCGACACCCGGACCCCGGCCCTGGTGTCGGTCCCCGCCGAGATCGCCCACGCCACCACCGCGATCAGTCTCCTGTTCGTTGTGGAGCCGCAACACGTCGTCGTCTGGCTACCGGTACCGTACGGTCTGTACTACATCGTCGGCTCCGTCATCATGTGGTACCTGCTGCACAGGAGACTGAACGGCCTGGACGGGCGTCGGACCGCGACCACCCTGTTCAGGTTGCACGTGGCGACCGTCCCCGCGGCGGTCTTCGGAGTGGCGATGATCCACCTCTTCCGGGACCTGCCAGGCGAGATCTGGCCGGGCCTGGCGTCGATGGCGGCCGGAGGCGTCGTTGGTGCCCTGCTGTTCGTTGCTGCTGCCAGGTATCTCAATGTGGCCGAAGTCACATCGTTTCTCGATTTGCTCAAGACACGGCTACGACGCCGCTGATCACCAGGAATAGCTGATGTTGGGGTGTACCGCTCCGTTACGCCCCGGAAGGTGGCCGAGTATCCGTTGTCCTCCGAAGATGCTGTTCAGGCGTCCTAGCATGGACAGGCATCGCTTTACCACTACCGCATTGTTCACTCGAGTTGCCCGAAGGGAGGCTGGGGACAGCAGGCAGGGCCGATGACCCCCTCGCGTAGCCCCTTCCGTGGACGCCCACGGACCGGGAGAGCGCGCGAAACACGGCACTGACTCCCGTCACTCCCATCATGAGCACCTTCCTCATCGAACCCGGGGCGAAGCTGGCCAACCGCTACCGTCTCGACCAGGTGGTGAGCGAGACCGGCGGAGCCACACGGTGGAAGGCCACCGACGAGACGCTCGCGCGTCCCGTCGCGGTGTGGACCTTCACCGAGGGCTTCCCGCGCACGTCCGAGGTCGTACGCGCCGCCCGCTCCACGAGCCGCATCCCCGACGCACGCGTCACACAGGTCTTCGACGCCGACGACACCGCCCCCATCCCCTACGTGGTCGAGGAGTGGGTCGTCGGCTCCTCCCTCGCCGACCTGCTCGCGCAGGGCGCCATGGAACCCGAGCGCGCGGCCGGGCTGGTCGCCGAGGCGGCCGAGGCCATCGCCGCCGCACACGCGGGAGGCCTGCACCACCTGTGCCTGACCCCGAGCAAGCTCATGTGGAGCAGCGGGGGCGCGGTCAAGGTCACCGGCATCGGCGTGGACGCGGCCCTGATGGGCGCCGGCGCCGCCGACCCCGCGGCGACCGACGCCCAGGGACTGGGCAACCTGCTCTACGCGGCGCTCACCGGACACTGGCCGGGCGGTCCGCAGAGCGGCCTGCCCGCCGCTCCCCAGGGCCCCGCGGGCCCCTACCCGCCCCAGCAGATCAGGCAGGGCATCACCGAGCCGCTGGGGACCATCACCACGCGGGCCGCGCTGCCGCAGCTCGCGGGGCAGATGGTGCCCGGACCGCCGATCACCTCCCCCGCCGACTTCTGCGCGGCCATGGCCGAGGTGCCCCGACTCATCCCCCTGCCCGTCACCCCGACCGAGTCGGCGCCGCCCCCCGAGCCCGGGACCTCCCGGCGCACCGGTGAGTTCGGCA
>NZ_ANAX01000102.1:927-62366 GCF_000341065.1 Nocardiopsis halotolerans DSM 44410 | reverse complement strand
GCCGCCGGGGAGCCGCGGGAGCGGTCGGCGCCCTCCCGGATGGAGCGGCGGACCGCGCGCACGCAGCCCTCGCTCCAGAAGGTCCTGGTCGGTGTGGTCGCCGTGGTGCTGTTCGTCGGCGTGGTCGCGGGCGCCTGGATGATCGGGTCGAACTGGGCCTCCGACGGCGAGGAGCGGGCCACTCCCAGCGGCGGCGGCGGTGAGGGGTCCTCGAACGACGAGGTGGAGCTGAGCACGCTGGAGATCACCGGCGCCACCGGGTTCGACCCGCTCGGCGACGGCGACGAGCACTCGGAGAACGGCCCCAAGGCCTATGACAACGACCCTGCCACCGACTGGAGTTCCGAGGGCTACAAGGACCCCCTTCAGGACCTGAAGGGCGGCGTGGGCCTCCTTCTGGACCTGGGCTCCAGTCAGGAGGTCCGCGAGGTCGTCCTGCAGATGCCCGAAAGGGACTACGGCGTCGAGATCCGCGTCGGCGACGACAACGCGGTCAGCGACCAGGCGAGCCTGGACGCGAACCTGCCCGTCGCCACGACCGAGACGGTGGGCGGTTCCTCCACCGTCACCCTCGACGAGGCCGCCACCGGCCGGTACGTGCTGATCTGGTTCACCGAACTGCCCCAGGATGAGCACAACAGATGGCGTGGGACCATCAACGAGGTCGAGGTGCGCGGTCTCTGATGGACGCCAGAGGGATTGATCAGCGCTGATGGACGCGGCCCAGGAGCTCCCCGACCGGGAGCTGTTGACGAGGCACGCTCAGGGTGACGACCAGGCCTTCGCGGTCCTGGTGCGCCGGCACCGTGAGCGCCTTTGGGCTGTCGCCGTACGCATGATGGGTGACCCCGAGGAGGCCTCCGACGCCCTCCAGGACGCGTTCCTGTCCGCCTTCCGCGCGGCCGACCGCTTCCGCGGCGAGTCGCAGGTGACCANCGGATCGTGGTGAACGCCTGCCACGACCGGCTGCGCCGCAGGAAGGTGCGGCCCGCCACCCCCACCGAGGACGAGACCCTGGACGTCATGTCCAACGAGCGGCTGGGCCGCACGGGGGGCGGCCCGGACCACGCCTCCCAGACCGAGACCCGCATGGACGTCAACGCCGCGCTCGACCTGCTCCCCCTGGACCAGCGCATGGCGCTGACCCTGGTGGACATGCTCGGCTACCGGGTGGAGGAGGCCGCGCGTATCCTCGACGTGGCCTCGGGGACCGTCAAGAGCAGGTGTGCGCGAGGTCGCGCCAAACTTCTTCCCTCACTGGCGCATCTGAGGAACCCCCGACACCCCGGAGACGTCACAACTGGGAGAGGAGGTGCCAACCCATCGTGACGTCCCATCCAGACGTGGAGGCACTGGCCTTCTTCGCCGAGGAGCTCTTGGAGCCCGACGAGGAACGCACCGTCGCAACCCACATAGACACCTGCGCGATCTGCGCCGCGACCCTGGAGGAGCTGACCGGGGTCAGCGAGGCGTTGGCCGCCGCGCCGGCTCCCGAACTGCCCCGGGACGTCGCCGACCTCCTCGACCAGCGCGTCGCGGAGGCGGCGCGTGAGCGCGCCGCCCACACCTCCGACAACGACCGGGACGACCGGGAGGGAGCCGACGACGCTTCCACCACCGGCCGTCCGGTACCCCACGCCGCGGTCCCGGGAGGAGCCACGGTGACCCCCCTCCCGCGCAGGCGGAGGAAGGGCTCCGGCCGGGTCAACGTGCCCCGGCTGATGATGGTGGCCGCCGCGGCGGTCGTCATCGGCGGCGGTGGCGCGGCCGTGTTCGACGACGTGATGTCCGGCGGCCAGGGAAGTACGGGCGTCTCGGCACCGCTGCTGGAGGAGGGCGGCGGGGAGGCCGCCGAGCCCGAACCGCACATCGCGCAGTCCTACATGCCGCAGGTGGTGCGGAGCGAGACGGTCTACACCGAGGCGTCCCTGTCCGAGCAGGCCGCACGGACGCTCGACCTGGCCCCCGTGGGCGAGGCGGACGGCACCGAGCCCATGACCACCCTGGAGACCGCGCCCACCGGTATGCAGGAGTGCGTGTCGCGCCTCAGTGAGGAGCTCGGGACGCACTTCAGCCTGGTGGACGAGGCCCACTACGGCGACGAGGAGTCCCCCGCGTGGGTGCTGTTCTCCTCTCCCCCGGACGACCGGTACGAGGTGTACGTGGTCAGTCCGGCCTGTGCCCGGGGCGGCGACGCGGGGCGGAGCGTCCTCGCCCAGGAGACCGTCCGGTCCCCCTGATCCGCGGCCGTGCCCCCGTGTCGACACGTCGCCATGTCGGTTCGTGCCCAGGGCGCCCCGTCGACATGTCGACGCCTCACCGGCCGGGACGGACCAGGCCCGTCTCGTAGGCGACCACCACCAGGCCGACCCGGTCGCGGACCCCGAGCTTGGCCAGGAGGCGGCCCACGTGGGTGCGCGCGGTCGCCGGGCTCAGGTGCAGCTCGCCGCCGATCTCCTGGTTGGACATCCCCCGGCCGACCAGGGCCAGCACCTCACGCTCCCGGTCGGTCAGCACGTCCAGTCGGGCGGCGGCCTCCGGAGCGACCGAGGCGTCGGCGAGCCGTTCGATCACCCGGCGGGTGACCCCGGGCGAGAGCAGCGCCTCCCCCGCCGCGACCGTGCGCACCGCCTCCCTCAGTTCCCGGGGACCGGCGTCCTTGAGCAGGAAGCCGGAGGCGCCCAGGCGCAGCGCCGCGAACACGTTGTCGTCCTCGCCGAACGTGGTGAGGACCACCACCCTGGTGCTTCGGCGATCCGTCGACGTGTCGACACGTCCCCCTGACGACCTGTCGGCCCGGCGTTCCCACTCGCGGAGCACCGCGAGACCGTCCAGCCCCGGCATCTGGAGGTCGAGCAGGACCACGTCGGGGCGGTACCGGTCGATGTCCGCGAGCGCCTCGCGGCCGTCGCCCGACTCGGCCACCACCTCGATCTCCTCGTCCCGTTCCAGCAGCGCGCGCACCCCGGTGCGGACGAGGGGCTGGTCGTCGGCGAGCAGGACCCGGATCACCGGTCGTCCCCGATCGGCAGCCGCGCGCGCACCCCGAACCCGCCACCGGGCCGGGGAGCCGCCTCCACCGAGCCGCCGACCAGCCGCACCCGCTCCCGCATCCCCGCCAGCCCGCTGCCGGTCGGGGGACCCGCCCTCCCCGACGAGACGGCCCGCACGGCCGCTCCGTCGTCGGTCACCGTCACGTCGAGCACCCCGTCCCCTCTCGTGATGTCCACCCGCGCCCGGCGTGCGTGCGCGTGGCGCAGGGTGTTGGTCAACGCCTCCTGGACGATCCGGTAGGCGGTCGCGTCCACCATGCCCGGCACCTCCCCCGGCTCCGGAACGCCGGTCACCTCCACCTCCACCCCGGCCGCGCGGACGCTCACCACCAGTTCGTCCAGGTGCGCGAGGGAGGAGACCCGATCGTCGCCCGGGTCGGCGTCGCGCAGGGCGCGCACGGTGGCGCGCAGCTCGCTCAGGCCCGCACGGGAGGCCCGGGCGACGTGGTCCAGTTCGGCGCGCGCGACCGGCACGTCCGCCGGGTCGTCGCCCAGGGCCTCGACGGCCACCGCCGTGTGCAGGGACACCACGGACAGGTGGTGGCCGACGGCGTCGTGCAGGTCCCGGGCGATACGGGTGCGTTCGAGCGCCAGGCGTTCGGCCGCCTCGGACTCGCGTGCCTGTTCGTCCAGGGCCGCGATCCGCGCGCGCTGGTACTCGGCCCGGCGCCGCTGCCACTGCACGTGGCCCAGGGCGGTGGCCGCGCCCATGACCGCCACCGTGGTGGGCAGCTCGTACCCCAGCAGGTAGGCGGGGTCCTGTCCCTCCGACAGCCGGGCGACGGTGGAGACCAGGACCAGCGCGGCGGCCAGGCCGACGGACCACGGGGTGCGGCCCGCCTCCGCGGCCGAGTACAGCGCGGCGGCCACGGGGACCGCCAGGCCGATGACGGGCAGTTGGAGCATGTAGTTGGCGATGACCAGGACCGCGGTGACCAGCAGGACCGCGACCGGCCAGCGGCGCCGGACCAGCATGAGCGCGCCGAGCACGGCGGCCATCCCGTACCCCAGCGGCAGGTTCCCCGTGTCGCTGACGTCGGAGGCGACCGCGATCGCCACCACCGCGAAGACGGCGAACCCGAAGAGCGCGTCGACCACGACGCCTTGGCGGTCACTGGGCATGCGGCGATTCTACGGACGGGCGCCCCGCGAGGCACGGGACCGGGGGACCGCGCCGCTACGCGTCCGGACGTAGGCGGCGGGGTCCGAGGTGCGTAGCGGCCCGGAACCGTTACCGGACGCGCGGCCGGGTTCCGGGTTCCTAGCGTCGGAGGCGTTCCTTCCCCGGTGCTCGCACGCACCCCGAGTCCGTGAGGTACCCATGAACCGGCAGCAGCCGCCCCGTGCCGACGGCCCCTCCGCGGACGGGCCGTTCTCCGAGATCCCGTGGTCCCTGGTGCTGGGGCTCGGGGCGCTCGCCCTGACGCGCCCCCTGCTCGGCGTCACCGGTGTCACCGAGGCGCTGGACTGGTCGCCCTTCCTCCAACTGGGGACGACCGCCCTCATCACCGTCGCCTGGGTGACCGCCGTGGTGGTCGCCCACGTCCCGCGCCCCCTGCTCACCCTGGTGTACACGGGGCTGGCCTACGCCGTGTTCTCGGTCGTGCTGAGCGCGGTCCTGTCCCCGGTGATGCTCGGCGAACTCCGGGGGCCGCTCACCAACCCGTTCGGCCTCGTCTCCGTCCTGGCCCTGAACGCCCTCTGGGGGCTCGTGGCGGGCGCGATCGCCCTGGCGGTACGGTCGGCCCTCGACGGCGGCCGGAGGGGCGTCTGAGGCGCGCCTGGGCGCATGAACACGGAAAGCGCTGCTCCGCATGCGCCCCTTGAGGGTGGTAGTCCGCTCTGGCGCGGAGCGCCCCCGGCGGGCGATGGCGGGCGGCGGGCGGGAGGAGCGGAGGCCCAAAGGAAACACAGCCGGGGCACGGAGTGGCAAACCCCTCCCGGCGCCCTCCCGCCGCGTCCCCGTCCGGAGGACCGTCGCGATCGCACGGAACCGCCCCGGGACAGGCGGTTCCGTATACCCCACCCCCGTAACCTGGGGGGATGTCCCACTGGGAATGCCCGGCGCCTACCATCGGTTGTGCTAACCATCTTCCCCTGAGGTCACACCCCGTGGCCAGGGCAGTGACTGTGTGAAGGGCCAATGAGCGTGAGTGACGTCCGCAATGTCATCATCATCGGTTCCGGACCGGCGGGGTACACCGCCGCCGTGTACGCCGGCCGTGCCGAGCTGCGGCCCCTGGTGTTCGAGGGATCCATCACCGCCGGCGGCGCTCTGATGAACACCACCGAGGTCGAGAACTTCCCCGGTTTCCCCGACGGCATCATGGGGCCCGACCTCATGATGGATCACATGCGCAAGCAGGCGGAGCGGTTCGGCGCCGAGCTGGTGCCCGAGGACGTCACCGCCGTGGACCTGACCAAGCCCGTCAAGGAGGTCGTCGCGGGCGGCGAGACCTTCCTCGCCCACACGGTCATCCTCGCCACCGGCTCCGGCTACCGCGAGCTGGGCGTGCCCGGCGAGAAGGAGCTGTCCGGGCGCGGCACCTCCTGGTGCGCCACCTGCGACGGCTTCTTCTTCCGCGACCAGGACATCGCGGTGGTCGGCGGCGGCGACACCGCCATGGAGGAGGCCCTGTTCCTCACCCGCTTCGCCAGGTCGGTCACCGTGATCCACCGCCGCGACCAGCTGCGCGCCAGCCGCATCATGGCCGAGCGCGCGCACGCCAACGAGAAGATCACCTTCCTCTGGAACTCGGAGGTCACCAGGGTCCTGGGCGAGGAGCGCGTCACCGGCCTGAGCGTCCTCGACAACCAGACCGGCGAGACCAGCACCCTGGACGTGACCGGGCTGTTCGTCGCGATCGGCCACGACCCGCGCGTCGAGCTGTTCGACAAGCAGATCGAGCTCGACGAGGAGGGTTACGTCAAGGTGGACTCCCCGTCCACCCGGACCAACCTGGAGGGCGTCTTCGCGGCGGGCGACGTGGTCGACCACCAGTNCCCCCGCCGCGGGCACCGGCTGCGCCGCCTCCCTGGACGCCGAGCGCTACCTCGCCGCGCTCGGCAACTGACGGCGGGGAGGACGGTCCTCCGGGCCGCCCGTCCCCACCCCGAACCTCTCCCACCCGCCCCGGTTACACGGAACCAAGGAGAACCATGTCCACCGTCAAGCACGTCACCGACGCCACCTTCAAGGAGGAGGTCCTCGCCAGCGACAAGCCCGTCCTGGTGGACTTCTGGGCCGACTGGTGCGGCCCGTGCAAGCAGATGGCCCCGGTCCTGGACAAGCTGGCCGAGGAGTACGGCGACAAGATCGAGGTCGTCAAGCTCAACACCGACCAGAACCCCGAGACCCCGCGTTCGTACAACGTGATGTCCCTGCCGACGATGAACGTCTACAAGGGCGGCGAGGTCGTCAAGCAGATCATCGGCGCCAAGCCCAAGCGCGTCCTGGAGAAGGACCTGGCGGAGTTCCTGTAACTCCCCGCACCGCGCAGCACGAAGGCCCCCGGGTTCCTCCGGGGGCCTTCGTCGTTCTCCGCGGCGGTGAGTCGGTGTTTCACGTGAAACACGACCGCCGCACCGGTCAGGAACCGCCGGTGTCCATCTGGCCGATGATGCGCTCCAGGTCCTCCATCGTCGCGAACTCCACGACGATCCTGCCCTTCTTCTTGCCGATGTCGACCTTCACGGTGGTGTCCAGCCGGTCGGAGAGGCGGGTCGCCCACTCCTCCACCTGGGGCGGGTTGTCGGTCCGCACCGGGGCGCGACGGGGCTTGGGAGCGTCATCGTCGGACTCCTCGCGGAGCGCGACGATCTCCTCCAGGGAACGGACCGAGAGTCCCTCCTGGATCACGCGCGCGGCCATCCGGTCCTGGCGGTCGGGGTCCTCCACACCCAGCAACGCCCGCGCGTGTCCGGCGCTGAGCACACCGGCGGCCACGCGGGTCTGCACTTTCGGCGTCAGGTTGAGCAGCCGCAGGGTGTTGGTGATGTGCGACCGGGAACGGCCGATCCGCTGGGCCAGCTCCCCGTGGGTGGCGCCGAAGTCGTCCAGCAGCTGCTGGTACGCCGCCGCCTCCTCCAGCGGGTTGAGCTCCTGCCGGTGCAGATTCTCCAGGAGGGCGTCGCGGAGCAGTTCGTCGTCACTGGTCTGCCGGACGATCGCGGGGATCCGGTCGAGACCGGCCTCCTTGCTCGCCCGCCACCGGCGCTCGCCCATGATGAGCTCGTAGCCGGACTCCCCCGTGAGCCTGCGCACGACGACGGGCTGGAGCAGACCGACCTCGCTGATCGAGTCCCGGAGTTCCTCCAGGGCCTGGTCGTCGAAGTGGTGCCGCGGCTGGCGGGGGTTCGGGGTGATCGCGCCGAGCTCGATCTCCTCCAGGTACGTTCCGTCCGGCAGGGGCGTCGGCCCCTCCTGTGCGGAACCGGGCGTGATCTCCTCCACGTCCTCGGAGTGCGCGGAGTCCGAGGGCCCCTGTGTGATGAGTGCCCCCAGTCCCCTGCCCAGTCCGCGCCGCTGCTGGCTCACCGGCAACTCCCTTCACACTCCCTCACAGACTCTGCCCGGCGCTGCCCGCCGGACCCTTGGCTCCCCGGTGGGCCATCTCCCGGGCGGCCTCCAGGTAGGCCACCGCACCGGTGGACCCGGGATCGTAGGTCATCACCGACTGGCCGTAGCTGGGTGCCTCGGACACCCGGACGCTCCGGGGGATCAGCGTCTCCAGGACGGTCTCGCCGAAGTGCGAGCGCACCTCGTCGGCCACCTGCTGCGAGAGCCGGGTCCGGCCGTCGTACATCGTCAGCAGGATGGTGCTGATCGCCAGTCCCGGGTTGAGGTGGGACTGGACGAGCTTCACGTTGCGGAGGAGCTGACTGAGTCCCTCCAGGGCGTAGTACTCGCACTGGATGGGGATCATGACCTCGTCGCACGCCACCATCGCGTTGACCGTGAGCAGGCCGAGCGAGGGCGGGCAGTCGATGAGGATGTAGTCCAGGTCCGAGGTGTCGTAGGCGGCGAAGGCCCGCTTGAGCCGGGCCTCCCGCGCGACGAGCGAGACCAGCTCGATCTCGGCGCCCGCCAGGTCGATGGTGGCCGGAGCACACCACAGGTTGGGGATGTCCGGGACCGGCTGGGCGAGTTTGCGGATCTCCTCGTCCTCCACCAGGCAGTGGTAGATGGACCGGGTCTGGCCGTCGCGTTCCATGCCGAGGGCGGTGGACGCGTTGCCCTGCGGGTCCAGGTCGACCACGAGGACGCGCTGACCGTGCATCGCCAGGGCGGCGGCGATGTTGACCGTCGTGGTGGTCTTGCCGACGCCGCCCTTCTGGTTGGCGACGCTGATCACCCGGCAGGCTCCGGGACGGGGCCAGGCGTCGTCGTGCCCGCGAACCGTCATGGCCGCGCGGGCCGCGCGTGCGAGCGGGGTGTCGGGGACTCCGTGGTCACCTTGGGGCGACGTTTCACGTGAAACATCGAGCAGGTCTCCATAGGCGCCCCCGGATGTTTCACGTGAAACACCGGCGTTGTCGGATGGGTTCTGGGGCACGAAGAAGTTCACCTCTTCCGTCCGCGCTTCTTCTTGCCGCCCCGCGCCTTCTTCTGGGATCCCGCTGACGGGGGCGGACCACCGTCGGATGTCACCGTGACGCGAACGACCGTGGTAGCGGGATCGACTTTACCCCGCCCCACCCGGATCACATCGCTAACGCTGGGCCGCAGTTTCGAAACGTCTTGCTCCGCGGCGGCCAGTTCGGCCTCCGCCTGTTCCCCCTTGAGCGCCAACAGGCTCCCGTTCCTGCGCAGCAGGGGGAGGGACCACCCGGCGAGGCGACCCAGGGGTGCGACCGCGCGGGCGGTGACGAAGTCGGTGTACAGGTCGCCGTGCGCCTCCTCCGCCCGGCCGCGCCGCACCTCCACGTTGGGCAGCTCCAGGAGGTCGACCACCTCGTTGAGGAAGACCGTTCTGCGCAGGAGGGGTTCCAGCAGGGTCATCCGGATGTCGGGGCGCAGCAGGCCGAGCACGATGCCGGGCAGTCCGGCCCCCGATCCGATGTCCACCACCTCCGCCCCCTCGGGAAGCAGCTCCTCGACGACGGCGCAGTTGATGAGGTGTCGCTCCCACAGGCGGGGGACCTCACGCGGACCGATGAGCCCCCGCCGCACTCCGTCGTCGGCGAGGAGTTCGGCGTAGCGCCGCGCCTTCGGCAGGGAGTCCCCGAAGACGTCCTCCGCCTCCTCGGGTGGGGAGGGGAGCGTGGAGCCGGACTCCTCAGAGCCCGAGGGGTCACCACCTGTGAACTCGTTCATCATCACTTCCATGCTCGGTTCGCCAAGCGGTGCAACGCGGTTGGCGGGGGAAAGACCCTCTCTGATCCTACGCGCGGGGTACACCGAAGGTTTCACGTGAAACGTGCCCGCCTCCGTGTTCCGCCTCCCCCGCGCGGAGGCCCGACGCGCCGCGCGGCGACCGAAGAACACTTGTCGACACGGCCACATGTCGGTTCGACCACCCCGGCGGCGTGTTTCACGTGAAACGCGGACACAGAGAAGGGGCGGTGTTTCACGTGAAACACCGCCCCGGAGACCTGCGTTCTAGGACGCGGGGTGCACCACCACGTAGCGGTTGGGCTCCTCGCCCTCGGACTCACTGCTCAGGCCGGCCGCCGCCACCGCGTCGTGCACGACCTTGCGCTCGAAGGGGGTCATCGGCTCCAGCGGGTGGATCTCGCCGCTCTCCTTGACCTTGTTGGCGGCGTCGGTGCCGACCTGGAAGAGCGCCTTGCGGCGCCCCTCGCGGTACCCGCCGATGTCGAGCATCAGACGGCTGCGCTCGCCGGTCGCCCGGTGCACCGCCAGGCGGGTCAGCTCCTGGAGGGCCTCCAGGACCTCCCCCCGGTCACCGATCAACTCGTCGAGGGTGGCGCCGACGACGGAGACCATCGCCCGGTCGCCCTCGACGTCCATGTCGATGTCGCCGTCGAAGTCCGCGATGTCGAGGAGTCCCTCGATGTAGTCCGCGGCGATGTCGCCCTCGTTCTCCAGGGCCTCGATGTCGATTCCGGCCTCAGGCGCCTCAGCCACCGCTACTCCACCGCTCTCTTCCTCGCTACTTGCCACAGCGATCCCGTCTCCTCATCCTTCACGCCCTGGCCGCCGTACGCCTCAGGGGCAGTGTCGCCTGCGCACTCGCAGCGCCTCCGCAGCCCGGAACTAGCGTGAACCGCCACCGGTGCGCTTGGAGCGCGGCTGCTTCTTCGGCTGCTTGCGTTCGATCTTAGGCTGTTCCTTCGGCTCAGGAGCGGATTCCGCGGCCTTCTTTCGGCTGAGCATGCCCTTGGCGGAACCGTTGGCCGAGGCGCCGTTCGCGGTCTTGGCGTCCTCCTGGCCGGGAGCCGGCTGGTTGCGGTAGAGGAAGTGCTGCTGCCCCATGGTCCAGACGTTGGAGGTGACCCAGTAGACCAGCACACCCACGGGCATCATGAGACCGAAGAGCCCGAAGAGGGGCGCCATGTACATCATGATCTTCTGGGTCTGCATCATGGGGTTGTCGGGCATCTGCGAGACGCTGCGCTTCATGCTCTGGCGCATGGTGAGGAACGTCGTCATACCCATGATCACGCAGGCGAGGGCGATGATGACCTTCGCCATGATCGGGTCGCTGGCCCCCAGGGCGGTGAGCTCCTCGGGGGAGCTGTTGAACTGGGCCGCGACGGGCGCCTCGAAGATCAGCGCGGCACGGGCGCTCTCGACCAGCTCCGGGGTGAAGCCGTACTGCGCGTTGCCCTCGGCGACGCTGCGCAGCACGCTGAAGAGCGCGAAGAAGACCGGCATCTGCAGGAGGAGCGGAAGGCAACCCATGATGGGGTTGGTACCGCTCTCCTGGTAGAGCTTCATGGACTCCCGCTGCAAGCGCTCCTTGTCGTGCTTGTAGCGCTCGCGGAGCTTCATGATCTTGGGCTGGATGTCCTGCATCTTGCGCTGCGTGTTCATCTGCTTGACGAACAGCGGCACCAACAGGAGCCGCATCAGCACGGTGAGCAGGATGATCGACAGGCCCCAGGCCCAGCCGCTGTCTGTGTCGAGGCCGATGAGTGTCAGACCCGAGTGGATCTTGACCAAGATCCAGCCGACGATGTTGTAAAGCCAGTCCAGCACCGGCCAACTCCTATGTGATTCGGTTCAGCTACTGGTCCCCGGAAGCAGTTCCGGTGTGACCGGCTCCGCCCGCAGACTCCTCGGACTCCCCGCTCCGGCGCCCCCTGGGCGGCGGAACCGGATCTAGCCCTCCCGGATTGAAGGGGTGGCAGCGGGCGATACGCCGGATGCCCAGCCACAACCCGTACAGGGCTCCGTGCACACGCAGCGCCTCGACGGCGTACGCGCTGCACGAGGGGTAGAAACGGCAGACCGGGGGGAAGAGAGGGCTGATGAAGCGCTGGTAGCCCCGAATGGGCAGGATCAACACGCGCGCGAACACCGTCGGTCCGTGCTCGGTCATCGGCCTCACCGCTCTCCGCCCGTGTCCGGGCGTCGGTCCCCTGATGTCTCGCGCCCCGCGGGTTCCACCGCCGGGGGCCGCGGTCGACCACGGCCGGACCGGCGGCGCGACGACGTCCCACGGGGACGCATCGCCGCGGCGATCGCGCTGTCGAGTTGTGCGGCCAGCTCCTCGTGCCCCGCGGTGGCGGCGGCGGGCCTGGCACGCACTACCAGCAGGCTACCGTTTGGCAGAACAGCCAACCGGGGGCGCATCAGGTGGCGCAACCTGCGCTGCACGCGCTTGCGCACCACCGCTCCCCCGACCGCCTTGCTGACCACGAACCCCACCCGGGGCGGGTCGGCGTCCTCGGCCCCGGAGGGCGGCGCGAGGTAGACCAGGCCAAGGGAGTCCCGGGACGCCCGCCGTCCCGAGCGCATGACGGAGCCGAACTCGGCACTGTGGCGCATCCGGTTCCTCGGCGACAGCATCGGCTTCCTTCGGCCCTTCTCCCACGACAAAGGGACCGGCCGGCGAGAAGGCCGGATCCGGTCCCGAAGAACTTGGGGCTGAGCGTGGCCTAGTGGCTCACGGTCAGCGCCGCGCGTCCCTTGCGGCGACGCGAGGCGATGATGGCGCGACCGGCGCGCGTACGCATGCGCAGCCGGAAGCCGTGGACCTTCGCGCGACGCCGGTTGTTCGGCTGGTACGTACGCTTGCTCACTACTGGCTCCAGGGGCGTGTCAGGATAAGTACTACGACAGACCCCCAGGATATGCGGGGCCTCAGGGTGCGTGGACCGTGGCCGCGCCTCCGTGTCGGCACGGGCGCAGGCAGATCAACGGCATAAGCATAAAGAAGATACGGCCATGCCCGCTCGGGGTCAAATCGGGCCGGGGACACGGGTCCCGCCACGGCCCCGGGCGCCCGCCGGCACGCCGGCCGGATCGACATCTCCACAAGTCGACCCCGCCCCCTCCCCGTCTCCGTGGACAACTCGTTGTCCACAGGCGTGTGAGACTTCCACATCCCCCGGTGTCTGTGGATAACCTCAGCCTGTGGATAACTTGTCCCCAGCGCCCACCGGCGCCCCTCCGACTGCGGGATCGGTCTTCTTGCGCACCTTCTGACCAGCAGTTTGTGGATAACTCTGCGCTGTGCACGAAGATCTGCCATCCTGTGGACAACCCTGTGGAAAACCTGTGGACAACGCCCTGAAGCTGTGGATATCCGGGGTTGCCCACAGGTACGACCGCTTCGGCGGCGTGAAGTTATCCACAGGCACATAACGCCCAGAAACCCCGATTCCGACCCGCTCGCCCGACCCGGCACACCGTGGGAGGGAGGACAATGGGGAGTCGCTCCCCGCGAGCGCACCACCGACCGACGCGCCACGGACTTCACCGTGGCCTCCATCGTGCCCTCCCGCTCACTCCGCACCGCACAGATCCGCACCGAAGGGACAGCACCCATGGCAGGTCGCCTTGTCTGACGCACAGGTCAACCTCGCAATGGTCTGGTCCAGCGTGCTGGACGGGATCGACAACGACTCCCTTCCCGCGCACCAGCGCGCGTGGCTGCCGCAGACCCGTCCGCTGGGCCTGATCGAGGACACCGCACTGATCGCGGCGCCCAACGAGTTCACCAAGAAGGTGCTGGAGACACGCCTGTACCCGGCGATCAGCAAGGCGCTCTCCGCGCACCTGGGCCGGGAGATCCGGGTCGCGGTGACGGTCGACCCCACCGCGGTTCCGACCCCGCCGCCCACTCCGACGCCTCCCGTCTCCTCCGCCCCGCAGGCCCCGACGCAGCGGTCCGTGGAGGAGCACGCCACACCCGCCTTCTCCCCCGCCGTGCCGGGGACCACGCCCCCGCCCAAGGGAGCCCACGGGTCCTCCCCGGAGGCCGCGCGGAACGCCCCCCGGGGCCAGCACGCGCGACCGGCCGCCTCCGACGAGGAACCGCCCACCGCGCGCACCGACGGCCCGGCGGCGCCGGAGCAGGCCGACCTGCTGGACACGCCCTCCCCCACCGAGGAGGAGCCGCACACGGTCCGCGACGCGCCCGCGCCCTGGGTCCAGCAGACCTTCGCCTCCCCGCAGGAGACCCCCACGGCTCCTCCGCTGTGGGAGCAGCCCTCCGCGCGGGAAACGCGGCAGGAGGCCGCCTCGTGGGAGCAGCAGGCCTGGACCGACCCGGAGTGGGAGCGTCCCAACCGCTGGGAGACCCCGCAGGAGGACGTACCGGTGCCCTCCGCCGGGGCCGGGGAGGCCGCCGGTGAGGGGAGCTCGGCCGAAGGGACGCCCGCGGAACAGGTCGAGGCCGCCGAGCCGCCCGGTGAGGGCGAGGCCGAGCCCGACGCCCCGTACTCTCCCCCCGGGCGCTCGCAGGAGGCCCCTCCCGGCGAGCACGCGCGGCTGAACCCGAAGTACACCTTCGACACCTTCGTCATCGGTTCCAGCAACCGGTTCGCGCACGCGGCGTCGGTGGCCGCCGCCGAGGCCCCGGCCAAGGCCTACAACCCGCTGTTCATCCACGGCGGCTCCGGGCTGGGCAAGACCCATCTGCTGCACGCCATCGGGCACTACACGCACCGCCTCTACGAGGGCTCGCGGGTGCGGTACGTCAGCTCCGAGGAGTTCACCAACGAGTTCATCAACTCGATCCGGGACGGCAAGGCGGACGGGTTCCGCCGCCGCTACCGGGACATCGACGTGCTCCTGGTGGACGACATCCAGTTCCTGGAGAACAAGGAGCAGACGCAGGAGGAGTTCTTCCACACCTTCAACACGCTGCACAACTCCGACAAGCAGATCGTCATCTCCAGCGACCGGCCGCCCAAACAGCTGACCACGCTGGAGGACCGGATGCGCAGCCGGTTCGAGTGGGGCCTGCTCACCGACGTCCAGCCGCCCGAGTTGGAGACCCGGATCGCCATCCTGCGCAAGAAGGCCGCGCAGGAGGGTCTGGCGGCCCCGCCCGAGGTGCTGGAGTTCATCGCGAGCAAGATCTCCACGAACATCCGCGAGCTGGAGGGCGCGCTGATCCGCGTGACCGCCTTCGCCAGCCTGAACCGGCAGTCGGTGGACCTGGAGCTGACCAGCCAGGTGCTGCGCGACCTGGTGCCCAGCACCGAGGTGCCCGAGGTCACGGCGGGGGCCATCATGTCCCAGACGGCCGCCTACTTCGGGCTGACGGTCGAGGACCTGTGCGGGAGCTCCCGTTCCCGGGTCCTGGTGACCGCCCGGCAGATCGCCATGTACCTGTGCCGCGAGCTGACCGAGCTGTCCCTGCCCAAGATCGGCCAGCAGTTCGGCCGTGACCACACCACGGTGATGCACGCCGACCGCAAGGTGCGCGGTCTGATGGCCGAGCGCCGGTCCATCTACAACCAGGTGCACGAGCTCACCAGCCGGATCAAGGACCAGCCCTCGCTGAACTGATCCACAGGCTGTGCACGTGGAGGCGGCCTCCCCAGGGGAGGCCGCCTCCACGTGTCCCGGGTCCTGGTGGTGGCCCCCCCGGGGGCGACGCGCGTGCGGATCCGTGACCCGAACACCGCGGGCCCGGGAAACCACCGCCGAACGGGCCGCGCACTCCCGACTCACGCGGCGGGGACGACGGGACGCTCGCCGCGCCCGGGAGGACGGAGCGAAGGTGGACCCGGCGACGAAGGTGGACCCGGTGACATGTCGTCCTGTGGAGAAGTACGCCTGTCGACTCGTCCACAAGGCGACACGCAGGTTATCCACAGGCTCTACACACCCCGGGCCGAGTTATCCACAGGCTTGTGCGTGCGAACGACCGCCTCTGGAGGGGTTCGCCGCCCCTGTGGTCGTCCGGGACCGTTCGTGCTCGGCACGCACCGTTTCCCCCGGTTTCCCGTGGCTCCCGGCCAGCTGTTGCCCTTCCCACATCCTCGCTGGACACGACCGTGTCAATGGTCGGTGCGCAGAACGCGGGACCATCTTGTGGACAACCCTGTGCACAGACTCTTTGTCCAGGTTCGCGAGGTCTGTGGAGGAGGCCAGAAAAAAATTTTGGCGCTCTCTCGCCGAAGTTATCCACAGGAGAGGGGTCAAATCTGTGGACAACCCTGTGGACAACCTGTGGAAAACCGCTCCGAGGCTGTGGGTAACTCCCCCTCCCCCTGTGGACAAGACAGCACCTCATCCCATGACCAAACCACGGGCTGTTGTGGACAACCTGGGGACAACCTGTGGACGAAGCTGTGGACAGAGTGTGGAAAACCTGTGGGCGCCTCTGTTCGTCCACAGGCGGGCGGAGTTACCCACAGGGTTACCCACAGGGCCTGTGGACAAAATTTCCCGCACTGACCTGCGGAAACAAGGGTTATCCACATTATCCACAGGCCCTACTACTACGACGCACCTTCAGTAACCAAGATGTGGCTTCACAACCGCTCCGCGGAAAATCTGTGGACAACTCGCCGAGTCCGGTGCGACGACGGCCCGGTGCTGAGCTGTCAGCGGCAGCGGATGAATCCGGGTAACGTGTGGTCTCGCCCCTGTCCTCCGCCGCCCGGGTCCGAGCGGTGGCCCCTACGGGACCCGAGGCAGCTCCCGGCGGCACCGGACGCCCGCTCGACCGGCGCGACGTCCACAGCCCTGTTGACGGAGCCCTCGGCAGACCCACAGATCCACGAGCTGCAACGTTGAGGCTTCGACCGGTACCCCGGTCGTGCGGAAAGTGAGTCGGAAAGTGAAGTTCCGGGTCGAACGCGACGTACTGGCCGAGGCTGTCGCCTGGACCGCGCGCACACTCCCGACGCGCCCCTCGGTCCCGGTGCTGGTGGGCATCCTGCTGGAGGCCGGTGAGTTCGACGGCCGTCAGCAGCTGCGCCTGTCCGGCTTCGACTACGAGGTCTCCACCCAGGCCGCGGTGGACGTCGAGGTCGAGGAGGCCGGCACGGTCCTGGTCACCGGCAAGCTCCTGGCCGAGATCACCCGCAACCTCCCAGCACAGCCCGTGGAGATCTCCACCGACGGGCCCAAGGTCGTCGTCACCGGCGGCAGCGCGAAGTTCACCCTGACCACCATGCCGGTGGAGGACTACCCCACGCTCCCGGAGATGCCCGGTGTGAGCGGGACCGTCGGCAGCGACGCCTTCGCCGCCGCGGTCAGCCAGGTGGCCGTCGCCGCCGGACGCGACGACACCCTGCCGATGCTCACGGGTGTGCGCGTCGAGATCGAGGGCGAGACCATCACGCTCGCCTCCACCGACCGCTACCGCCTGGCCGTGCGCGAGCTCACCTGGAAGCCGGAGAACCCCGAGCTGTCCGCGGTCGCGCTGGTCCCGGCCAAGACCCTCAACGACACCGCCAAGTCGCTCACCTCGGGTGCCGAGGTCTCGATCGCGCTCTCGGGCAGCGACTCCGGCGAGGGCATGATCGGCTTCGAGGGCGGCGGCCGCCGCACCACGACCCGCCTGCTCGACGGCGAGTTCCCCAAGTACCGCGCGCTGCTGCCGGACACCTTCAACACCGTCGCCGAGGTCAGCCGCTCCGAGTTCGTCGAGGCGGTCAAGCGCGTCTCGCTGGTCGCCGAGCGCAACACCCCGCTGCGGCTGTCCTTCACCCAGGGCCAGCTGGTCCTGGAGGCCGGTACCGGCGAGGAGGCCCAGGCGGTCGAGGTCCTGGAGGCCGACCTGGACGGCGACGACATCCAGATCGCCTTCAACTCCGGCTTCCTCCTGGACGGGCTCGGCGCCATCGGCACCGACGTCGCCCGCATGAACTTCACGACCTCGACCAAGCCGTCGATCCTCACCGGCAAGCCCCCGGAGGAGGGGGCCTCCCCCGAGTACCGCTACCTGATCATGCCGGTGCGTCAGCCGGGCTGATCCGCGGCCGGTCCGATTGACTGGCACCTGCCGGATCCGGTCCGCGAGCCGGACCGACCGATGTCCATCCACAGGCGGCGAAGGGGAGCAGAGCACGATGCAGATCGGAATGATCGGTCTCGGCAAGATGGGCGGCAACATGGCCGCCCGCCTGCGGGAGAAGGGCCACGAGGTCGTCGGGTACGACGTCTCCTCCCAGGAGCGCGACGTCGACAGCCTGGCCGCGCTGGTCGAACGCCTGGAGGCCCCCCGGGTGGTCTGGGTGATGGTCCCCGCGGGCGATCCCACGTCCAGGACCATCAGCGAACTGGCCGAGCTCCTGGACGGGGGTGACCTCGTCATCGACGGCGGCAACTCCCACTACGCGGACGACCGCGTCCGCGCCGAGGAGCTGGAGGGCGAGGGAATCGGCTACCTCGACGCCGGTGTCAGCGGAGGTGTCTGGGGCCGCCAGAACGGCTACGGCATCATGGTCGGCGGTACGGCGGAGAACGTCGAGCGGGCCCGCCCGATCCTCGACTCCCTGACCCCCGACGAGGGCGGCGGCTTCGTCCACGCCGGCCGGGTCGGCGCCGGACACTTCGTGAAGATGGTCCACAACGGCATCGAGTACGGCATGATGCAGGCCTTCGGCGAGGGCTACGAGCTCATGGCCGCCTCCGGACTCGTGGACGACGTCCCCGGCACGTTCGAGAGCTGGCGTGAGGGCACCGTGGTGCGCTCCTGGCTGCTGGACCTGCTCTCGCGGGCCCTGGAGGAGGACCCCGACCTCTCGAAGCTGCGCGGCTACGCCGAGGACTCCGGAGAGGGCCGCTGGACCGTGCAGGCCGCCGTCGACCTCGCGGTCCCCGCCCCGGCGATCACCTCCTCCCTCTACGCGCGCTTCGCCTCCCGCCAGGACGACAGCCCGACCATGAAGGTCGTGGCCGCCCTGCGCCAGCAGTTCGGCGGACACGCCGTGCACTCCGTGCACCGCGCCGAGACCGCTGAGGACGCCTGAGGCGCCTTCCCCACCCCACTCCCCGGGGGACGGGTCCGTCACGGGCCCGTCCCCCGGGTTCACCCTTCCCCCGACCGTTGCCGCGCCACCGCCCCAGGAGGAAGGCCGGATGTACGTATCCCACCTGCAACTGGCCGACTTCAGGTCCTATGACCAGGCCCTGCTGGAGATGGGCCCCGGCGTGAGCGTGTTCGTCGGCGCCAACGGCCAGGGCAAGACCAACCTGGTCGAGGCGATCGGCTACGTGGCCACCCTCGGCAGCCACCGCGTCTCCTCCGACACCCCGCTGGTCCGCCAGGGCGCGCCCCGCGCGATCGTCCGGGCCAAGGTGGTACGCGACGAGCGCTCCATGGTGGTGGACCTGGAGCTCAACCCGGGAAAGGCCAACCGCGCCCGGATCAACCAGGCTCCCGCCGGTCGGCCGCGCGAGGTCCTGGGGATCCTGCGCACCGTGCTCTTCGCGCCCGAGGACCTGTCCCTGGTCAAGGGCGACCCCGGTGAGCGGCGCCGGTTCCTGGACGACCTCCTGGTGGCGCGCGCACCGCGGATGGCGGGCGTGCGAGCGGACTACGACCGGGTGCTCAAACAGCGCAACGCCCTGCTCAAGTCGGCCTCGGGCCGGATATTCAGGCAGCGCTCGATGCCCGACCTGAGCACCCTGGAGGTGTGGGACTCCCACCTGGCGGAGACGGGCGCGGAGCTGCTCACGGCGCGTCTGGAGCTGGTGGAGGAACTGCGTCCGCTGATCGCCGACGCCTACGCGGGTCTGACCGACTCCGGCGGCCCCGCGGTTCCCCACTACCGCTGCGGGGCGGTCCCGGAGGGGGTGGAGCCCCCGGCCGCCCGTCCACAGCTTGTGGAAACCCTGCGCGAGGCCATGGCGGAGGCGCGGGAGCGCGAACTCCAGCGCGGGGTCAGCCTGGTCGGCCCGCACCGCGACGACCTGGTCCTCCAGCTCGGCGGCCTGCCCGCCAAGGGCTACGCCAGCCAGGGCGAGTCCTGGTCCTACGCGCTCTCCCTCAAACTGGCCGCCTTCGAGCTGCTGCGGGCCGACGGCGACGACCCGGTGCTCATCCTGGACGACGTGTTCGCCGAACTCGACAGTGAGCGCCGCCGCAGACTGGCCGAGCGCGTGCGGGACGCCGAGCAGGTCCTGGTGACCGCCGCCGTGCCCGAGGACATCCCCGAGGAGCTGCACGGGGCGCGGTTCGGTGTGGGCGAGGGGAGCGTCCGGAGTGAGTGAGGGTTATCCACACCCTGTGGACGGCGGGCGCCGCGCGCCCGACCCGGGGCCGACGGCCCCGCCCGTTCCTCCGGCGCCGTCCGGGGCGGACCTCGCCCGCCAGGCGCTCGCACGCGCACGGGCCGAGGCCAGGGACCGGGGCGCGGCTCCCCGCGGCGCCCCGCGTTCCCGGCGGCGTGGCCGGTTGCGGTCACGCAACGAGCCCCAGATGTTCGGCGACGCCGTGCGCACGTGGCTGATCGAGCACGGGTGGCAGGAGCAGGTGGCCATCGGTGGCGTGTTCGGCCGCTGGCACGAGATCGTCGGTGAGTTCAACGCCCAGAGGCTGCGCCCGGAGAGTTATTCGGAGGGCGAACTCGTGGTCGTGGCGGATTCGGCGACGATGGCGACTCAGGCGCGGTCGATGGTGCGCGATCTCATGCGCCGCCTGAACCAGGAACTGGGTGACGGCACGGTCGTCTCCATCAAGGTTCGCGGACCCGGTTTCCGGCGCCGCTGAGGCGAGACCGCAGGGGACGCCGTACCGGTGCGCCGGGTCCCTCCCCGTCCACAGCCTGTGGATATCCGCAGGTGAACACCTTCTCCGCGCCGGGGAGGGGACGGTTCGCGGAAGGGGCGCCGACCGGCGGCGGAGCACTTCCGGTGGTCTCCTCGACTCGGGCGCCACTCAACCGCACCGGGACTTGCGCGGGGGGCGTCCCGCGTGTAGGGAGTCGTCTCCCTCCCCGAACGTTCGTTGTGAGGCGGCACAGGGCCGCCAATGCCACTTTGTCGTACCGCGCGGGGTATCATGGAGTCGGTTCTTCAGACGCCTGTAGCCGGTACCACGCCCCCAGAGAAGAGGGTGGGCGGACGGCCCCGTGGCGCACGGTGATCCCCCAGGTGTCGCGGCACGATGACCCTTCCGATCACCGAGTCACGGGTTGACCGTCTCCGCTCGGCCACGGTCGGCAGGCGTCCCCAGCAGGAGGGTGTACCCACTTGGCCTACGACGCTCGATCAATCACGGTTCTGGAGGGGCTTGAGGCAGTACGCAAGCGCCCCGGAATGTACATCGGTTCCACCGGGGAGCGGGGCCTGCACCACCTGGTCTACGAGGTGGTCGACAACTCGGTCGACGAGGCGCTCGCGGGACACGCCAGCGCCATCGAGGTGACGCTGTTGGCCGACGGCGGCGTGTGCGTGGCCGACAACGGCCGCGGCATCCCCACTGATCTCCATCCCGTCGAGAAACGCCCCGCCGTCGAGGTCGTCCTCACCACGCTGCACGCGGGCGGAAAGTTCGACGGCAAGTCCTACGCGGTCTCCGGCGGTCTGCACGGCGTCGGCGTCTCCGTCGTCAACGCGCTGTCCACCGCCCTGGACGTGGAGATCCGCCGCGACGGACACGTGTGGCGCCAGCACTACGAGATGACCAGGCCCACCGGAGACCTGGTCAGGGGCGAGGAGACCGACGAGACCGGCACCCAGATCACCTTCTGGCCGGACGGGAACATCTTCGAGACGACCTCGTTCACGTTCGAGACGCTCGCCCGCCGCATGCAGGAGATGGCCTTCCTCAACAAGGGGCTGTCCATCACCATCCGCGACGAGCGGCCCGAGCACACCGACGGCGGTCCGGAGGTCAACACCTTCCACTACGAGGGTGGGCTGTCCGACTACGTCCGGCACATCAACGCCAAGAAGGAGCCCGCGCACGCGTCGATCATCTCCTTCGAGGAGGACGGCGAGGGCCTCTCGGCCGAGATCGCGATGCAGTGGAACCAGTCCTACACGTCGTCCGTGCACACCTTCGCCAACACCATCAACACGGCTGAGGGCGGCACGCACGAGGAGGGCTTCCGCTCCGCGCTGACCACCCTGGTCAACCGGTACGCCCGCGAGCAGCGGCTGCTGCGGGAGAAGGACGACAACCTCACCGGTGACGACATCCGCGAGGGTCTGACCGCCATCATCTCGGTCAAGCTGGCCGACCCGCAGTTCGAGGGCCAGACCAAGACCAAGCTGGGCAACACCGAGGCCAAGTCCTTCGTCCAGAAGGTCACCAACGAGCACCTGCGCGACTGGTTCGAGCGCAACCCCGGCGAGGCCAAGGACATCGTGTCCAAGGCCAGCCAGGCGGCCCGCGCCCGTGTCGCGGCCCGCCAGGCGCGCGACCTCACCCGGCGCAAGACCCTGCTGGAGTCCACCTCCCTCCCCGGCAAGCTCTCCGACTGCCAGTCGACCAACCCGGAGGAGTGCGAGGTCTACATCGTCGAGGGTGACTCGGCGGGCGGCTCGGCCAAGGGTGGCCGCGACCCGCACCACCAGGCCATCCTGCCCATCCGGGGCAAGATCCTGAACGTCGAGAAGTCCCGGATCGACCGCATCCTCAAGAACGCCGAGGTCCAGGCGATCATCACCGCCCTGGGCACCGGTATCCACGAGGACTTCGACGCCAGCAAGCTGCGGTACCACAAGATCATCCTCATGGCCGACGCCGACGTCGACGGTCAGCACATCCGCACGCTGCTGCTCACCCTGCTCTTCCGCTTCATGAAGCCGTTGGTCGAGGCCGGGAACGTCTACCTGGCCCAGCCGCCGCTGTACAAGATCAAGTGGGACCAGCGCGGCAGCGACGCGGACTACGCCTTCTCGGACCCCGAGCGCGACCGCCTCATCGAGGCCGGGGTCGCCGCGGGGAAGAGGGACCCGCGCCCGCGCGACATGGTGCAGCGGTTCAAGGGTCTGGGCGAGATGAACGCCAGCGAGCTGTGGGACACCACGATGGACCCCGAACGGCGGGTGCTGCTCCAGGTCAGCCTGGAGGACGCCGCCCAGGCCGACGAGATGTTCAGCGTGCTCATGGGGGAGGACGTCGAGTCCCGGCGCTCCTTCATCCAGCGCAACGCCAAGGACGTCCGCTTCCTGGACATCTAGGGACCCCGCCCGTGTCCGGGGCGTGAGGCCCCGGACGGCGAACCAGCTCAGACAAGCTTCGTAGAAGGGATCGACATCCGTGACGGATGCGAACAACCCGGACGCCCCCGAGGGTTCTGAGGGACCGGACTCCGCGGTGGAGGCCCCCGCACGCCCGGCCGACCGGGTCGAACCGGTCGACATCCAGGTCGAGATGCAGCGCAGCTACCTCGACTACGCGATGTCGGTCATCGTCGGCCGCGCCCTGCCCGACGTGCGTGACGGACTCAAGCCGGTCCACCAGCGCGTGCTCTACGCGATGTACGACGGCGGATACCGTCCCGACCGGGGCTACTTCAAGTGCGCCCGCGTCGTCGGCGACGTCATGGGCAACTACCACCCGCACGGCGACAGCGCCATCTACGACACCCTGGTGCGTCTGGCCCAGTGGTGGTCCATGCGGATGCCGCTGGTCGACCCGAACGGCAACTTCGGCTCCCCGGGCAACGACCCGGCCGCCGCCATGCGCTACACCGAGTGCAAGCTCGCGCCGCTGGCCATGGAGATGCTCCGGGACATCGACAAGGAGACCGTCGACTTCCGGCCCAACTACGACGGCCGCTCCTCCGAGCCCGTCGTACTGCCCGCCCGCTTCCCGAACCTGCTGGTCAACGGCTCCTCGGGCATCGCGGTCGGCATGGCCACCAACATCCCGCCGCACAACCTGCGCGAGGTCGCCGACGGCGTCAACTGGTACCTCGACAACCCCGAGGCCGGGGACGAGGAGCTGCTCGACGCGCTCATCGCGCGGATCAAGGGACCGGACTTCCCCACCCGCGGGCTCATCGTCGGCAAGCGCGGCATCGAGGAGGCGTACCGGACCGGGCGCGGCTCCATCACCATGCGCGCCGTGGTCGAGGTCGAGGAGGACCGCCGGGGCCGGCAGACCCTGGTCATCACCGAGCTGCCCTACCAGGTCAACCCGGACAACCTCGCGCTCAAGATCGCCGACCTGGTCAAGGACGGCAAGATCAACGGTATCGCCGACGTGCGCGACGAGAGCAGCGGCCGTACCGGTCAGCGCCTGGTCATCGTGCTCAAGCGCGACGCCGTCGCCAAGGTCGTGCTGAACAACCTCTACAAGCACACCCAGCTCCAGGAGACCTTCGGCGCGAACATGCTCGCGCTGGTCGACGGGGTGCCGCGCACCCTGCGCCTGGACCAGATGATCCGGTACTGGGTCAAGCACCAGATCGAGGTCATCGTCCGCCGGACCCGGTACCTGCTGCGCAAGGCCGAGGAGCGGGCGCACATCCTGCGCGCCCTGCTGCGGGCCATGGACCGCATCGACGAGGTCATCAGCCTCATCCGGGCCAGCGCCTCCGCCGACGAGGCCCGCAGCGGCCTGATGGGCCTACTGGAGATCGACGACGTCCAGGCCCGCGCGATCCTCGACATGCAGCTGCGCAAGCTGGCCGCGCTGGAGCGCAACCAGCTCACCTCCGAGTACGACGAGCTCATGGCGCAGATCGCCGACTACAACGACATCCTCTCCTCGGACGTGCGCCAGCGCGCCATCATCCGCCAGGAGCTCGGCGAGCTCGTGGAGAAGTACGGGGACGAGCGGCGCACGCACATCATCCCCTTCGAGGGCGACATGCGTATGGAGGACTTCATCGCGGAGGAGGACGTGGTCGTCACGATCTCCCGCGGTGGGTACGCCAAGCGCACGCGCATCGACAACTACCGCGCGCAGAAGCGCGGCGGCAAGGGGGTGCGCGGGGCCCAGCTCAAGCAGGACGACATCGTCCAGCACTTCTTCGTCACCACCACCCACCACTGGATCCTGTGCTTCACCAACCAGGGCCGGGTGTACCGAACGAAGGCGTACGAGCTGCCGGAGGCCGCCCGCGACGCGCGCGGCCAGCACGTGGCGAACCTGCTCCCGTTCCAGCCGGGCGAGGAGATCGCGCAGATCATGGCGCTGCGCGACTACGAGGCCGCCCCGTACCTGGTGCTCGCCACCCGTGAGGGCCTGGTCAAGAAGTCCCGTCTGGAGGACTTCGACTCGGCGCGCTCTGCGGGCATCATCGCGATCAACCTCCGTGAGGGCGACGAGCTGATCGCCGCGCGGCTGGTCTTCCCCGACGACGACCTGCTGCTGATCTCCAGCGACGCCCAGGCGATCCGTTTCCCCGCCTCGGACGAGTCGCTGCGGCCGATGGGCCGTGCCACCAGCGGTGTGATCGGCATGCGGTTCCTGGAGGGGGACTACCTCCTGAGCATGGACGTCATCCGGCCCGACGACGGCTCCACGGACGTCCTGGTCACCACCGAGAACGGCTACGCCAAGCGCACCCCGTCCGAGCAGTACCCGGTGCAGAACCGGGGCGGCAAGGGCGTGCTGACGGCCAAGGTGGTCGAGGCCCGCGGCAAGCTGGTCGGTGCCCTGATGGTCGACCCCGAGGTCGACGAGGTCTTCGCGATCACGTCCGTGGGCGGGGTCATCCGCACCGGCGCCGACGAGGTCAAGCGGTCGGGACGCACGACCATGGGCGTCCGGCTGATGAACCTGGACAAGGGCAACAAGATCGTGGCCGTGGCACGCAACGCCGAGGCCGCCGAGGAGGAGGCCGTCGACACGGCCGAGGGCACGGTAGAGGCCGAAGGCAACCCAGAGGCCTAGAATTTGCGTTAGGCCCCATATGACCCGCGGGGTTCGTTTTGCGGACCCCGCGGGAAGCCGGTCGTGCCAATCACCCGTTCTCAACGAAAGTCCAGCGGTAACGTTTCTATGTCTGACAACCAGCGGAACACCACCACGAACGAATCCGACCCGGACGCGGCGAAGAGCGCCAAGGGCGGGGACGTGGAGACGGCCGAGAAGGACACGGGAGGGACGGGGGCCACCGTGACCACCGAGGCCGACGAGAAGGCCGAGAAGGCCGAGGAGACCGAGGAGGTCGCCTCGGCTGAGGAGTCGGAGAAGACCGAGGAGCCTGGGAAGGCCGAAGAGGCCGACAAGGCGTCCGACGAGGGGGACGAGGGTTCCGCCGAGAAGGCGGAGGGGAAGCCCGAGGCCTCCACCGCATCGGCCGAGACCGTGGCGGAGGACCGCGCCGAAGCGGGGGGAACGCCAGTGTCCGAAACGAAGACCTCGGGGCCCCAGGGCCCGAGCGCCGTGAAGGCGAGCCTGTCCAGCCGTAAGGCACACCTGACGGTCTCCCGAGTGGAGCCCTGGTCGGTGATGAAGTTCAGCTTCGTCGTCTCCCTGGTGTGCTTCATCATCCTGTTCGTGGCGATCGCGGTGATCTACGCGACGCTGTCGATGCTGGGCGTCTTCGACGAGCTCACCAACATGCTCACCGCGCTCCTGGAGGGCGACGGCACCGAGGACGAGCTCGGCCTGGACCCGGCGTCCTGGTTCTCTCCGGGACGGGTCCTGGGCTACACCGGTGTGGTCGGCGCGCTGAACATCGTGCTGATCACCGCGCTGTCCACCGTGGGCGCCATGGTGTACAACCTGGTCGCCGACCTGGTCGGCGGCGTCGACGTGACGCTGACCGAGGCCGAGTAGGACCGTGTGTGGGCCCGGTTCCCGCGGGGCCGGGCCCACACGTGTCCGTCCGGAGCACTCTCCCACGGGGGTAAAATGGGAGGTGAAGGGGCGCGCCAGGCGCGTCCCGCGCCGTGTCCTCCCGGGATCACCGGTTCGCCCCGGTCCTGCGGATGCGGTAGAGTTCCACACGGAACGAGGGCGTATAGCTCAGTCGGTTAGAGCGCATCCCTGATAAGGATGAGGCCCCAGGTTCAAGTCCTGGTACGCCCACCCAGTTTCACCTGGTCAGAGCCTTGCTTCTCCACTCGGAGAGCAGGGCTCTTCCTGTTGTGACCGTCATCTGACCGTGGAACCCCACGGCATCCCCTGTCCGAGCCTGTGCTCCCCCGGTACTGAGCGGTACCGACAGGACGCCAAGTCGACAACAGATCGCATCGCTATGTCGACTCGACTCTAGCCGACGCTCCCCCAGCAGGCAGAGGCACGCCCAGAAGCTCCAGGAGCTCCGCGGTAGCCACCCGGTAAGTCCCGCCGTAGCGGAGCAGCCGACAGGGAAACTCACCGCGTCTGGCGAGCTCGTAGGCCATCGTCCGACCCATGTGCAGCGCACGGGCAGCCGTCATCAGGTCCACTGCCGCTGGTAGGTCGTACAGCTCTCGGATCGTGAAGGCCTTGCTCTCCTCGGTCACTGCTCTCCCGCGCGTTGGTTTCGTCGTCAAGGGGAGTAAGCCTCTACAGCCACAGCTTGTGACATCGTCCGGGAGAGATACCTTTTCGGAGGATCAACGACCCGGTGGGACGGTATGCTCGCGTCGATCCGCTCGCAGGTCGTTCTTTCTTGGGTATGCGTCGGCCCCCGGTCATCGACCGGGGGCCGCGTGTGTGTTCATGGCGCGTCAGCGGCGGTGCGTCTCGGCGCTGGTGAGGAACGCTGCCCACTCGGTGAGTGAGAACCGCAGGTGTCCGAGGCCGGGGTTCTGCGAGTCGCGTACCGCGGCACCGCTGGGCACGTCGGCGACCTCGACGCAGTTGTTCCGATCGCCGCTGTAGCTACTCTTGCGCCAGTTCTGCGGGCTCTGCATCTCGGTCCTCTGACTCGGCTATGAGCTGTTCCAGGAAGTCAACGGACTCGGCGGCACTGAGGGCGGCGTTGCTGATCAGGCCGAACGCGACGTCGTACCGCTCGATTTCGTCCGGTTGCTCTAGGAACATGCTAGCGGCGTAGGTCTCCGCGTAAGCCAGAGAAGGATCCAGGGGGTGCGGGAAGTCCAGCAGGACGAACGAGCCGTTCATCCCGGCGTGGTGACCGGCTGAGAACGGGAGCACGTTGATGGTGATGTTGAGGCGCGCGGCCATGTGTACCAGGTGGCGAAGCTGGGCGCGCATCGCTTCGGGGTCACGGGTCGGGCGCCGGAGGGCGGCTTCGTCGATGATCGCCCAGTAGCGGGGAGGGTCGAAGCGGTTGAGGATGCTCTGCCGCTGGATTCTCGCGTCAACGTTGCGGCGCACCGCATCGCCATCGCGGACCTGCCCACCACGGAACACGCTCTCCGCGTAGTCCGGATGCTGGAGTAGGCCGGGGATCACCTGGCACTCATAGGTCCTGATCACCGATGCCTCGGCCTCGAAATCCGGAAGCGAGTCAGTGAACACGCCACGGTACGGCGCGCGGGACCACCAGCCGCGTTCCTTGGAGTCCTTCAGCAGTTGGTGAAGCTCGGACCGGGGCTCGGGGTCGGTCACGCCGTGCAGGTCGAGAAGTCTGTCGAGATCGGTGGCATTCAGGCGCCGCTCTGCGTTCTCGATCTTGGACAGCTTCGGGGAGCCCCAACCGAGGGCCTTCGCCGCTTCAGCCAGGGACTTTCCGGTCGCCTCCCGTGCCCTGCGCAACTCTGTGGCGAGTCGGCGTAGCCGGACGGTGGGGCTGTGGTCGCGTCGCATGTCCCGCAGTCTAGACACCTCGAATCATGGCAATTTCCAGTTTTCTGCTTGTGCAATGGCAAGTTCCGATACATCATGGCTGTACCTAAGGATGGCCACAGAGAGTGAACTGACATGACACTTTCGATGATCAACGCTACAGGGGAGCAACTTGCCCTAGAGGTGGATCAGGGATCCCGCCATGGCCACATGGCGCGGGTAGCGGACGTGGCGTCGTTCGGCGTTGGCTTGGTGCGTCAGTCGCGTTCCAGCGGGGCCATGTTCCGCTACGTGTGTCTGGTGCTGACGACCGTGCGGCTGACCGTCAACATCGACGTTCGGCGACGTCGGGCCCGCCGTGTGCGCCGCTATGCCAATCCGGGCCTCGCCTGGCCCTCCGCCGTCACCGGGCCCGTTCCGCTTGTCCGGCCCAGGGCGGCGGTGGCGTGATGGCACCCGAAACGGTCTGCGACATCCGCGAACTCGCTGACATGCACGCGCTGAGCGCGTGGGCCCACGATCACCGCACCAACGTGCGGTACCTCGGTTCCACGTTGGAGGGCGAACCGCTGTGGGGTGCCACCCAGGGACCCGTCACCCGCGTGGCTCGTGGACGCCAGCCAGACCCTCACCCGCTTCCCCTCGTGTGGGAGTCCCCCCTCGAACACCTGGAGACCAGTGGTGAGTGACCCCTACGATTCCGCTTTCGACGCCCCCGAGCCTGAGCCAACCGAAGTGCCGATCCCGTCCACCCTCGCGGACGCGGTCGGACTGGCCTTGATCGCGCCTCCCAGACCCGTGACCGACGGCGACGTCGTCGCCCAACTCCAGGTCGTCATCCGCGCGGCCATGGGTTGACCCGCAGGCCCGGAACGTTCCCCGGCTTCGGAGACGGTTCCCGGCCGCGCATGCGGCCCGGTGACGCTCTCGTCCCAGTGCACGGGAGCGTCACCACCCAGAGTTTCGCGCCCGCCCCAAGGCACCTGGACAGGAGCACGGTCATGGACGGCGCAACCCCATGTACCAGCCCGCAAGGGCACGACTACATCCCGGACCAGCCCCCGGTCCGCCACGGCCGTACCGCTACGGCCACCTGCAAGTACTGCAAGGACACGATCACCGCGACGCGGTGACCACCTCTTCCCCTTGGAGGACGTTCCCATGGCACCTGACCGCCCGCCGATACTCCTGCTCGGCACGTCGGAACGTGTGGGATCCAACTGGACTCTGGACGTTCTGCGACACGCGACGATCCAACACAACGAGCCCCTCCGGCAACAGTTGGGGTCGGAACATCCCTACTCACCCCTGTCCCTCGCTTCGAGCGATCACACGAGCGCGTCGCTCTCCCCGATCGCGGTGCACTGGTTGAAGGCGTTCGTACGAGGCAAGCACCAGGGCGGGCCGCACGTGATCAAGGAGACCAACCTCTACTTCGCGAACGACAGGTTCCTGCGTCTCTTCCCCGAGTCACCAGTGCTCGTGCTTTCCCGCTCCCCGTTGGGAGTGGCCAGCTCGTTCGTTCGCGGAGACCTGTGGCGGCGATGGGGGTACGGCGATACCTACCGCCGAGTCGTCGCCATGGCCCACGACCTGGCACGCAACCAGTGGGCCCGACTCGTTCCCGATGACAGCCCTGGCGCGCCTGTCGCTCTGACCCGCCTGATCGCTTTGAACGCGGGCTTGCTCGCGGAGGCCCTGTCCGGACGCGAACACGCACATGTTTCCTACGAATCCGCCGTGCTCGATCGAGACGCCGCCATGGGTCCGACCATGCGCCTCGTGCCCGAAGCCAGGCGAACGGTGTTCCCCGGATCCGAAGCCGACCAACCCGTGGTGGACGGCACCTTCGCCACCAACCGCACCAAGCACGAACTGGTCGTGGGCCTGAGCCCAGGTGACGTCGAACTCGTCAACGCCGAGACCGAACGTAACGCGGCCCTGTTGCGTGACTTGTTGACACCGTCAGCCGCCGACCTCGCCACCCGCTGGCTGGCAGGGGCGGACCGTTACCGACGCACAGACCCTCCCACCCGCGGCTTCAGGAGTTCGCGGGCACCCGCTTCGCTGCTGGCCCCTCCGCCGAGCCCTACCTACGTCGCGGCCACGCCGGGCGAGCTCCGGTGGCGCAACGTCCTGGTGACGAACGCCGAGATGTGCGTTCTGCTCAACGGCCTTGCCGCGGCCGGGATGGACAACACGGTCGACGGTGTACGCCTCCTGACAATCGTCATGCCGCACGAACGCGGCGGCCGACTGCATCACGCCAAGGAAGGATGGCGTGTCAGTCCTGGCTTCGAGCACCACCCCGTCTACTGGGTCACCTGGATCGGCGCGGCTGCCTACGCCCTCTCCGAAGGGGCACGATTGCCCACCCGGGCGGAGATGGAAGACCTCACCGAAGGAGTGCAGGCGAGCAACGCCGCTTACTCGGTGGGAGACGTGACCCCGGTCGCCGAGCCCGGCTCCGGGGCGGACGCGGTGCACCACCGGGTCGGCAATCTCCAGGTCTGGTGTGACGACGGCCCGCGGAACGAACCGTCGTGGGCACCGGTGACGCGCTATCTCCACGGGGCGGCGTGGAACACTCCGAGCACCCGGGAGGAGGTGAGCCGTCCTCGTTCCCGACACCTGCTCGGAGCCTCACGCGGGGTCGGTATCCGCCTGGTCCGCGACTGGACGACCGGATCGGGTCTCCCGCTGGAGGAGATCGCGGATCGCCTGCGCACATGGACGGAGGATCTCGACCGGACCGACCGCTCCCTGAGCGAACACGACCAGCAGGTGATCAGCGTCCTGTCACAGGCCGATCGCTGACTTCGGCCCCATGTAGGAACCGGCTCCGGGGAACCCGTCCTCGACCAACCGGACGAAACGCTCGCTGAATCCGAGGTGGGGTAGATCCCCCGTCTTCACGAATTCCACCCCTCGAATCGGACGCGAGTCGAGCCCTTCCGTTATTTCACCCAGGGATCCACCCAGACGGCGAACCTCAAAGGTGATGTGCACGACGTGCAAACCCTTTTCCGGGACGATGTGGTCACACAGGTACAACAGGCGCCCCACCTGAACCTCGACGCCGGTCTCCTCACGCATCTCGCGCACCAGGGCGTCGCCGAGCTGCTCGCCCTCCTCGACTCGCCCACCAGGCAGGCTCCACCTGCGAGGACCGTCGGTGTCCTGGTCCAGGAGCAGTACTTTCCCGTCCTCCACGAGGAGGCCCGTCACTCGTGTATCCATACCAGCACACTAGCGAACGGAATGGAACCATGAAGCTGGTCGATAACCACGGTCGAACCGATGTCGTGATCGCTGCCGGTGGTCTGGGAACACGGAGAGAGAAATGGTCCCGCTATCTCCCCAAGGAGTTCTACCCGGTGCGGGGCATTCCGGGGATCGTTCACGTCCTGGACGAGATCGCCCGAATGGGGCGCGTGCGGGCCGCGATGGTCCACCATCCCTACTACGAGCGCTTCATCCTCGCCTGGGCCAGCCGGGCTCTGATCGACTCCCAGGAGTACGCTCGAGCGGCTGAACGGCCCCTTCCCCGTGGTCCACGCTGGCCCGACCTCGACCTGAGGTTCACGGCGCAGCGAGGCCCGTACAGCGACATCACCTCGGTCCTCAACGCTGACGCCATGCTTGGCCACCCCCACGAGCTCTATGTCGCCTACGCAGACAACCTCTATCCCGAAGACGCCCCGTTGTTGAGGCTGCGTGATGCGGACGGAGGTACGTCGGTGATCGCGCGTCCGTACAACCGAGTGGAGGCGCCGAGCCGAGGGGTGATCGTCTGCGACCGCGGGCTCATGGTGGATCTGGTGGAGAAACCGGACGAGTCCACGGCACGTGGTCTCGAACGCGAGCACGGTCCGGACGCGCTCGTACTGCTGGAGGGACGGGCTCGTACCGACCGCTCCTTTCTCGACTTCCTGTGGTCGTACCGTCCCGACCACGCTATGGAACCGAAACTGTCTCTGGCCCTGTCGGTCTACGCACGCACCCATCCAGTCCGTGTGTGCCCCGTCAGCTCACCTGTGACCGACCTCGGAGCCCCAGCGCCGTGAGAGCGTGGCCAGGGCCCGTGGTACGTGTCTCGTGCTGGTACGCCAGAGCCTCCATCACATCCCGGAACGAAACAACGGGCGTCATTGCCAGCAGCCGGAGATAGCCAAGGGCTGGTTCTTCGTCATCGGCCCCATGGGCGTCTGGCTTTGAGCGGACCAATGCGGGCCTACTCCGCCTCACAGGGAAGGAAGTGGGGGTTAACGCCATATTCAGGACGTCGGCAACCCTTGGGAGCGGTGACGCAGGCGGATTTGCCGACGTGGTTTGCCGATTCTGTCGGAAAACCACTGTGACCAGTGCCGGTGCCCTTGCCGACGGGTGGAGGAACAGAGTGGTACGGGGTTGGCCCATGGTGGTACGCGTGCACGGTCAGCCTGGTGCACCCATGGATACGACCACGCAGTAGTACGGTTCGACGGCCAGGCGTGGGGCGTTCTTCGAACGCCGAGTGTTCCTGGCCGTACAGGCATGGCCGGAGAGTCTGCCCGGGGTGTATCACCTCTTCTGTGACCTGGTCCGCTTGGACCACGTCACCGGAGCGGATCCGGATCGCTCTCGCCGGGGCTTTGGCCCCGTTGCTGTCTGAGCCTGCGTCAGTCGACTCCCGGGGCTGGAACGCTTGAACGGTCATCTCGCTGCGCCCTGACCGGGTGGCCTCCTGTCCGCAGTCCCGCGGAGAGTAGGCACCAAGACTCGAACACCCTCGGCAGGGTTGACATAATGGTTCGAACAAGGGTTGACCCTATGGTTGACCGGGCGCTACAGGCACCACTACAGGAACGGGTTCAACCTTTCCGAGGTCGCGGGAAACGTCAAAGCCTGACGCAGTATGGGATGGGGCGTTGTCGGCAAATCCCGACATCTTCTCTCTTGCCTCATGTAAGAGAGAAGCTTCTTCGTCCCTATGGATTCTTCCTTTCACAGATCCGCCTGCATCATGCTCTCACCCTTTATGAACTTGATGCTTCCCAGGCCACGATGACCTACCTTCCACGCAACCTCCACATGACCTGCGGTGTTGCTACGAAGGTATGACACCACCGACGATCAGGCCGATCAACAGAGCAACTACCTTGGTCAAACGTCCCTTCGGAAGAGCAACACCCTTCGTCGTTCCCGCGTCAGCTGCCGGTCATCTCGTACCTGCGCAGCCCCGTGCTCCAGAGCGTGAGACCCACTGCGAGCACCGCGGCGGCCGCCACTGGCGACCACAGCACCTCGTCCCTCTCTCCGAAGAGGAGGTAGCGTGCGGGGAAGTACGCGGTGAAGGCGAACGGGAGCACCCAGACCAGGGCCCGGCGCAGCACCGGTCCGTAGAGTTCCAGCGGATAACCGGAGAACTCGGATATCTGGTTGGCGCCGTGCATGACCGGATGGCTCGTCGTAGTCCAGAACGCCAGTGAGGCGGTCACCAACTTCACTCCTGTGAAGACCAGCGCCCCGCAGAGCACGAGAAGCGGTCCGGTGACCGCCGCCTCGGCCAGAGGCACCCCCAGGCCGACCCGGCTCCCGGCGTAGACGACCAGGACCAGACCGAGCAGGATCTCCCCCAGGGCGTCGGGCCAGAAGAAACGTTCGGCGATCACCAGGAAAAGGGGGCGCACCGGGCGGATCATGAATCGGAAGAGGTCACCCGTCCGGACGAGGAACCCGCCCACCATCCACAGGTTGTCCGTGAAAAGCTTGTCCATTCCCCGGGCCAGGATCGCGAAGCCCAGAAGGAACAGGACCTGCTCGTAATCCCATCCGTGCACAGACGGCACAAGCGAGAAGATGATGTGGACCAGGGCGACCTGCACGCCGACCCGCAGTAGGAAACCGACCAGTCCGATCATGAAGTCGGCCCGGTACTCCACCAGCCTGTGCAAGCTCACACCGCACAGGAACCAGGCAAGACCGACGTACCTCATCCGCCCTGCACCTCGATCTTGGCCAGTGCCCACCGCCACGCCACGGTGCACAGCACCACCATGATGACCGCCCACATCCACTGCTGTCCCAGAATCGCCAGAGCTCCCCAACCGCCCTCGTGCCGCCCCATCAAGAGGTTGACGGGACCGTAGACCATGCTCTGGAAGGGGAGTGCGGAGGCCACCGCGGCAAGCCAGTCGGGCATCAGGTCCACCGGCACGAGAGCGCCGGAGAACAGGGAAACGACACCCCCCACGACGATGCCGACACCCCAAGTGTTGACGGTTAGCAGGGCCGCAGTGCCGATCAACATCTCGATGCAGAAGGCGATGACCAGCGAGGAGAGAGCCGCAGTGATGAACAGGAACACGCCCTTGAGGGCCGGCGGTTCCACCGGAAACATCAGGGAGAAGAACAGGACCACCGGTACCCCCACGAGGACCGTGTTGGCGAACGCCACGGGAAGTGCGAGGGCGAACCGGCTGATCGGATAGCTCACCGGCCGTACCAGCGCGACCGCGATGGAACCCCGTGCGATGTCGTTGCTGATCTCGGCGCTCACCCGGGTCGCCTGCATGGTGGTGAGCAGCTGCGCGGCGATGACGTACGTGGTGATGCCGCGCTCGTTGAAGCCGGCCGTCTCGAAGCCAGAGGACTGGCTGAATACCGCACGCCACAGGAAGATCATGACGGCCATCGTCGTTGCGGTGGTGGCGAGGTTGGTGAACAGCAGCATGCGGTACCTGATCAGGGTCTGCAAACCGGCCCCGGCAAAGGGCAGGTAGCGTCCCAAGGTTGTCATACGGCACCGGTCCCGGCACCGTAGATCTCGCGGACGACGCTCTCGAGATCCGGCTCCGGTGCGTAGCAGTCCGTGACCTCGAAATGCTCCAGGAGGATGGACAGGACCTCCCGTGACCCGAAAGCCGCCGACGGGTAGTCGACCCTGAACCTTCCGTCCTCCATCACCGATGCCGCAGACCCCGGCAGGACGGAGCGCACCCGGGTGAGTGTCTCTTCCTCCCCCAAGCCTTCTTGATGACCGAAGAGGACCGACCTGGACGTGGCCGTACCAGCCAGCTCCCGTACGGTTCCACGGTGGATGACCCGGCCGCGGTCCACCACCAGAACGCGGTCGCAGATGGCGGTGATGTCACCGATGTCGTGGCTGGTGAGCAGGACGGTGGTCCCGAGTTCACGGTTGGCGTGGGTGATGAGCTCGCGGACGGACTCCTTCAGGCGCAGGTCCAGTCCCACGGTGGGCTCGTCCCAGAAGACGACCCTGGGGTCGTGCAGGAGGCTTGCCGCGATCTCCGCCCTCATGCGCTGCCCCAGGCTCAGCTGTCGGACGGGGGTCGTACCGAGCGCGTCGATGTCGAGCATTTCCCGGTACAGGCGGAGATTGCGCTGGTAGACCGAGTCAGGGATCCGGTAGAGGCGCCTGAGGATGCGGAAGGAATCGGGGACAGAGAGGTCCCACCAAAGCTGGCTGCGCTGGCCGAAGACCACCCCCATGTCCAGGGCTGCGCGCCGCCGGTTCAGGTAGGGCTCCCTGCCATTGACCAGGCAGCGGCCCGACGTCGGGGTCATAATGCCGGTGAGCATTTTGACGGTGGTGGACTTGCCCGCCCCGTTGGCGCCGATGTAGGCGGTCCTCGCCCCCTCCTCCAGTTCGAACGACACCGCGTCCACCGCGCGTACGCTCTTGTAGGAGCGGTTGAAAAGTGTCGCCAGCCCGCCGCGCAGACCGGTTCCGCGCTCATAGCTGCGGAACTCCTTGACCAGCGACTCAGCGCGAATCATCGTTTCCCCTCTGGTCCCCGACACGGAAGGGCCAGTTCGCCGGGTCGGGGCCGTGCGCCGCAATGAGGGCCAGGACCACGCGTTCGAGCCCGAAGCCGACGCAGGAGGTGTGTACCGGGGCGCCTTCAGGTCCCCGGATGCTGAACGAGGAGGTGAAGTGGTCCTTGTGGTGGTTGGAGGAACCGAGGGCTTGCACCCGCCCCCCACCGGTGTCGGCGTGGAACTCCCACTTGAGTCGCTGCTCCCGTTGGGACGCCTTGAGCAACCGCTTCCCGGGACCGAAGAAGGGGTCGGAGGCGGCTTCGACGGTGTGCCGGATGCCCAGGCCGGTCAGCCAGTCTCGAACCCGTTCCAGGGAGCTTTCCCGTAGTTCGACGCAGGTCTTGGGCTCGGCCACGAACACCGCCTCCCGCTGGCGGAAGCTGAGTAGCCGTCCGTGTTCGGTCGTGGACTCGTCGCGGAAGCACGGGCTCTCGGTGGTGAAGGCCGAAGGGGAGGCCACTTCCCGGCCGCTGAGCATGGTGTAGACGTGGTGGCAGGCGGCTGGGACGAGGACTAGGCCGCTGGCCCGCCCTCTCCCGCTGTCCCCGCCAGAGGCCGGCACCCCCTCCTCCGCGATCCCCTCACCCGGTCGGGCCGCTCCCACTTCGGCCAGCAGGTGCGGGAAGGAGTCCGCGTACCCGGCGCGAACCGGGGCGGAGCGGGAGATGACGGGCGGTCCCCAGAAGACGGAGGGCCGGTAGGGGGCGAAGGCGTCGGCGAGGCCCTCCCGCAGGACGTCGACCACCTGTTCGTGGAGTCCGGTCAGCAGTCGCACCCCTGGTTCCGGGGTGCTGACGGAGAACCGGGATAGATCTGCGTTGAGGGCCCCTGCCGGAGAGCCATCCAAGGAAGGGGAGTCATCCAAGGAAACGGTGTTCATAACTTCCCTTCACCGAAGCGGCCAAAGTGGTGTTGGCGGAGAGCAGACGCTGGTTGGAGACCATGAGGGGCGCGGACAGGAGGTCGCGCAGGATGCGGGCGACCGAGTGGTCGCCGTGCTCCAGGTAGCCGGGCATGCCTGTTGCGCGCAGCGCGATCTGGGCGATGTCAGTCGCCAGTTCGGAGGCGCCGACCTTGAGCGCGTTCAGGCGCGCGCTTTGCGACATCGACGCACTGTGGTCTGCGGACCACAGGCGGCTGACCAGATCCACCGCCGCCGAGATCTGTGCTTGGAGCGCGTCGAGGCGCCACTGGGCCTCCCCCAGGAGGGGTGAGGGGTGGTCCCGTCTGCGTGCGAGGCGCGCGGCCCGGTGCACGGCCTCCGTGGCGAGCCCGCACCAGACCGCTGCCTGGAGTACATGGGCGATAGGGGTCATAGTGTCCTCGGCGATCTGCCTGAACGGTGCCGGGAACACCTGTTCCGCCGAGAACTTGGACGAAAGTTCGAAGGGTGGGCTGCAGGTCCCCCGCATACCGAGCGAGTCCCATACCCCACTCTGTGTCAGGGCGGTCTGCTCCCGGTCAGCGAGGACTAGGACCTGGTCGTTGGGGGCCGCGTCCTCGGACCGCCGTGCGGTCACGAGGAGGAAGTCGGCGTAGGCACCGTAGGAGATGACGGGGGAACTCTTCTGGACGGAGAGGCCTTCACCGGATGGCACGACCGCCGCGCCGCTGCTGCCGAGATCGCCGCCGACGGCCTTTTCGCTGGTGACGGAGGCGACCAGGCACTGCCGGCTGACGATATGGTCCAGGCGGTCCCGCAGTTCCGGAACGGACCGCCCGTGCCTGAGCAAGCAGGCGACTTGGATCTGATTCATGGCCCAGATCATCGCCGTGGCCCCGCATGAGCGGGCGAGGGCGACCGCGATGTCGGCGAGCGCGGCGACCCCGCCCTCCGGTCCGAGGCCCTGTTCCCCGCTCGCGACCGCGCACAGCAAGCGCGCACGTCTGAGGGCATCGATGCCCTCCACGGGGAAGCGGGCCCCGCGGTCCACATCCCGGGAGTGCTTGGCGAGCACCTTCTGGGCGATGCGCGCGGCCTTTGTGACCGGTTCCGTTCCTACTGCCTCCCGGGCGGGTTCCGTGACGGTCATCCCGCCTCCTGTTCACCGGTGATGGAGAGGACCGCTTCGGCCAGGGCCCGTATGCTGGAGAAGGTTTCCCTGGTGAGGAGTTCGTCCGGCATCTCCACGTCGAACTCGTCCTCGACGGCGATCATGATGCGTACGCTGCGCGCCGAGTCCATACCGGCGTCCCAAAGGTTCGTGTCCGGGGCTGACACGTCCGTGGATTCGTCGAGCCCGGAGTTCTCGGCAACGATTCTCCGCACTCGGTCGAGTGTTTCCAAAGGTCGTCTCCTGTTCTTCAGGGGAAGGGGTGGGCACGGGGCCGGTCATGTCGGACGAAGGGCTTCGACGGCGCTGCGGAGAATCTCCGTCTCCCGTTCCCTGACCCGTTCCAGGCGTGCTTTCCAGGTGTCCGCGAAACGGGAGGAACGCCCGCTGAGCTCGTACTTCAACATCCCGTTTCGCAGGGCTAGCGCGTCGGCCTCCACCTCTCGGAACGTTGTCGCCAGTCCGGAGAGGCAGTCCTTCCCTGTCAGTTCGGTGAGTCGCTCGAGCCGCAGGGTCATCAGGTGTTTGTGTTCCCAGAGGACGTGCAGGTTCCGGATGTCGTAACGCTCGGCTCCGGAGACGTAGTCGGTGACGTACTCGGAGAGAAGGTCGTAGGACCGAATCCCGTAGACGCGGTTCCAGGGGGTCTGGAGCGAGCCGAAGCGCAGCGACGCGTTGTCCCCCCGCAGGTACTCCTCCAGGGCCTCTCCGACGAGTGAGGGGTTCATCGTGTAGTCGCAGTCACGACTGACTCTGTAGAAGAAGACCTGGTGGCAGCCGTTCGGAATGGCGTCGAGGTCGGCGTATCCCGCGGCGAAGTCCCGGTAGCCGATGTGTGAGCGGTCCAGCGTTCCCGTGTCCGAGTAGCCCAGCAGCTCGAAGACCCCTGCCCCGTCGTCGAATCCGCACAGGAGCACGTCGTGGGACTGGTCGCGTTTCCCTGTGGCGTCGCGGCCCGGTACCCGGAACTCGTTGAGATTCAGGTACGGGTAGTACCCGGCGGCGATGGCGTCCCTGCAGACCGACACGGCGTCCTGCCCGGTGGCCGCCATCCAGAACCGGTCCGTCTTGACCGTTTCCAGCCAGGGGCTCCGCGAGTAGTCGAAGAAGTAGAACGCGAAGGGGACCGGAGCCCTCTGCTTCCTGGGGTCGTACACCACGTGTATGTGGTTGCTCAGCACCCAGTCGGTGGCGTCCTCGACGGTGGCGAGGATGGCCAGGGGAAAGGCGTAGAACTGATACCCGGAGGCCAGGGGGACCTCGATCGGAAGAGAGATCCGCACGGTACTCCTGTCTTCCTGATGTGAATGATGGCGCCGGGGCAGACCAACACTCACGCACCCGGAGTAAAGATCCTTGCTCTCTCTTGCTTGGTCAACACAAGAGCAAGAGGCGCGTTAAGCCTGATCATTAGGGCTTTCCGGCTAGAGCCACGGCGAGAAGCTACCACCGATCAAGTCACACACGCAAGGTTTTTCAGGTTCTGGTTAATCTTGCGTTCACACTTTCATGGGGCTAGTGTCTGCTCCCGTCCACTGGCGAGAAGGAAACCCCTTATCGAGACACAGGCACTCCCCCAACGCTCCTTGGCGGTCCCGGGAAGCCTTCCAGGAAAGCGGTCTTGACCTTGTGTTTCACCCATTTCGCAAGCCCTCGCTGGTACTACGGAACGAGACGTGCTCCCTCTTGGAGAGAGGGGAACCCTCTTGCGAGGGTTTCCGTAAGAAGTTCACAGATACGGAAGGCGAAACCCATGCCCACCCCTCTCGGTGATGTGTCCACATCCGGCCATTCGAAGGTCGAACGTGCTTCCCTGCTGGCAGAGACGAGCCGGGATCTCATCGTCCGTGTCGGAGGCGAGTTCATGAGGTCGTCCAACATCGCGGAACGCGAGGCGGAAATCGGGGTGCGGGAGCGCAGCCTCTACGTACGCGGCAGGCTTTCCGCTACCGGCACCCCTTCCCTGGCCACCGCGACCCAGGTCTTCGGGATCTTCCCGGAGTGGTTCATGAAGTACGTCTTGCGCAGATCACGCACTCTGACCGGTGAGGATGCGCTCCGGCACTACAGCGAGGTCTGCTGGGAGTGGGGAGAGCGCAACCTTCCCGAAACCGGTGACGAAGGCGCTCTGGCCCGCACCCTGCTCACCATCGCCGACCGCGCTGACGCCGGTGCCCTCCCCCTGTTCGCGGGCTGGCGGTCCGCCCCCCGCCCTGAGAGCGACCGTGCTCTGCTCGCCCACGCCTTGATGCTCGTGCGCGAGCTGAGAGGCGGCCTCCACTTTGCGGCGCTCCGCGTCCACGGACTTGACATCCCCCTCGCCATCGTGGCGGACCGCTTCGAAGGGGGCCGGGCGCGTCTCCTGCGCAGCGGTTGGAGTGAGCCTGAGGTGGACGAGCTCATGGCCCGGGCCGAGCAGCACCCCGACCTGCACCAGGCCTGGAAGCGGGCGGAGGACACGACCAACCGCCTGTTTGGCGAGGTGTTCGTCGGGACCCTCACCGCCGAGGAGTTCGACCGTCTGACCGTATCCCTGTCGAACGCGTCAGAGCAGGCCGACCCCGCCTGAGCGCCTCCACCCTGACCAAGGAGCTGTCACCGCTGTCCCCCATCCGGCTCTTCTGTTTCCCCCACGCTGGGGGGAACGCACGATTCTTCGCCCCTTGGCGCCCCGCCCTCGCGCCCGGGATCGAAGTGTGTCCGATCGAAATCCCTCCCCGTGCGGAGGTCGCACGGCCCCACGCGACGACCCTGGCGGAGACACTCGCCCGCACCGTCCGTGAGCGTTCCGGCGACCGCCCCTACGGCCTCCTCGGTCACAGCATGGGGGCCACCCTCGCGTTTGAGACGGCACGGGCACTGGCCCCCTTGCCGGGGCCGCGTCCGCTGTGTCTGGTGGTATCCGCGTGTGCTGCCCCGGGGGTCGCAGAACCGGGTGCCCCGCACGCCCTCATGGGTGACGACGAACTGGTCAGGGCGATCACCTCAATCGGTGGGGTCCCCGAGGAGCTGGCCCGGCATCCGCGGATGCTTCGTATGCACCTGGGCACCCTGCGATGGCACCTGGACCTCGATCGGGAGCTTCGTGCGCGCCCACGGACCCGGCTCGACCTGCCCTTGGTCGTCTACGTGGGCGCTGCCGACCGGCAGGTCGACCACGCCGAGCTCTCCGTATGGCGGGAGCACGGGACCGGACCGTTCACCTTCCGGGTTTTCGAGGGTGACCACTTCTACCTCCAGGGCGCGCCGGCGGAGGTCATGACTGCCCTGGTCGATGATCTTGGCGCCCCGGCCGGCTGAGACCAGGGAAAACCAGAGCAGGCCCGACCGGGCACACCACCGGAGGAACTCGGAAGAGATGGCACAGAAACGAGCGGAACGGCTGGCGACGCGGCCCTTCCCGAAGGGATCACCGCCCCCTGCGGGCCTTGGCCGGGCGATCGCCACGCTCGGACCGAAGGGGACCGACGCCGAGAACGAGGCCCGGAGGTGGTCCGAGGACGTCGTGCTGAAGGACTCCTTTCCCGAGGCCATCGAACACGCGCTGAAGCACTCCTCCTATGCCCTCGTCGCCGCCGGATACCTCGACATCGTCGACGGCGCGGTGGTCGACAACTGGGCCGACGTGCACTTTCGCTACCACGGCAGGCTCAACCTGGCGTGCGTTTGGGAGAGCCCCACCAAACCCATGTGCCTGGCCGTCAACCCCGCGAAGGCACAGGTGAGGGATCACATCGGCTCGGCCGCCCTGCACCCCGCCACCCTGGCGTTCGCGAAACGACTCCTTCCCCCTACCGCGCGCCTCACCTTCGTCACCGCGAAACCGCTCGGTGCGTACAAGGCCTCCTCCGGTGAGGTCGACGCGTGCATCGGATCCGTCGACGTGGTCGAGGAGCTGGGAAACCTCACGGTCCTGGAGACCATGCACCCCAGCATGGTCTGGTGCCTGTACGGGCCCGACCCGCGCAACCGCACCGAGATCGCGCGATCGGTGACCCCATGAGCCGGGAACCGCGCATCCGCACCGTGGCGGTCCTAGGGGCCGGTGTCATGGCCTCGGAGATGATCCCCCTGCTCCGTCGGTCCGGGTTCCGACTGCGCCTGTACAACCGTGGGGTGGAACGGCTCCGGGCGGTCGCGGGTGCGGACGAGGTCGCCGCCACGCCTCGGGAGGCCGCGGAGGGCGCCGACCTCATCTGCTCTGTCGTCGCCGACGACGACGCAGGCCGCGCCGTCTGGACCGGACCGGATGGGGCCCTGGCCGGGTTGCGCACCGGCGCGGTCGCCATGGAGTGCTCCACCCTGAGCCACCGGTGGGCCGACACCTGGGCTCGGATGGTCGAGGCCTGCGGCGGTCTGCCGGCGGACGCCCCGGTGACGGGGAGCCGACCGCGTGCCCGTAGCGGGGAGCTCATCATGTTCCTGGGAGCGGACGACGAGACCGCCGAACTCCTCAGACCGGTCACCGATGTTCTGACCGAGCGGGTCTATCGCCTGGGCCCCCCTGGGTTCGGCACCCGTTTTAAGCTGGCGCACAATCTGTTGGCGGCCTCCCTCCTGGCCGCCCTCTCGGAGGCCCTCAACCTGTCGGACTGTATGGGGCTCCCCACCGGGACGGTGGGCGAGATCCTCTCGACCTATGGTTGGGCGTCCGGGGTGGCGTCCACGTACTCGGACAACATGCTCTCCGACCGTCACGACCAGATCATGTGTCGACTCGGGCTCATCGCTAAGGACGTCCGCTACGCGGTCGACGCCGCGCGGGAGCACCGCGCGGAGGTTCCGCTGGGCGAGGCCGCCGACCGGGGTTTGCGCCGCGTCGTGGCGGAGGGGCACGGAGACCTCGACATGTCCGCGATCATGCGCCTCTACTCCTCCGCGGTCGCGGTCCCAGGAACAGCGGGCACCGGACCGTCCGACGCCAGACCGTTCGACACTGACCGACGACCGCGGAGAGCACTCTGATGCCGTACGCCTTGCGCCACCCCTCCCGATTCGCACCCCAGGGTTCCTGGTTCAGCCACTCAGTCTTTGTGCCGGACGAGGCTCGAACGCAGGTTTCCGCGTGGCTGGACCTCTACGTGGAGGCCGTGCAGGAGGAGTCCGCCGGGCTCACGGAGACGGACATCCTGGTGAGCGGGTCGCTGGCCCGGGGTGAACCGGCGGTCCTGGAGCACGCTCCGGGGCAGTTCCGGCTGGCTTCCGACGTCGACCTGGTCGCGCTCGTCCCGGACTACTCCCGCGACCGGTCCCGGGATCCTTTGTCGTCCCTGCCCTCAGCACTCAGGAGGCGCTTCCCGGACGTGGTGACCACGCTCTTCCAGGTGCGCAGGTCTCGGCTCGCGCACGTGCGCTCCCTCTTCGGCCTCGACCTGTGGTCGGGGAGCCGCCGCCCCCTGGCGGCGCGGGTCCCTCCGGCGGACTTCCCTCCCCCGGCGATCGGGCGTGAGGAGAGGTTGGAGGTATTGGTCCACCAGTTGGCCTCCTTCCTGCTCCTTGCTCCCCGGACAGGGCCGGGCGCTCTCCCGCTCCGGGAGGGGCTCTGGTTCCAGCGGAACAAGATCGCCTTGGAAGCGCTGCGGGGGACCCTCCCCCCGGGTGGAATTGGACCGCTCCGTTTCTCGGACCTCGTTCCCCAAGTGCCGGAAGGAGATCCGGTCGCCTGGGACACCGCCGCCCGGTTCGTCAAGGCACGGGAGTTGACTCTGGTGTCGGACCCCGGCGCCACCGACCTCGACGCTCTGGTCTTCGCAGTCCTGCTCCAGCACTTCACGTCCGAGGACCGATCGCCGGAGGCCCTCGTCCACGCGGTCGGGGCCGAGGCCGAGAACGCCGACGACCCCCTGGTGCTCTTCCGCCGCATGCTCCTACTCCACTACCTGGCGGTGCGGGGGCCGGTCCGTGCGCGGACGGCCGCCGCCGGGACCCTGCTCTCGGTCCTGGACCGCACCGAACCTTTCGGCCCTGAGGGGAGCCGGACACTGCCCGCCCGGGTGGCGTGGACGGCTCCCGAAGAGGTCACCTGTGGGACTGGGACGGGCCACGAAGAAACAACGGCCGTGCTGCGCGCACTGCGCCTCGATTACTACGCCCTGCTGGGGCCCCGCAACTTCGGAGAGCCGGCCGGGAACGCCGACCCCTCTGCCACATGACGAGGAGAGAAAGCATGCCTGAACACACACTGAGCGCCTACCCCGAATGGGTGTGGCGGCTGCCCGAGGCCGACACGTCCTTTCCCGGTTCCGAGGGGCGCCTCATCTCCGGGGGCACTGGGACGTCCGGGAACGGCGGGCAGGTCGTCCTGTGGACGTTCGAGGAAGGCGGTACCGTCCCCCCGCACGCGCACGGCCCTCAGCTTGGGGTGGTCCTGACCGGTGGCATGGAGCTGACCATAGGCAATCGGGTGCTTCGTTGTGGCCCCGGCGACGCCTTCGAAGTCGCGGACGGGGAGACACACTCCGCCGTGCTGGAGCCCGGAACGCGCGTGATCGAACTGTTTGAGGAGGGTGACCGGCACCGTGCGCGCGCCTGACGCCTCCGCTGTGTACTGGAACCCGCCCCCGACCCCCGGGAGCGCGGACGAGGCGTATCTGCTTCTCCCGGACCGTGTCGTCACGGGGAGGGGCGGGCGCGTCCTGAATGGGGGTTCGGTCCTGGTCAGGGGCGACCGGATCACCTGGGTCGGCTCTTGCGGGGAGCGATCTCCGAGCATCTTCCACCGCGTGGTCCGGCTCGAAGGCACCACTCTCCTGCCCGGGCTGATCGACGCTCACACGCACCTAGCCCTCGACGGCGGAACTGACCCGATGGGCGAGGCGCTCAGGAGTTCGGACGACGAGATCCTCGCGACCATGGAGACATCCGCCCGGCGGCTCCTGCTCTCCGGGGTGACCACGGTGCGCGACATGGGTGCCCCCCGCTTCCTGGACACCCAGTTCCAGGAGATCGCGTCCCGGGACGGCCTGCCTGTCCCCCGGCTCCTACTCTCGACGCGCCCGCTCACCCGACCCGGCGGCCACTGCTCCTTCATGGGCGGGGAGGTCACGGACGCGGAGCAGGGTAGAGCGAAGGTCATCGAGAACGCCGGTCGGGGCGCCGACTGGGTGAAGATCATGGTCACCGGTGGGTTCACCAGCGGAAGCGGCTCCCCGCACCGGTCGCAGTTCGACGACCGCGAACTGGATGCGATGGTTGGCGCCGCACACCTGCACGGCCTGCCCGTCTCCGCCCACGTTCACGGGACCGAGGGGGTGCGGGCCGCTGTACGTGCCGGGGTTGACACCCTCGAGCACTGCACCTGGTTCACCCCGTCCGGATTCGACCCCGACGCCGCGCTCATGAACACGATCGGCGCGAGCGGGATCGCCGTCTGCCCGACGATCAACCACCGTGCGCGAGCGTCCACCGGAAGCCTGTCCTGGGCAGTGCGGGCCGCCCACCTGCGGTCGATGCGCTCGGCGGGAGTCAGCTTCGCTGCGGGCACCGACTCCGGTATCCCCGGTTCCCCCCACGACCGAATGGCTGAGTCCCTGGCCGCCTACCGGGACCTCGGGTTTTCCGCCCTGGAGGTAATTGAGACCGCGACGTCGGGCACAGCCGAGGCCCTGCGCCTGGGCCACCTCGTCGGTGCGGTAGCGCCGGGCCTGCGCGCCGACCTCGTCGCCGTGCGCGGCACTCCCGACCATGACCTCTCCCACCTGCGGAGCGTGGCCTTCGTGATGCGGAACGGCCGCGTGGTGGGCAGTGCCCTCCCCGTTCCCCCGACCCACAGGAGTGAGTAGTGCACACCGACGAACGCCTGGTGATCGCCTATCCCTTCGATCCGGCCCCGACCCTCGACCTCGAACCGGAGTACGGCCCGATTTTGCTCGGCGATAGCCTCGTCCGGATCGCCATGCCGGTGGGCGGCCAGGCCTGGCTGGCCACCGCCCACGCCCATGTCAAGCAGGTTCTGTCTGATCCTCGGTTCTCCCGAGCTGCGGCGACCACTCCCGAGACACCGCGGCTGTCCCCGGAGATGATCCCCGCCAGTTCGATCATGGCCCAAGACCCTCCCGAGCACACACGGCTGCGGCGGGTCATCGCGGGGGCGTTCACTTCCAGGCGGATCGAACTCCTCCGCTCCCGGGTCCGGGACATCGTGGACGATCTCCTGGACGGAATGGAACAGGCTGGGGGTCCCGCCGACCTGAACACCCACCTGTCGGTCCCACTCCCGCTCATCGTGATCTGCGAGCTTCTGGGCGTCCCCGACCAGGACAGGGAACGCTTCACCGCCCTCGCGGAGAAGTTGACCTCCCGGGAGCTGAGTGGAGACGAGATCGCCCGGGCCAGGACCGACATGGAGGAACGCCTGCGCCTGCTGATCGCGGACCGCACACTGGCACGGGGTGAGGACCTCCTCAGCGACATGCTCGACGCACAACAGGAGGCGGACCGCCTCAGCGAGGCCGAACTCGTCAACCTGGTCGTCGCCCTGTTGGTGGGCGGTCGTGGCAGCCCTTCGGTCTTCCTGAGCAGCTCAGTGTTCACTCTGCTCCAGAACCCGGACCAATGGCAGTTGCTGTGCGAGGACCCCACACTCGTCCCCAGCGCGGTGGAGGAGCTGCTCCGGTACGTACCCATCGGCGTGGCCGGAGGCTTCGTGCGTGTGGCCTTGGAGGACGTCAGCGTGGGCGACACCCTGGTCCGCGCGGGAGAGGCGGTGGTCCCGGCCATGATTGCGGCGAACCGCGACGGCCGCGTCTTTGAGGAACCCGACCGCCTCGATATCACTCGGGAGCGCTGCCCCCACCTGGGATTCGGACACGGAGCCCACCACTGCGTGGGCGGCCCACTGGCCCGGTTGCAGGCGCAGGTCGCCCTGGATGCCCTGGTCCGGCGCTACCCCCGCCTGTCACTCGCCGCCGGGGAGCGGGACACCGACTGGGAGACAGGCCGGGTCGTCCGTGGCCTTGCTTCCCTACGGGTCGTGTGGTGACCCGGTGAGAGAGGAGAGAGGGAACGAAGCGGAGTGGTCGGTATGGGTCGACCCCCTCCGGTGCGAAGGGGCGGGGGTGTGCGTCTCCGCCGCTCCTGGATACTTCGTACTTCGTGAAGGGGTGTCCCACCCGCTCAACGGGCGGGTATTCCCCTCCGACGACCTCCTGGCGGCGGCGCAGACCTGCCCGGTCGAGGCCATCAGGCTGCCTGGGATCACGGAGTCACCGCCCCGACAGACGCGGGCGGAGCCAAGCACGACGAGCGCAGAGCATGAGGAGCAGTGACATGAGCCAGGGAGAGTTTCTGACAGCGGTCGCCGAGGAGTATGCGAGCCTCGATCCGCTGAAGGTCCGCATCGCCGCACACCAGGAGCTCAGCGAGTTCCCCGACGACGTGGAGGCGGCCGTCCTCGATGGCGCGGAGTGTTCCCCTGAGCACGACGTCGTCGACGTCGGGTGCGGCACTGCGGGTTTCCTCCGCGCCCGCTCCGTGGCCGGGCACCGCGGACGCCTCGTGGGTATCGACACCGCACCGTCCGCCGTCGAGGCCGCGCGGGCGGTGCCGGGTACAGAGGGACTCCTGGGTTCGGCGACGGAACTGCCCCTCCCCGGTGGAGCCTTCGACCTCCTGTACGCCCGACACATGCTCTACCACGTGGACGATCCGGCGAAGGCCCTGGCGGAGTTCCGCAGGGTCCTGCGCCCCGGAGGGACCGCGGTCACTGTGGTCAACCACGCGGAGGTGGTACCGCACGCCACCGGGATGGTCCGCGAGGAGATCGCCCGCCAAGGGCTGGACCCGGGCATGCGCACGGTCAACGGCATCCACTCCGACAACCTTCCGCCACTCCTGGAAGCCGCGTTCGGCAACGTGCGTACCACCAGGTACGACAACAGCCTGATCTTCTCGGAACCCGGCCGACTGGTGGAGTTCTCCGTCGCCTTGCTGTCCGTCTGCGGGCTGCCACCGGAGGCGCCGGAGCGCCCCGCTGTCGTCTCCGCGCTCCATGATCGGATCCATGCCTGGTTCGACGGGAACCGGGGCCCGTGGCGCGACCCGAAGGGATACACGGTCAGTGTCTCCGTCCGTACAGACTCATGACCCGTCCGTGAGGGGAAGCGCCCTTCCGGAGCTCCGCTTTTCGGCCCGCTGGCAGGCCGAGGGCGGCGGCGTTGATGGGACGGTCGTGATGACCGAGGCCGACATGGACTTCCTCCCGGACCCGCTGATCCGAGCCGCGGTCGAGGAGAGGTTCAACGAACCCGTTGGCTACGCGCCGCCCTACGGAACCAGCGGTGTTGCGGGCGCCCTCGCTGACTTCTACCAGCATCGGCACGGCTTGGACGTCCCGGCCGAGGCGTTCTGGCTGCACAGCGGGACCCTCCAGGCTGCGGTACTGATCTTCGACGCCCTGTTGGAGGCCGGGGACGAGGTTCTCTACTTCACCCCGTCCTTCCGGCCGATCAGGGAGGTGGTCGAGGCAGCCGGGGGGCACCCGGTCCCGGTGGGATTGGATCCGTTCTCCGAGCGGCCGTTCTCCCCAGAGGGGCTCTCCCGGGCGCTGTCTCCGCGGACGCGGGCGATCTTCCTGTGCCACCCGCACAACCCGACCGGGTACGTCTTCTCCCCCGAGGACCTGGCCTTACTCGCGGAGGTCGCGGTGCGTGAGGACCTGATGATCGTGTCGAACGAACTCCACGCCCGCGTCCTTCTGGAAGGCACGTACACCAGCATGGCCTCCTTCGGGGGCGAGGTGGCACGGCGGACCCTCGTGCTGTCCGGGGCGACCAAGTCCCACAACATCGCGGGCATCGGCGGCGGGTTCGCCTTCTCCCGCAGCCGGGAGCTGGTCGACCGGATCAAAGGCAGGGTGGGATACCGGCTGGGTTCGGCCCGCCCCCTCCAGCAGGCGGCCATGGTGGCCGCCTACCGGACGGAGGACTCCCCTTGGCTGGTCGAGACGCTGGCGACCCTCAGGAGGTCACGCGACCTGCTGCGTGATGCGCTCGCGGAGAAGGGGGTGGTCTCCAGCGCTCCCACAGCCACCTACTTCCTCTGGTCCGTCCTACCCGAGGACGACGACCGCTCGCTGGCCCGGCTCATGCGGGACCGATGCCGGGTCGCGGGGCTCCCCGGCACCGACTTCCTCTCGTCGGACCGGCACCTGCGACTCGTCTACGCGACGGACGCGCGAAGGATCGGGGAGGTGGTCGGGCGTCTGCGGAAGGAGTGGTGAACACGGTGTCTGCCCCGGTCCTGCCAGGGAGCAGGGCGGGGCGGGCACCGGGCCCATTCAGGCCTCTGCGGGGGAGCAGCGGGTGCAGGGCGCCCGCGGCTTCGAGGGCCCCGACTTCGAAGGAGGCCCGGTTCGCGATCGCGTTGGGTATGTCTAGGCAGGTGCCATCCACCGCGCTCAGTCGATAGTCGCGCCAGAACGCCTCCAGGGGTCTTCGGAGCGGCCATGGGGTCGGACGTGCGGGTGAACAACAACGCCAACGGTTCGGTGCCCAGTCGCTCTCGTCCTTGGCTTGCTTGCCTGTCCACGCTCGTGGTTTCTACCAGCGACAACACCCTAGAACAACGGTGTTGGGGTTGTGCGGTCGCGATGCGTCACATGCTTGCCCCTGGCTGGCTTCCTCCTTATGACGGGATTTCTTTTCCTACATCAAGGAGGACGAGGGTTTGCCGATCCGCACCATCGAGTCCAGCGCCCTGGCCCAACACGCCCAGGCGGTGCTCTACCAACACCGCCTGGTCACCAGCCACCAACTGGCCCGCCTGCTCACACCGGACACCGCCTCGCGCCGGTACATGCTCCACGTCCTGCACCAACTGCGAGCCCAGGGCCTGGCCGACCGCGTGGTGCCCCCGGGTCGCCGACCGCACCGCTGGTTCCTCACCCCCGCAGGGGCACACGCGGTACAGGACACCGACCAGGTGCCGGCGCGCCCCTACCAGATGAACCCCGAGCGCGCCGCAGGCCCGCTTGCTGAGCACATGCTGGCGGTAGTCGAGACGGGCCTGGCCTTCTTCGAACACGCCCGTCTCCTGGGGGATGACTTCGAACCCCTGCACTGGACCCCGGAGGTGGCCCACCGCTACACCAAGGCCAACGGCAGGTTCGCCGACACCCACGTGATCAGCGACGCCCTGCTGCACTACATCGCCGTCGAACCCCGTGGGACCCGTAGACAGATCCAGTTCCTGGTGGAGGTGGACCGCGCCACCATGCCCGTACACCGGCTGGCGGCCAAACTGGTGGCCTACGCCCGCTACTTCGACCACCACCCTCTGCGCAAACGCGGGAGCGCTGCGGACGGATCAGCGCGTCCGGCGTGGCAGGAGCGCTACCCGCGCTTTCCCCGGGTGCTGCTGGTCCTGGACGGAGCCAACGAACGACGCCTGGCCAACCGCCGGACCGACCTGGCGGTCTACATCCGGGCCTCGCAGTACCTGATGGTGCCTCGGCCGAGGTTCGCGATCGGATGCACGACGATGCCCGACCTGGTGGAGCAGGGGCCACGGGCACGAATCTGGCTCAACCTGCTCGACCCGTCGTGGGACCAGGAGCAGTACACGGACTTCGCGCTGGGTTTCGCGTAACCCAGGCCCTGAAGTCACCCTGTCCCAGCATTCTCGCGACCAGGGAGGAGAGAGCAGCGGAGAGAGACGACAGGAGCATGGAACGGCTGATGACGCTCAAGGAGATGGCGCGCTACTTGGGCAAGTCCGAGCGCTGGGCACGGATGGAGGGCCGTGATCTGGGGCTGCCCCTGGTGGTGATCGGCAGATCGCTGCGCTGCGATCCGGCCGAGCTGAGGAAGTGGGTGCGTCAACAGAGGTAGGGCCTGTCAACGGGGGAGGTCCCCGGCACGCCGCCGGGGACCTCCGGGCGTTGTCGGTGCTACTGGAACAGCGCCTTGCTGACCACTCTGCTCATGCTGGTCAGGGATTCGGGCAGCAGGTGCTTGTAGGTCTTGTGGGTGACCTGCATGTCCTTGTGGCCCATGTAGTCGGCCACGTCCGACAGCGGGATGCCGTTGCGCACGGCCGTCGAGGCGAAGAAGTGCCGCAGGCCCTTGGTGTCGACCTCGGACGGGATCCGGGCGATGCGCCGCTCTGGGACATACCGATGACGTATGGATCATGGATGGCTCGCGCGCCGTTTCGTCGATGGCGGCGTGCCAGCACTGGGGTGTCAGGGGGTCCCTGCCCGCCACTGAACGTGCTGGGGCACGACGTCGTCGGCGTGCCAGCGCAGCTCGGAGTCGACGGCCACCACACCCTCGATCTGCCGGACGCGGTGGATCAGCTTCTCGACGTCGCTGCGGTGCTCCACCTCGCCGGTCAGCCTCACCACCCCGTCCTCGACCGTGGCGATGGGTTCCGGCAGGATCTCTCTGATCACGCTCCGCGTCTCCTCGGCGATGTCGTCGTCCTCTCTCACGAAGACCGACAGCAGGTCCCTCCTACTCACGATTCCGATCAGGTTCCCGTCCCCGTCGACGACCGGCATCTGCTTGACCCCGTGCCGCTCCATCAGCCGGGCGGCGAGGACGACGGACGCGTCAGAAGCCACCGTCACGGCGGGTCTGGTCATCAACTCGGTCGCGTTCCTGGCCGCGGCCTTGTCTCCCGCGCTGCCCCCCGCCCCCAGCCGGGCGCGCAACCGGGCGCGCAGCGGGGGGTCGTAGTCCCCTCCCGTGAACTCCTCCTTGTGGAGCAGGTCTCCCTCGGAGACCACACCGACCACGCGGCCCTCGCCGTTGGTCACGGGCAGCGCGCTCACGCCGTGGGTGACCAGCGCCTCGGCGACCTCGCGGTAGCCGGTGTCCTCCGTGACGGAGAAGACCTCGGCCGTCATGACGTCGCGCACGGTGTGCATCAGGGGCTCCTCTCATGTCCTGCCCTGGACGGCGGCCGACCCGGAACGGCCAGTGCGGTCCGTTCTCTCGTGAACGCCCTTCCGGCCCCTCCGCCTCCACTCCGTCCCTCGTCCCAGCCTTGTCCGCGGATGCCCGGAGTACCAGGGCCTTGGGCCCCGGCTGAGGCGGGCCCTATGGCTCTCCCGGCCGGGCCCCGGCGTCCCGACTCCCTCGCCGGTCACAGCGGTCGGAGCGCGCGCAGGTACGGGTCCCCGTGCGGATACCTGGCCACCCGCACACGAGCGTCGACGCACACGGCCGACGAGGAGCCGGTGACGACCGGGTTCATCTCGGCTTCCGCGATCTCCGGCAGGTCATCGACCAGCTTCGAGAACCTCAGCAGCGGTTCCTCCAGTACAGCCGGCTCCACGCCCCTCTCCCCGTCCCGTTCGCCCAGGCGCCTGAGCTCGGGCACGGACCGGACCATCTCGGCCGCGTCGACGTCGGTCAGCGGGGTGAGCCTGGACGTCCGCGAGTTCAGCGCCTCGGCGTAGCTTCCGCCGGGCCCGCACACGATCACGGGGCCGAAGTCGGGTTGCTGGACCGATCCGATCAGGACCTCGAAACCGGGGGACACCATCCCCTGCACGAGGAAGTCGCGCGCCCTTCCCCGGAACCGTTCGGCCAGAGCACGGTAGGCGTTCCTGAACCGCTCCTCTCCGGTCAGGCCGAGGCACAGGGCGTCGGCGCGTCCGCGATGAACGATGCCCGCCACGTCCGCTTTGAGGGCGACCGGCCCGGAGATCTCCGCCGCCGCGCGCAGCGCCTCCTCTTCGGTGCGTGCGTGGCGCCACGGCGCGAGCACGATCCCGTAGCAGGCGAGCAGCTCCATCACACGGTGCAGGGGCAGCCATCCACCCTGGGACGGGAACTCCAGAGACTCGTTCACGATCTCGGCCGCCCGGTACGACGCCACGCCGGAGAGTGCGGGGATCCTCCCGGGCGGGCGGGCCAACCAGGAGGCGCGCCGCCACGCGGCGCCGAGCGCCGCCGCCGCCGGCTCGGGGCCGTTGTACGAAGGCACGCACCTGCCCTCGCTCCCGATGACGGCCACGGACTCGGGCTGTTCGGGCGTGACCGCGACCACCGGGACGTCCCGCACCGCCGCGCTGACGGCCGGGGCCGGATCGGCGAGCGCCGTGGGGACCGTGATGGCCATGACGGCGTCCACCTCCGGGGCCGCGGACAGCGCCTCCAGGCAGGTGCGCAACTGGTCGCTGCGGGCCGCCGGCGTGGTGTCGACGGGATTGGCGCACAGCGCTCCGTCGGGCAGTGACTCCTCCAGGCCGCGCCGCGTCCGCTCGGAGAGTTCGACGATCTCCAGCCCGGCGTCGTGACACGCGTCAGCGGCCATCCCCCCTATGCCGGCGGTGTTGGTCAGGACCGCCACACGGGGACCTCGGGGAAGGGGCTGGTGGGCCATGAGGGCCGCCGTCGCGACCAGTTCGCCGACTCCGGACACGGCTGTGACCCCGGCCTGGTCGAACAGGGCGTCGGCGGCCGGGACGGAGGGGAGGGAGGGACCGCCATGCGCCAGGGCCGCTCGTCTCCCCGCCTCCGAACGCCCCGTACGCACGGCCAGGACGGGCATCCGCCGCCCGACCCCGCGGGCGAGTCGGGAGAACTTCCGGGGGTTGCCGAAGGACTCCACGTGCACCACCGCCATGGTGGTCGACCCGTCCGCCTCCCACCAGCTCAGCATGTCGTTGCTGCTGACGTCCAGGCGGCTGCCCACCGCCAGGGACGAGGACACCCCCACGCCCAGACGGCTGAGGTGGTCGAACAGGCTGATGCCGACCCCGCCCGACTGCACGACCAGACCCGCGCCTCCGGGGGAGGGCGGACGCGCGGCGAAGGTCGCCTGGAGGTTCACCCCGGGCTCGGTGCAGACGACGCCGAAGCTGTTGGGTCCCACGAGCCGCATCCCGTTGTTCCGGCACACCGACAGCAGTTCCCGGCTCGTGTCGGGGCCAAGGTTCGAGGTGACGACGACGAGCGCTCCGACTCCCCGCTCACCGCAGGACCGTGCCACGGGGACCACCGCGTCGGGAGGGACCGCCACCACCGCGAGGTCGGGGGGCTCGGGGAGCTCCGCGACGGAACGGTGGACGGGAAGGGAGACGTCGGCGACGCTGGGAGCCTGAGGATGGACGGCGTAGACCGGTCCGGTGAAACCGTGGCACGCGATGCTGCGCAGGATCGCGTTGCCGATCGACACCGCACGGCTCGTCACACCGATGACCACGGCCGACCGGGGGCGCAGCAGTCGTTTGAGGCTCTCCCTGCTGGCCTGCTCCTCCCTGCGGCCCACAACGTCGACGTAGTGGTCGTCCTGGTCCAGGGGCAGGGTCAGTTCCACCACTCCCGCGTCGGTCCTGCGGCGCGACCGCAGTCCCGCCTCGTCGCACACGCGCAGCATCTCGTGGTTGGCGGCCAGGACGTCGGCGTGGAAGGCCCTGATCCCGCGTTCCCGTGCCACCGAGGCCAGGTGCTCCAGAAGCAGGGTGCCCACGCCGCGCCCGTGCGCTCCTTCCGCCACGGCCAGCCCCAGCTCCCCGGTGTGGGGGTGCTCGGTTGCGTCGTAGCTCGCGACACCGACCACCTCTCCGTCGAGGACCGCGAGGAGGGCTGCTCGGTGTGTGTCACCATCCGCGCAGGCCCTCTCGGACGCCGCCCTGGCCGAGGACGTACTGGGCAGGAAGAAGCGCATGCGCAGATTCTCCTGCGACATCCCCTCGTACAGCTTCCGTACCCTGACGACGTCCTCGGCCCGGGCGGGACGGATCAGCACGATGGCTCCGTCGGACAACAGGGCGTGAGAGGTGCCCTCGTCCGTTGTCCGTACCGCTTCGTCGTCGATTCGGCTGGTCATGGTCGCTCTCCCCCGGGTCGTGGCGTCCGAGCCGCCGAGTCGGCGGAAGGCGCCACCGCGTGTGACGCGGCGCGTCCTCCAGTCTTCTCCCCGCTCGCGGATCCGGCTTGGGGACGGAGGTCGCCTCCGTCCGGGTCCAACGGCCCATGCTCCGGTGCTCCACGACCGGTGAGGATGCGGGTAACAGGGGACGCGGGAGCGTCTTCTTCGGCGGGGAGGGGAGCAGCACCATGAGGCGTGAAGAGGCCACGGGCACCACGGGGAGCGACCTCGGACGCCGAGCCGCCGCGCGCCGGGCCGAACTCGGACTGACCCGTGAGGAGGTCGCACACCTGGCCGACATGGACCCCGGGTACGTGGCCTACCTGGAGGAGTACGCCCCCCGTATGACTCGGCAGGCTCTGTACCGCCTCGCGGGTGCCCTGAACACCACCCAGGACTACCTGTTGGGAGCCGACACCGACGTACCACCCGGTTCCGCGACCACCTCGGTCCTCCTTCCGGAGACGACCGTGCTCCCTCCGGAGAGGTGCATGGAACTCATCGGTCCGGGCGGTGTGGGACGCATCGGTTTCATGCCCGAGGGCGCGACGGCGCCGATCATCCTTCCGGTGAACTACCTCGTCCGCGACGACGCCATCGTGTTCCGGACCACGGACCACGGAGTGATCGCCGGGTACGTCCCCGGCGACGCCGCCTTCGAGGTCGACCGGGTCGACGGCGCGACGAGCGAGGGATGGAGCGTCCTCGTCACCGGCCGAGCCGTGCCGGTGACCGACAAGGCGGAGGCGGCGTCTCTGCGCACGAGCGCTCCCGTGCGCCCGTGGGCGGGAGGCGAACACGACCTCTTCGTCCGTGTCGTGGCGTACGAGGTCAGCGGGCGCCGTGTGGGAGGCCGGAGCATGCGCTGACCCGTGTCGGCATACCGTTTCGGGACGGGTCCGCCACTGGTATCCGACTGCCTTCGCGGGTAGGGGACGAGGTACACGACGGAACGCGGTCCGGTCGCGTACCGGGTCGCGCCCGGCCCCGTCGGGCGAGCCCGCCCGTGTGGGAGGAGATGACGGCCTATGCAGGAGGAGAGCCGGGCCATCCGCGTCTTCTTGGTCGACGACCACGACGTGGTGAGGCGGGGGATCACTGCCCTGCTCCAGGACGAGGGGGACATCGAGGTCGTCGGGGAGGCCGCCACGGCGGCCGAGGCGCTCGGCCGCGTACCGGCCGCACGACCCGACGTGGCGGTCTTGGACGTGCGTCTGCCGGACGGCAGCGGTGTGGAGGTCTGCCGGGAACTGCGGTCGCGGTTCCCGGACCTGGTGTGCCTGATGCTGACGTCCTACTCCGACGACGAGGCCCTCCACGACGCCGTCATGGCGGGCGCTGCGGGCTACGTGCTGAAACAGATCCATGGTTCGGACCTGGTGGGAGCGGTCCGTACGGTCGCCTCCGGGGAGTCCCTGCTGGACCCGCACAGCACGTCCCTCGTCATGCGGCGCATACGCGAGGGGGCGGAGCCGGCCGATCCGCTCGCCGGTTTCTCCCCCCAGGAACGCCGCGTGTTCGAGCTGATCGGGGAGGGGCTGACCAACCGACAGATCGGCGAGCGGATCTTCCTGGCGGAGAAGACGGTGAAGAACTACGTCTCCAGTGTGCTGTCCAAGCTCGACATGCAGCGCCGTACCCAGGCGGCGGCGTACGCCGCGCGGCTCAAGGGCCGAGGCACGCGCGGCGGGCCCGGATGAGACCGGACACCCGGGGTGCCCGGCGTCAAGTGGCACAGGTCCCCTCCCCGCCGCGGCCTTGGGACCGGCCGGCCGCGACGCCCGCACCTGGTGTGCGCACGTGGGCACTCCTAATGTGGCGTGGGAGGGCTCCACAGTTAGTGGGAGGCGGTCATGGACCAGAGAGCGGACTCGCCCGTGGTGGCGGCGTTCAATGGAACCGCGGCGAGCGGAAGGGCCCTGGACTGGGCCGCTGACGAGGCGCGACGGCGGGGACTGGGGCTGCGCGTCGTGTACGCCTTCGACTGGCCGCTCTACCACTCCCCTCCCCGCGGCCTGCCGGGATTCGACGTGGACGAGTTCGCGCGCCGCATCGTGGACGAGGGTCGCGAACGGGCGTTGGAGCGGGTGCCGGGCCTCGACGTCAGGGCGGTGCATGTCACGGGCGACCCCGAACCGGTCCTGCTGACCGAGAGCCAGAAGGCGCACTCGCTGGTCGTGGGGGCGCATCGTATGACGGCGCTGGACAGAGTCCTGCCGGATTCCACGGCCCTGGAGCTGCTGGCCTGCGCCTCGTGTCCCGTGATCGTCGTTCCCGACCGGGAAGCGGCACCCTTCCACGGGCGCGTTCTGCTGGGCGTGGACGGGTCGCGGTCCGCGCGTTCCGCCACGGAGTGGGCGTTCGCCACGGCCGAGGCCTGGGGGTCGCGGTTGCGCGTGGTGGCGGTACGCGAGGAGACCCGTTGGTGGCGCTTCGGGGCGCTGGAGGACCCGACCTGGACCCTGACGGAGGAGGAGAGGAGGGCGGCCGAGGCCGAGGACGCGCGCAGGACCCGCCGGATGGTGTCACAGGCGGTCGAGGACGACCGTGCGCGCTGGCCGGGAGTGCGGGTCGAGGAGGCCGTGGAGACGGGTCACCCCGTCGAGGCCCTGTGCGCCGCGGCCCGGGACTGCGACCTGATGGTCGTGGGATCGCACGGACGGGGCGGCTTCGCCGGGATGCTGCTGGGGTCGGTGAGCCGGAACGTCATCTCACACAGCCCGGTCCCGGTCGCGGTGGTGCGACCTCCCAGGCGCTGAGCTCCCGGCGTCGGGACAACGGGGTGTCGGGCGTGCCGAGCGGCGCCGTGGACGTCATACCGGAGTGCCGCCCGAGGCCCCGGTGGCGGACAGGTCCGCGGCGATCGCGTCGGCCCAGCCGTCGATCTCGTCCCAGTCCCGGAAGTCGCCGTAGCGTCCTCCCATGAGCCGGTAGACCGCACGCCCGAACAGGGGCAGGTGTCCGGGCCGCAGGGCCCCAGCCAGGAGGCGGTGTTCACGGAACCCGACGGCCCCACGCAGTTCAGCGATCTCCTTGGGTACCTGGACGTGTTTCCCGAACCAGCCTCCGAGGACCCTCGCCAGACCCACGCTGAACAGCCAGACCGGCATTCGGCCGAGCGACTCGGCGTTGGCCCGGACGTAGTCGTAGGCCCCCGGGATCCAGGAACCGCCGTGGACCGCGCTGCCCAGGATCACGGCCTCGTAGCCGTCGGCCTCCGGCGCCCCGGGCAGGGGCCGCACGTCCGCCGTGTGTCCGCGCCCACGCAGGCGATCGGCGATCCTCTCGGCGATCTCCCGTGTGGAACCGTGCTCGCTCGCGTAACCGACCAGTACGAACATGCCGGCACCTCCCTTTCCGGGTCCCCCTCGCGGCCAGTCTGAGCGCGCGAACCCGTGCCTCGGCAGAGACGGAACTCCTCCGTACACGGGGACGTAGGACCCGGGCGGGTCAGCCGGTCGGCCCTGACGGGAGTACGGCGACGGAGGCAGTGTCGGAGGTGAGGGGAGGCGGGCCCTCCCCGGGGAGGTGTCCCGACATGGCTCATGGCACGCGTTATCCGGTGGTGGTCGAGGCCGCTCCGGACCCGACGGCGGGGCGCTGGCTCTGGCTGGTCAAGTGGCTGCTGGCGATCCCCCACTACGTGGTACTCGTCTTCCTCTGGACCGCGTTCCTCGCGCTGACCGTGGTGGCCTTCTTCGCGATCCTGTTCACCGGCCGCTATCCGGCGTGGGTGTTCCGGTTCAACACCGGAGTCCTGCGGTGGAGCTGGAGGGTGGGGTTCTACGCCTACTGGGTGCTGGGGACCGACCGCTATCCGCCCTTCACCCTGTCCGGGGACGTGGACTACCCGGCCCGACTGACCATCAGGGAGCCGGAGCGGATGTCCCGCGGGCTGGTGCTGGTCAAGTGGTGGCTGCTGGCCCTGCCCCAGTACCTGGTGGTGGGTCTCCTCGTCCGCGGCGGCGTGACCGTGGTGGTGGAGGATTCGGGGGCGGGGACACCCGGGGTGTGGGAGGCGATGTACCAGTCGCCAGGCCTCATCGGTCTCCTGGTGCTGTTCGCGGCCGTTTCCCTGCTCTTCACCGGAACCTACCCGAGGAACCTGTTCGACCTCGTGGTCGGGCTGAACCGGTGGGTTCTGCGTGTCGTGGCCTACGCCGCGCTCATGACCGACCGCTACCCGCCCTTCCGTCTGGATACGGGCGGGCCGGATCCGGACGGAGCTGCCGCCGGGGCCGAGCGGAGTGTGCCCTCCGGAGGCGGGGAGACGTGATCCGACCGCCTGTCGGCCTCCTCCACGGGCGCGATCGGAGAGGAGCACGTGTACGGGGCCGGCGCTCCGGCTCCGGCTCCGGCCCCGTACACGTGCCGCGACCGATCCGGTGTGCGGGACCGGCCGCGGCGACTACTCCTCGGCCTTGCGCGAGATCGGCACCTTGCGACTGCCCTCGGGCTTCTGCGACAGGCCGACGCTCACCTCAAGGATGCCCTTGTCGTACGAGGCGACGACGTCCTCCTCGTCGGCGTCGGCGGGCAGAGCGAGCGTGCGGCTGAAGGAGCCGTAGTGGAACTCCGAGTGCTGGGGCGTCGACGTGCTCTCCCCGCGCTCGGCCCGGATGGTCAGCGTGCCGTGTTCGACGGTGACGCTTAGGCCGTCCTCGGGGTCCACCCCGGGCACCTCGGCCCGGACCAGGTACCGGTCGTCGCGCACCGAGGTCTCGACCCTCAGGTTGGAGGGCGAGCGCGTCGAGAAGAACGGGGCGTCGAACAGTTCGGCCAGGTCCGGGAAGCGTCCAAGGCCCTCACGGCGGGAGATCGCGTTCATGTCCTACCTCCTCCGGTCGGGTNGGTCGGGCCGCGGCCTTCCACCACCACCCAACACCGGGCCGGGATCCTCCGTCAGGAGCCGAAGGCTCGGAACCGCCGGGCCTTTGGTCCCCCGCCCCCTCCCCCTTGGGTTCGGCGAGCACGTGGAAGCCCTCCTCCTCTTGGGCGAAGTGCAGGCGCAGGACCGCGTACAGCTCGATGACCAGCCGGGCCGCACGACGGCGCGCGTCCGCGTCCCCGACGGCGCCCACCTCCTCCAGGCACGTGCGCAGACGCAGGCACAGCTCGGTGATCTCCGTGTGTCCGCGACTCATCGTCGCGGTGGTGTCGGGTCCGCCCAGGGCTCTGGCGACCCTCGGGTAGAGCAGGTGTTCGTCCCGTTCCTCGTGGGCGGCCAGGGCGTCGATGAACTCCCTCAGACGAGTGGCTTCGGCGGACGGGGCTCCTCCCTCACGGGTGAGGGCATCCGCCGCGTGCGGCAGCGCCTCGATCCCCGGCCACAGCCGGATGTGCTCCTCCTGCAGGGTGTGCACCAGGTCGGCGTCGTCACCGCGCAACTCCGGCACCCGCTTCCCGCGTCCGCCTGACAGCGCGCGCAAGGCGTTGAGGATCACCGCGACGTCGATCGCCTCCTGGGTCAGTGCCCCGGCCGTGGGGGGAAGCAGTCCGATCGCGGCGACGACCATCGCGGCCGCGGACAGCAGCATGCCGGCGGCCGCGCTCTGGCGCGCGATCGCCAGGGTGCGCCGGGCGACGGCCAGGCTCTCGGAGACCCTGGAGAGGCGGTCCACCGTGACCACCACGTCCGAGGTCTCCGAGGACGCCGTCGAGCCACGCGCGCCCAGGGCCACACCCACGCCCGCTGCCGCCAGGGCGGGTGCGTCGTTGACGCCGTCGCCGACCATCACCGTGGGGGCCCGTGCGCTCTCATGGCGCACCACGGCGACCTTGTCGGCCGGGGACTGCTCGGCGTACACCGCGTCCGCCCCCACACGGGCAGCGACGCGCTCGGCGACGTCCCGGCGGTCGCCGGTGACCATCACCGCGCGTTCGATTCCCGACAGACGCAGCAGGCGCAGGGTGCGCGGGGCGTCCGCGCGCAGCCGGTCGTGCAGCAGCAGGACCCCGCGCAGGGCACCGTCGACGCCCACGAACACGGTGACCGCTCCGTCGCGTGCCGCCTCCGCGCGCGCTCGGGAGGCCCATCCGGGCTCGGCCCCTCCGTCCGAGGCCCAGGCGGCCTTGCCCACTCGGACCGGCCTGCCACCGACCGTGCCGCCGATCCCCCGCCCCAACTCCTCGGCCACCTCACGTGGTGGTTCGAGGCGCGTTCCACGCTCCCTGGCCGTGCGAACGATGGCGGACGCCAGCACGTGCGGAGAGGCCTGGTCGAGCGAGGCGGCCAGGCGCAGCACCTCGTCGGCCGACGCGTCCTCCCCGGTGACGATCCGGCCCAGCGCCGGACGGCCCTCGGTGACGGTGCCGGTCTTGTCGAAGAGCAGCACCCGGGCGCGCGCCAGCCGCTCCAGGGCCGCGCCCCCGCGCACGATGACCCCGCGCCGTGCGTTGCGCGACATGCCCGAGGTGAAGGCGATGGGCGCGGCGAGGATGAGAGGGCACGGTGTGGCCACGACCAGCACGGCCACGGCGCGCACGGCGTCCCCCGACAGCCACCACGCCGCACTCGTCAGCAGCAGCGTGAACGGCAGGAAGAGGGCCGCGTAGCGGTCGGCCATGCGCACGAACGGCGCGGTGCTCGACTGGGCCTCGCGCGCCAGACGAACCATCGCGGCGAACGAACTACTCTCGGCGTCGGTCGTGGCACGCATGCGGAAGGGACCGCCGGCGTTGACGGTTCCGCCCCGCACATCCCGGTCCACGGACCGTTC
>NZ_ANAX01000102.1:0-921 GCF_000341065.1 Nocardiopsis halotolerans DSM 44410 | reverse complement strand
CCCCGCCTCGCCCCCCCCCGCCGTGCCCTCCGTGACGCGCCCGTCCACCGGCAGCGCCTCTCCCGCGAGGACCAGCAGCACGTCCGCGGGGTGTACCTCGTCCGCGGACACGGTGACCACCCGGTCGCCGTCGACCCGGTGTGCGACACGGGGAGCCCGGGAGACCAGCGCGCTCAGATCGCGCCGCGCGCGACGCTCGGCGCGGTCCTCCAGGACCCTCCCACCGGTCAGCATGACGGCGACGACCGCACCCGCGAGGAACTCACCGACCAGAGCGGACCCGACCAGCGCCAGCAGGGCGACCACGTCACTGCCCAGACTCCGGCGCAGCAGCGCCCGGACGACCCATGCGGCCGAGGCGACGGAGGCGACGGCGACGGAGGCCAGCCACGCCGCGTCCGAGGCGGCCGGAAGGCCCGACAGCAGCAGCACCCCACCAGCCACGAGCCCCGACAGGCACAGGGCCAGTAGAACGGTCGCGGTGGTCACGTACCGGGGTCCGTCTCCTCGTTCGGGGCGCATACCGTCACTGTGCTCCGCGCCGGGAGCGGCTGGCAGGGCTGTACGTCGCGTTCGGAGGGGCCGATGGTCGCGGGCCCTGTGGGTTCAGTCCGGTCCGCGTGGTCCCGGCACGGGAAGGAGTTCGGACAGGTCGGACACCACGACGTGCGCTCCCGCGTCCAGCATCTCGCGGCGGACGCCGGTGCGGTCCACCCCCACCACCAGGCCGAAACCCCCGCGTCCGGCCGCCTCCACGCCGACCAGCGCGTCCTCGGCCACGGCGGCCAGGTCCGGCGCGGCCCCCATCAACCGGGCCGCCTCCAGGAACAGCGCCGGGTCGGGTTTGGCCGCCAGGCCGAGCCGTGCCGCGTCAGCGCCGTCGACGCGGACGTCGAAGAGGTCGTCCACCCCGGCCGACCG
>NZ_ANAX01000101.1 GCF_000341065.1 Nocardiopsis halotolerans DSM 44410 | reverse complement strand
TGGCCGAGGCCGCCGCCACCGGCACGCCCGCCGAGCGCAGCGCCCGCACGAACTCCACGGTTCCCGGAAAGGCCCTGACCCCGTACCTGGTCACGAAGTCCAGGAAGTACCGGTCCTTGCGGTCGGCCAGCCAGCCCGGCGTCACCGTCTCCGGGCCGTCCCGCGTCACGGCCTCGGACAGGTGGACGCCACGTGAGGCGAGGAAGGCCCGCACCCCCTCCGCACGCGGTCGGCCGTCGACGTGGCGCAGGTAGTCCCCGCACAGGTCGAAGGGACGGAAACGGGTGCCCTCGGCACGGGAGCGGTCGAGCAGGAAGGCGTCGAACACGCGTTTCCACGCCGCGGCGTGTACGGACGCCGTGTCGGTGATGACGCCGTCGGTGTCCAGGACCGCCGCTCGTACACGATCGAGCGGTAGGCCCCGGCTCCCCTCGGTGTCCATGTGCTCGGCTCCTTCCCGCGTCGTTCGGCGGGTGCTCGGGCGGTCGTGTGTGTTCAGCGCGTCCGCCGACACGGTGGCTCCTCCGCTCCGTCCTCAGGGCCGCAGTACCGCGGCACCGTCCACCCGGTCCGCGGCGAGGTCCGCCAGGGCCAGGTCGGCGGAGCCGAACGGGTACGGCGTCACCGTCACCTCCAGTCGGTGCCCGGCCGCGAAGTCGAGGAACTCGCGGGCGTCCGCGCGGGTGTTGGCGGTCACGCTGCGCAGCGAACGCTCCTGGAACAGGTGCCTCCGGTAGTCCAGGGGAGGGATGGCGGACAGGTGGATGCCGGCCACCGCGAGCGTCCCTCCCCGATCGAGGGCTCTGAGCGCGGTGGGCACCAGTTCTCCCACGGGAGCGAACAGGATCGCGGAGTCCAGGGGTTCCGGAGGCGTGTCGTAGGCGCCCGACGCCGAGTGGCAGCCGAGTTCCAGGGCGAGCTCGCGGGCCCGCGGCGACCGCGTCATCACGTGCACCGTCGCGCCCCGTGCGAGCGCGACCTGGGCGGTCAGGTGGGCGGAGGCGCCGAACCCGTATACGCCGAGCACACCTCCCCCCGGCAGTTCGGCGCGGGCGAGGGCGCGGTGGCCGATGACGCCCGCGCACAGTAGCGGTGCCGCGGTCGTGTCCGGCAGCGTCTCGGGGAGGGGGTGAACGAACCGCTCGTCGGCGGTCAGGTAGCGGGCGAACCCGCCGTCACGGTCCCACCCGGTGTAGGCGGAGTCCGGGCACAGGTTCTCGTCACCGCGCAGACAGTAGTCACACTCGCCGCACGCGGAGGCGAGCCAGGCGACGCCGACGCGGTCCCCCGGCGCGTACAGGTCCGCGTGCGGGCCGAGGGCGTCGACCCGGCCGACCACCTCGTGTCCAGGGACCGTGTCCGGACGGCGCGGTGAAAGGTCGCCCTCGGCCAGGTGCAGGTCGGTACGGCACACGGCGCAGGCCAGCACCTCGATCAGCAACTCGTGTCCCCCGGGTTCGGGGACGCGTCGGCGCACGCGGTTCAGGGGGCCGGTCTCGACCGGCCCGGGGCGGGTCACCGCCCAGGCGTCCATCATCGGTTCCATGCGGTGAGTCCAGCACGACGGCCATGCCCGGACCAGGGGTCCACGGTCCCGGGGCCGGGGGGTTTTGGACCCCCGGCGGTCGGACGTTGGACCGTGGTACACGTCGCGTCCCGGACGTGACACTCGGAGGTGGAGTCAGGGAACCAGGGAAGGTGTGACGTGCGTGAGGACATCCTCGTCGGAACGGACGGCTCGAAGAACGCGTTGATGGCGGCCGAGTGGGCCGTCCGCGAGGCGGAGCGTCGGGGCGACACGGTCACCGTCCTCGGCGTCTACGACGCGGACGTGGTCCTGAAGCTGGTGGTCAGACCGTCGGATCTGCTCGAACGCGAGGCGTGGAGGGCAGTGCGCGCCACCGCCGAGCACGCCCGGGCGAGCGCCTCCGGCGTCGAGGTGAGCGCCCAGGTGAGCGCGGCGGTATCGCCGGCCCAGGGGCTGCTGCGACATGCGGAGGCGGCCTCGGTGGTGGTGGTCGGCTCGCACGGGACCAGCGCCCTGCCCGGTACCTGGCTGGGGTCGGTGGCCGACCAGGTGGCCGCGCACGCGCGGGTTCCGGTGGTCGTCGTGGGCCCCGAGGAGGTCCCGGCCGACGATGTCGACGTGGTGGTGGGCGTCGACGGCTCCCCCGGCTCCGAGCGAGCGGTGTCCGCCGCACTGGAGTCCGCGTCCGCGGGCGGCGACCCCGTGCGTGCCGTCCGGGCGTGGACGGCACCGGTCGACATCGTCCCGCCCCGCTCCGTTGAGGAGGAGGAGCTCCGCCGATGGCACCGTCAGGAGCTGGAGAGACTCCTGGAACCAGTGCTGGCACGCTGTCCGGGCACCGAGGTCGTGCGCGAGGTGCCGCGCGAACATCCGGTCAGCGCGCTGTTGGCGCGCGCACGGCATGCGCGCCTGCTCGTGGTGGGCGCCCGGGGACAGCGCGGCTTCGCGCGACTGGCTCTGGGCGGTGTCGCCCGCGGGGTCCTGTACGGGTCCGACCGTCCCGTGATGGTGGTCCACCGCTCCCGGGACTGACGACGGGGAGGGTCCCGTCACACGGGGTCGTCGGGAAGCGGAACGCTCCACCGAAGAACGGTTCCGCCCTCCGGACCGGGGCCGGCTTCGAAGGTCCCTCCGAGCCGCGCCGCACGCTCGGCCAGGTTGCGCAACCCGCCGCGACGGCCACCAGCGGGGAGACCCACACCGTCGTCGGTGACCTCGACCGTCAGGTCACCGTTCACCGCCACCCGTGCGTCCGCCCGTGCGGCCCCCGAGTGCCGGACGACGTTGGACAGCGACTCCTGGAGCACGGCGACGGCCTCGTCCGCGATCCGTTCGGGCACCCGGCTGTCGAGAGGCCCGTCCAACCTCAGTCCGACCGCGAAACCCAGGGGCTCGGCGGCCGTGCCCACCACGCCCACGATCCGGTCCCGCAACCAGGGCCGTTCCCGGTCCTCCTCCACCGTGCTCAGGGCGAAGATCGCCGTCCTGACCTTGTGGACGGTGTCGTCGAGGTCGTCCACCGCCCGCCTGACACGCCGGGCGGCGACCGGGTCACCAATGCGGTTCACCGTTCCGGTCAGGGACAGAGCGATGGCGAACAGCCTTTGGATGACGGTGTCGTGCAGGTCACGGGCGATGCGGTCCCGGTCCTCCAGAACGCTGACGCGTTCGGCGTCGGCACGCGCGTCGGCGACCTCCAGGGCGATCGCCGTGTGTTCGACGAAGGTGCGCAACGTCCGCACCGCCGTGGTGGGGAAGCGCTCCGCGCCCGCCTTCCTGGCCAAGCACAGGACACCGCGCACGCCGGCGGCGTGGCCGAGCGGCACCAGCAGGGCCGGGCCGAGCCCCATGCCCCCCAACAGCGGCATGCCGTGGGGGTCGGAGACCGAGAGGTCGGTGACCGTCAACTCGCCGGAGGCGTAGGCCCGCCCGGTCAGCGATCCATCGACGGGCACGTCGCGGTCCCGTATCCGCTCGGCGCCCTCACCGCTCACGGCCCGCACCACGAGCCGTCGTCCGGAGGCGTCGGGACCGACGATGACCGCGGTGTCCGCCTGCGACATGCGAAGTGCTCGTTGGGTGATCACGAGCAGCACGTCGTCAGCGTCCACACCGCTCAACAGGCGTGTCGTGATCTCCTCGGAGGCGTCCAACCACAGTTCACGGCGGTGCGTGTGCTCGTAGAGGCGGGCCTTCCCGATCGCGGTCCCCGCCGCCTCGGCCAGCGCCACCACGGCGGACTCGTCATCGTCGTCGAAACCGCCGCCACCACGCTTGTCGGTGAGGTAGAGGTTGCCGAACACCTCGCCGTGCACCTGGACCGGCACACCCAGGAAGCCGCGCATGGGCGGGTGTCCCTCGGGGAAGCCGTACGACTCGGGGTGCCGGGAGATGTCGTCCAGACGCAACGGCCTCGGGGTCCTGGTCAACAGCCCCAGGACACCCCGCCCTTCCGGCCAGTGCGTGATCCGGGCGATCTCCGATTCGTCGAGTCCGACGGGGATGAACTGCTCCAGGCGCCCGTCGCCTCCGATGACCCCCATGGCCGCGTACCGGGCGTCGGCCAGTGTCCTGGCGGCCTCGACGAGCTGGTGCAGGGTCGTCTGGAGGTCCAGGTCGGCGCCGACGCGGACGACCGCGTCCAGAAGGTCCCGAAGGCGTTCGGAACTCATCACCGCCCCGCCGGTCCGCGCGCCCGGGGTCCGCTGACCGGATTCCGCATCCTGGCGCGGTCCCCTCCGGAACCGGGAGTCCTCGTCCATGGCCACCATCCGGGATCGTCCCAGTGTTCGGCTCCCTCGCCGTCCCATTCTAGGCTCGCCGGCCCCGCCGGACGAGCGGACACGGGAGCGGTGGTGCGCGTGTCCGGAGGAAGGGAGCGGCAGGGCGGATCCGCCTCCGCGGATCTGACCGGCCGCGCGGGGCGGCCGAGGGACCAAGGTCCGTGGTGGTGCGGACCTCCGTCCCGCGAAACCGACCGTTGGCCCGTGGCACCTCGTGGAGGGGCGGGGCGAGACTCGGAGGGGCGAGGAGGGGTGGTGCGCGATGGAGGACATCCTGGTCGGGGTCGACACCTCCGACGAGGCTTTGGCCGCGGCCACATGGGCGGCCCGGGAGGCGGACCTGAGAAAGCTCGATGTCCGTGTCCTGGGCTTCTACGGCTCGGACACGACCCAGGACACACTGGCGTGGCCTTCGGACCTGCTGGAACGAGCGGCCTGGGAACCGGTTCGGGCGGCGGCCGACCGGATCGCCGAAACCGCCCCCCGCGTCACCGTCCACACCGAGGTGGCAGCCGAGGCGTCGGCCGCCCGGGGGCTGCTTCGGCACTCCGAGCACAACGCCATGGTCGTGGTGGGCACGCGAGGGGTGACGTCGTTTCCCGGGACCGCCCTGGGATCGGTGGCCTACCAGGTCGCCGCGCACGCCCCCGTCCCCGCGGTGGTCGTTCCGCCCGAACCCGTACCCGTGGGCGCCCGCGACGTGACCGTCGGCATCGACGGTTCGTCGGGGGCACGCCACGCCCTGCCCTCGGCCCTGGAGGCCGCCGCGGCGAGCGGCGGACGCGTACGCGCGGTATGGGCCTGGACCGCACCCGCGCTCGCCCTGCGCACGTCCTCCTGGGAGCGGGCCCAGTCGGGGCGGGCACAGCGCCTGGCGTTGGACAGGGCCCTGGAACCGGTCCTGTCCCGCCACCCGGACGTCGAAGTGGTGCGCGAGACCGTGCGCGAACAGCCCGTCAGCGCGCTCCTCTCCGACCCCGACCACACGCGTCTGATCGTGGTCGGGGCGAGGGGCGAACACGGCTTCGCGCGTCTGGCGTTGGGCGGAGTGGCCTACGAGCTCCTGCACGAGACCGACCGCCCCGTCATGGTGGTCCACCAGCGGTGAGCGTCTGGAGCTTCGGAGGTTTCCATGACCAGGACAGTGGGCGACCTGATGGCCACGAACGTGCTGGCCGCCCGGGACGACGCCGGGTACAGGGAACTCGCCGCCTTCATGCGTGCCCACCATGTGAGCGCGCTTCCCGTCGTGGACGGTGAACACCACGTGCTCGGCGTGGTGTCGACGGCCGACCTGCTACTCAAGCTCGCCGATCCGGACCCCGAGGAGGGGTACATGGCCGAACCCTTCCGGGAACGCCTCGACCGGATCAAGAGCACGGGTACGACGGCCCATGACCTGATGACGTCTCCGGCCGTCACCGTCACGGCCGGCACCGCCCCCCGGGAGGCCGCGGAGGTGATGCGGCGGCGCGGGGTCAGGCGGCTGCCCGTCGTGGACGGCGACGGGCGCCTCGTGGGTCTCGTCGGCCGCTCGGACCTGCTGCGCGTGTACGAGGTGAGCGACGACGCCCTCACGAGGACGGTGGAGGACGTCGTCCGCGGTCTTCTCGGGCTGACCGACGTGGTGACGACCGCCGACCACGGGGTGGTGACCCTGAGCGGCGGAGTCGTGCGCCGGTCGGACATCCCCCGGCTGGTGCACGCCGTCAGAGCCGTCGAGGGTGTGGTGCACGTCCGCTGTCACCTGGCCTACGGTCTCGACGACCTCACGCTCACGGGGACGACCGCATGAGCCACTGGACACTGGTCTACGACGGACCGGACGTCCCGGGGACGGGGGTACGCGAATCCCTGTGCACGCTGGGCAACGGTTACTTCGCCACGCGCGGCGCGTTCCCCGAGTCCCGTGCGGACGGAGTCCATTACCCGGGGACCTACGTCGCCGGCTGCTATGACCGTGCCACCTCCGTGGTGAACGGGCACCAGGTGGACAACGAGGATCTGGTCAACGTCCCCAACTGGTTACCCGTGACCTTCCGTGTCGGCGGTGGCGACTGGTTCGAGCGGCCCGACCCGGCCCTGCCCCAGCGCACGGAACTGGACATGCGCCGCGGAGTGCTGACACGGACCTTCCACGTGGTGGACGGGGACAGGACCACCCGGGTGACCCAGCGCCGCCTGGTGTCCATGCGGGATCCCCACCTGGCGGCTCTGGAGACCACGCTGGTGCCGGTCGACTGGAACGGAACCCTGGTCCTGCGTTCCGCACTGGACGGAGAGGTGACCAACTCGGGTGTGGCCCGCTACCGCGACCTGAACGGCCGACACCTGTCTGCGCTCGGCACCGGATCCGATGGTTGTGGACGCGTCTGGCTGCGCTGTCGGACCCTCACGTCGAGGGTCGAGGTCGCGCTCGCGGCACGGACCCGCGTGGTCCAGGGGAGGCGGTCGTCCTCCGGCGTCGTCTCATGTGGGGGATGGGTCGCCAGCGACCTGACCCTGGACGTGGCCATGGGTGAGCAGACCACCGTGGAGAAGGTGGTCGCGCTGTACACGTCGCGTGACCACGCCATCGGCGACTGCCTCGAAGCGGCACGTGACGCCCGGGACGAAGCCGGGTCCTTCGACGAGCTGCTGCGCCGACACACCGCCGTATGGCACCGCCTGTGGCGTACCTGTGTGCTGGACGTCGGGGGAGAACAGGAGCAACGCGTCGTCAACCTCCACGTCTTCCACTTGTTGCAGACGCTGTCGCCCCACACGGCCGATCTGGATGTGGGGGTGCCGGCCAGGGGGCTGCATGGTGAGGCCTACCGTGGCCACGTCTTCTGGGACGAACTGTTCGTCTTCCCCTTCCTCAACCTGCGCCTCCCCGAGACGGCCCGCGCCCTGCTGCGCTACCGGTGGCGGAGACTGCCGCGGGCGCGTACCGCCGCGCGGGCCGCGGGGCTGCGCGGCGCGCTCTTTCCTTGGCAGAGCGGTAGCGACGGCCGTGAGGAGGCCCAGAGGACACACCTCAACCCGCGGTCCGGGCGCTGGCTTTCCGACCACTCGCACCTGCAACGCCACGTCGGCCTCGCGATCGCCTACAACGTCTGGCAGCACTACCAGGCGACCGGTGACACCGCCTTCCTGGCAGAGTTCGGGGCGGAGTTACTGGTGGAGATCGCACGGGCCTTCGCCGACATGGCCGTCTACGACAGAGCGCTGGACCGGTTCACGATCAGCGGAGTCATGGGACCCGACGAGTACCACGACGGCTATCCGGATCGGGACGCTCCCGGCCTGAACGACAACGCCTATACCAACATCATGGCCGTGTGGACCCTGTCACGGGCCCTGGACGCACTGTGTGCGCTACCAGGGCGGTGCAGGGGGGAACTTCAGGAGGCACTCGGGTTGGGGGCCGAAGAACTGGAGAGGTTCGAGGCCATCACCCGCAAGATGCGCGTGCCCTTTCACGACGGAGTGATCAGTCAGTTCGCCGGCTACGAGTCGTTGGAGGAGTTCGACTGGGAGGCCCACCGTGGCGTTCGGCGGCTGGACCGCTTCCTGGAGGCCGAGGGTGACGACTGCAACCGGTACCGGGTCTCCAAGCAGGCCGACGTACTCATGCTGTTCTTCCTCCTCCCCGACGAGGAGGTCACCGACATCCTGTACCGACTGGGTCACCCCCGCGATCCGGAGCTCATCCCGCGCACCGTCGACTACTACCTCGCCCGCACATCCCACGGCTCCACCCTCAGTTCCGTGGTGCATGCCTGGGTACTGTCCCGCAACGACCGGAGGGCGTCCTGGCACTTCTTCCTGGACGCTCTGCGCTCGGACGTCGAGGACGTCCAGGGAGGGACGACCGCCGAGGGCGTCCACCTGGGAGCCATGGCGGGCACCGTCGACCTGCTGACGCGCTGCTACACCGGCCTGACCACACACGGCGGCGTCCTGCACCTCAGTCCGTTGCTCCCCGCGGAACTGGAACGTCTCTTCTACGTCCTGCGTTACCGCGGCCACTGGGGAGTGGAGGTGGAGGTACGCCGTGACGACGTGAGGGTGACCGTGCCGCCTTCGGACGGGCCTGCGGTCAGGGTTCGGATCAGGGAGAGCAGCACCTCGGTCGCGCCCGGCTCGTCCTGCGTCCTGCCGTTGCGTTGACCGGGCCCGCGGATCGGCCGCCGAGGCCGTGTGTCCCCCATCGGCGTCAGGCATCGCCCTCCTGCGGGCGGGGACGTACCACGACCACCGGTACCCGGGCATGGTGCAGCACCGACTGGCTGACGGAACCCAGGAGCAGCCCGGAGAAACCACCGCGCCCACGTGAACCCACGACGATCAGGTCGGCGTTCTCCCCCTTCGCCAGCAGGGCGTGGGCGGCTTGGTCCTGGACCACCTCGACCCTGACGGGAACCCTCTCGGTCCGCTCTGTGCGCACCTCATCCAACAGCGCGTGGATGTGTCTGTCGGCCCGTGTGAACAGGCAATCGCGTGCGGTGGGGGTGAACTCCGACAGATCAGCGAGTGCCGGTGCCTCCCACGCGCGCACCACCACGAGTTCGGCACCCGTACGGGCCGCCTCGTCCAGGGCGAACCGCAGTGCGACCTCGGCGCAGGAGGAGTCGTCCATGCCCACGACCACGCGTTCGCGGTTCCCGTGCCCTCGGCTCCTCTCCCCGGCCGCCGCGTCATCGGGGGCCGGTACCACGGCCACGGGGCAGGTCGCGTGCGCACTGACGCGGAGGCTCACCGATCCCAGGAACACCGAAGCGGTACCGCCCAAGCCGCGCGAGCCCACGACGGCCATCTCAGCCGACCGCGAGGCCGCGAGCAGGGCGTGGGCTGGATCCAGTTTGGAGACCTCGGTGCGCAACTCCAGCCAGGGACGGGTCCGTGCAACGTGGTCGACGGCTTCCCGGAGCAGGCGCTCGGCCCAGTCCGCGAGCTCCGGTGTGGGCGGCATCCGACCCGTGAACCCCAGCGGCGCGCTGATCACGGGCATGCTCAGCGCGTGCAGGACCAGCAGTTCCAGACCGCGGTCGGCCGCCGCGCGAGCCGCCCAGTCCAGTGCCGCACGGCTCCCCGGTGAGCCGTCCACACCCACGACGATCCCCTCCGTGCCGCCGTGTGCCCGGACGTCCTCTTCGTTGGTGGTATCCATGGGCGCGGTCCTCTCCTCGAAGGCGCGTCCACGGGACGCGCTCCGCGACGGTGGGCGGGCGGTGTCCGCGCGTCGCGTAACGGTCCCACAGTGTGGGCCGCCCCCTGCGCCGGCTCCGCCGGAGGAGGAGCTACGCGCAGCGACGAGGGCGTGCGTCCCGAAACCCGCGATCCCTCTTGCCGGAACACCGTCATGTACCCGTGCCTTCGAGCCTGCCCGGAAACACTCTTGAGAGTTAGAGCCGTCGTACCCGGCGTGAGACGACCTTCGTCCCGGTCCGGCCGTGAGGACGTCTGCTGCGGTGTCGGCGAACCCGGGGGAGAGGCGAAGCGCCCGACTCGTCGAGGGGTACGGTCCGTGCTCAGCCCTTCGGAACGCTTTTCCTCAGCGCGTTCAGGGCCTACAGCCAGCACAGCTGTAGACCCTGGGGGCGGGCTGGACCGGGGCTTCGGTTCAGGAGGTTAGAGCCCGGGTCTGGCAGCCGCGATGCCGGACGTTGTCGAGTGCTTCCAACGCGCTGTCGTCAGCTTCAGGCAGGGTGTGCAGGTAGCGCTCGGTCGTGGTGATGGAGGCGTGTCCCAGTCGGTCTCTGACCACGGTGAGGCTGGCGCCTCCGGCAAGAAGCCACGAGGCGTGGGCGTGTCGCAGCTGATGTGGAGTCACCGACTTCGGCAAACCGGCCTTTTCCCTTGCCGGGTGCCAGATGCTTTTGCGGAACCAGTCCGCTGGGATGTGTCCGTCCGTGGTGACCTTGCGCCTGCGTCTGGGCTTGTCCTTGCCCTCCGCGCGCCGAACCGCTCGATAGTGGGCGAAGGCGGCTCGGCAGTACTCGCAGCGGCACCTGCCGTTCGTGTAGGCCGTGGTCGTGCCGTGCTTGTACCTCCGGCCCTGGTCGTTGGGCGCGGTGAGTCCGAGGTCCGCGTCATCGGGCACCCCGGGCACCGGAGCGCCGTCGTCCTGCTCCGGGAAGGAGAAGAGCAGGTCGTCATTACGGATGCCGTGGGCCAGGGCGAAGGCCAGGACCTTCGTGATGAGGGGTCGACTCAGCTTGAAGCGCCGGAACTTGCGGTCCTTGGGGTACTCCTTCACCAGGAAACGTCCACCGGTCGGATGGGACTTCGCGGTGAGCTCCACGACGGAGCGGCTGACGGTGAGGATGCCCGTGGCCCGGTCGATGTCCTTGAGCCGGACCTCACTGAGTTCCCCCCCAGCGCAGTCCGGACTCGATGTCGAACTCCACCAGGAGCCGGAACCGCTCGTCCTCGATCGCCTCATGGAAGTCGGAGAACTGTTCGGGGGTGATGATCTCGAACTGCTTCCTGCCGACCGTCGGCAGCACCACGCCCTTGCAGGGGTGGGTGAAGATGATCTGGTTGACCACGGCCGAGGTGAAGATGGCCGACAGGATCGTGGTCATGCGGTGGATGGAGGAGGCGGCCAAGCCCTCCTTCTGGCACTGACGGACCCAGCTCTGGACGTGCTGGGGCAGGATCTCGTTCATGCGTATCTTGCCGAACTCGGGCACGAAGCGTCTGTTGACGGCGTAGGTGGCGTTCTGTCTGGTGGTCTCCTCCATGACGTGGTTGGGCAGCCAGGTGCCCAGGACGAAGTCGGCGAAGCGCTGACGTCCGTGCTTGGTACTGGTGACGCGTCCCTCGGCGACCTTGGCCTCGGCGCGCTGCCATGCCCTGTCGGCTTCCTTCTCGGTGGCGAAGGTGCCCGCCGACCGCTCCTCTCCCTTGATGTCGATGTAGTACGCGGTGAAGCGTGTCCCGCTCCTGGCACCGGTGCGAGCGCGTGAGAACCCCATGTGGGCAGACCCCGTTCCTGACCGTGATCTGACCGTGTGACCGTGCAGTGGAGCGCGGCACCCGGCGTCACTTGGCGAACGGCAGAAAGCCGCTCAACAGGGGGAATCCCGTTTCGGGGAAGCTCGTGACAGGTCGTTCCAGCGGTCGGATGATCGCTGATAAGGATGAGGTCCCAGGTTCAAGTCCTGGTACGCCCACCCGGTTTCACCTGGTCAGAGCCTTGCTTCTCTATTCGGCGAGCAGGGCTCTTCCTGTTTCGACCGACCTCCGGCCGTGGGACCCCACGGCATCCCCCGTCAGAACGCGCGCTCCCCCGGTGCTGGGCGGTATCGACGGGACGCCAAATCGACAACAGGGCGAATCACCATGTCGACTCGACTCTAGCCGACGCTCCCCTGGTGGGAAGAGGAACGCCCAGAAGCTCCAGGAGCTCCGCGGTGACTACCCGGTAGGTCCCGCCATAGCGGAGCAGTCGACAGGGGAACCCGCCGCGCCTGGCGAGCTCGCAGGCCATCGCCGACCCATGTGCAGGGCACGGGCGGCTTCCAGGCCGGGGGCGGAGAGGCGTGGCCGCGACCTTCGACCACCACCTTCCGTTCCACGTCAACCAGGTGTGGCACGTGCTGCCCCGCTCCGTGCCGCGCGCCAAGGGGCCTGGAACCAGGGGAACCCTGTTCCTGGCGGCGGTTGGCGCCGCACCTTCTCCACCGGCACGAACCTGCCGACCCACGGGTTCCACGTGTACGTCGCCCCTTCCCCACCCCGGGGCACGCACATGAGGGTCACGCCCGACACGGAGTTCGGCATCGTCGACCGGGGCGAGGGACGCGAGGTCGGCACCAGCCGGCACCACCTCAGCGACACGCTCCGGATCCAGGGCAACCGGGGCCACGGCCCGGGCAGGCGGCGGAAGCCCGCCCTCGCGCGGTCGACACCGTCGCCGAGGACGCCGCCAGTTCCTGGGCCGCACTCCACCCCCGGGGCGCCCTGTGCGCCGGCCGCGCTGGGGTGCGCCGCCGTACGGCCTCATGAACCCGGAAGGAACGCGGAGGGGTACTCCGGCGGGTCGACGTGTCGACATGGCGCCGAGTCGTCCCGCCGACATGTCGTCCGGACGTGGCAGGTCAGGGCGGAGGACACCGACAGTGCTCATGTCCCAACCGACCGTTCGGTCAGGACATGGCCGACGAGCTGCGAAAAAGGGGGCCCGGTGTAGAAAGTGCACTGAGTCACATGGCATGGTGTCCTAGGGCTCAGGCCGATGTCCTGACATGTCCTGCCTGTCGTGTGTGCGGCCGGAGGGACGCATGGCTGTCACCGTGGCCGATGAGGCCAGGAGCCCCTGAGTGGAGTCCGACCCCCCAGTCGGCAGAGAGCATACGGAGCACCAATGGCAACTTCCGACCCAGCGGCCACCGTGCCGGGTGGCGCTCTTGAGAGCAGGGAACGGCGGCGTGTCCTCGCCGGGACCATGGTCGGTACCACCATCGAGTGGTACGACTTCTTCATCTACGCTCAGGCCGCTGGCCTGGTGCTCGCCCCGCTGTTCCTGGCGCCGCTGTCCGACGCCAGCCCGGCGCTGGCCCAGGTGCTGTCCTTCGCGACGATCGGCATCTCCTTCCTCTTCCGGCCGCTCGGCGCGGTCGTCGCCGGTGCGCTCGGTGACAGGTTCGGCCGCAAGCGGGTCCTCGTCGCGACCCTGGTCATGATGGGACTCGCCACCTGCCTGATCGGTGTGCTGCCCACCTACGCCCAGATCGGGATCGCCGCTCCCGTCCTGCTGATCCTCCTGCGGATCATCCAGGGCTTCTCCGCGGGCGGCGAGTGGGGCGGCGCGGCGCTGATGTCGGTGGAGCACGCTCCCGTCAACAAGCGCGGTTTCTTCGGCGCCTACCCGCAGATCGGCGTCCCCTGCGGCATGATCCTCGCGACCTTCGTCGTCTGGGTGATCACCGCCGCCATCGGCCCGCAGGCGTTCCTGGAGTGGGGTTGGCGCATCCCCTTCCTCCTGTCCTTCCTCCTGATCATCGTCGGTCACCTCATCCGCAGGTCCGTCGAGGAGTCCCCGGTCTTCAAGCTGATGCAGAACCGCAGGGCCGAGTCCTCCGCCCCGCTGGGCCGTCTGCTCAGGAAGAACAGCAGGGAGGTCATCCTCTCCGCGCTGATCTTCATCGCCAACAACGCGGCCGGGTACCTCGTCATCGCCTACCTGGCGACCTACGCCTCCCGGCCGGTCGACGAGTTCGGCCTCGGCATGGACCGCGGCCCCGTGCTCCTGGCGACCACCCTCGCCTCCTTCGGGTGGCTCATCTCCACGCTGTACGGCGGTGTGCTGAGCGACAAGCTCGGCCGGGTGCGGACCTTCCAGCTCGGCTACGTGCTGCTGGCGGCCTGGTCCGTGCCGATGTGGTTCATGGTCGACACCGGCAACATCTACATGTACTTCGTGGGCCTCTTCGTCTTCACGCTCACCCTCGGACTGAGCTACGGCCCCCAGTCGGCGCTGTACGCGGAGATGTTCCCGGCCGAGGTCCGCTACTCCGGCGTGTCCATCGGCTACGCCCTCGGCGCGATCCTCGGCGGCGCCTTCGCGCCCACGATCGCCGAGCTCCTGCTCGCCGAGACCGGCGCCTCGTGGTCCATCGGCGTCTACATCATCGTGGCCTCGGCGATCTCCTTCGTCGGCGTCTCGCTGGTGAAGGAGCCCAAGGGCGTCGACCTGTACGCGGACAGGGCCGAACCGACCTCNCCGTCGATCCGTCGCCTTGCCGACCTCTCACCTCATCGCCTTGTCGGCTCGTCGCCTTGTGGTCTTGTCGACCCGTCGTCCGTCACCCGTTCCGGGACTCGGCCCGCCGCTGTGCGGGCCCTCGGCGGTCCCGTTCCAGCTCGAACGCGGTGTTGACCAGGGCGATGTGGGACAGCGCCTGGGGGAAGTTCCCGACCAGCCTCCGCGTGTCCGGGTCGTACTCCTCCGACAGCAGCCCCAGGTCGTTGCGCAGGCTCAGCAGGTGCTCGAAGATGCCCCTGCCCTCGTCCACGCGTCCCTGCATGACGAGGTTGTCGACCAGCCAGAACGTGCAGGGCAGGAACACGCCCTCGCCGGGGGGAAGCGCGTCCACCTTCCGGCTCGTCTCGTCCATGGAGTAGCGCTGGACCAGGCCGTCACGGCACAACTCCCGCTGGACGGCCGCCACGGTCCCCCGCATGCGCTCGTCGGTGGCCGGGAGGAAACCGACGGTGCTGGCCATCAGGAGCGCGGCGTCCAGGGAGGAGGAACCGTAGTACTGGGTGAAGGTCCGGCGCTCGGTGTCGTATCCGTTCGCGCACACGTCCTGGAAGATGTCCCGGCGCAGCCGGCGCCACTCGTCCGCCGGACCCTCCAGACCGAACCTGTCGACCGCGCTGATGGCGCGGTCCACGGCCGTCCACGCCATGATCTTGGAGTGGGTGAAGTGACGTCGGGGGCCGCGCATCTCCCAGATCCCGTTGTCGGGCTCGCGCCAGTGCGACTCCAGGAAGTCCATCAGGTGCCGCTGGAGCTCCCAGGCCGACTCCTCCGGTGGGATTCCGTGGACCCTGGCCTGGTGGAAGGCGTCCATGACCTCGCCGTAGACGTCCAGCTGCCACTGCTGTGCGGCCTCGTTGCCGATCCTGACGGGGCTGGACCCCTCGTACCCGGACAGCCAGCCCAGTTCCAGCTCGGGCAGCCTGCGCTCCCCCTCGATCCCGTACATGATCCGCATCTGCGAGGGCTCCCCCGCGACCGCACGCAGCAGCCACTCGCGCCAGTTGACCGCCGCCTGCGTGTAGCCCGACTCCAGGAGCGTGAGCAGCGTCAGCGTCGCGTCGCGGATCCAGCAGTGGCGGTAGTCCCAGTTGCGCACACCGCCGAGCTGCTCCGGCAGGGAGGTGGTGGCGGCGGCGATGATGCCCCCGCCGGGCGAGTGCGTCAGGGCCTTGAGGGTGATCAGCGACCGGACGACCGCGTCACGGTACTCGCCCTCGTACGCGCACCTGGACGCCCACTCCCGCCAGACGTGGTCGGTGTGATCGATGAGCGTCTCCACGTTGACCGGTTCCGGTGGCGGATCCCGGGGCGGGGTCCAGGTGAGGACGAAGTCCACGCTCTCACCCGCCGCGACCGTGAACTCCGCGACCGGGCTGTCCGTGGCCCCGACGTCGAACTCCACGTCGGAGTCCAGGTAACAGCTGTCCGGACCGGCGATGGCGTGCAGCCGCAGCCCCTCCCTGCGCACCCACGGGACGATCGACCCGTAGTCGAAGCGCAGCACGGCCTCGGAGCGCATGCGCACGCGCCCCTCCACCCCCTCGACCCGGCGGATCAGGCAGGTGCGGTGCGCGCCGATGGGCATGCAGTCCACGACCCGCGCCACACCGTCCGCGGCCCGGAACTCGGTCTCCAGGACCAGGCTGTCGGAGCGGTACCGCCGCGCCGACAACCGGTGCTCCCCGGCCGGAGCCATGGTCCAGCGGCCGTTGCCCTCATCACCGAGCAGGGCGGCGAAACAGGCACGGGAGTCGAACCTGGGCAGGCACAGCCAGTCCACGCTTCCGTCGGCCCCGATCAGCGCCGACGTCTGCATGTCTCCCAGAAACGCGTAATCCTCGATGGGAAGGGCCAAACCTCCGCCTTCCGTTGACGACTCGGGGTGTACATGGTCCACCGCCGCCCCCGCCTCCCCGGGCGGTGCGGACGCGGCAACGCCGTACCGCGTCCGCACCGCCCGCGACGAACGTCACCGCCCGCCCGGGAGGAAGTCCTGGGCCTTGGACTTGACCCCCTGCTGGACCACCGACCAGGCCTCGGGGTCACCCTTGGCCAGGGCCTTGGCCATGCTCTCCATCTGGTCCAGCGTCGCGTGCGGCGGGATCGGCGGGATGCTCGGGTCGGTGACGAACTCGACCACGCAGGGCCGGTCCGCGGCCAGCGCCCGCTCCCAGGCGCCCCGCACGTCGTCCGGGTCCTCGACCTTGATCCCCTTGAGCCCGATGCTCTCGGCGAACCCCGCGTAGGGGAAGTCGGGGATGCGCTGCGAGGGCACGAACTGCGGCGAGCCGCCCATCGCGCGCAGCTCCCAGGTCACCTGGTTGAGGTCGCCATTGTTGAGCACGGCGACGACGACCCGGGGGTCGGCCCACTCCTTCCAGTAGTGGCCGATGGTGATCAGCTCGTTGATGCCGTTCATCTGCATGGCGCCGTCGCCGACGAGTGCGATCACCGGCTTGTCGGGGTGGGCGAACTTCGCCCCCGTGGCGTAGGGCGCGCCGGGGCACATCGTGGCCAGGGTGCCCGACAGGGAACCGCGCATGCCCTTGCGGAACCTCAGGTGCCGCGCGTACCAGTTGGCCGCCGAGCCGGAGTCCGACGTCACCATCACGTCGTCGGGCAACAGAGGCGACAGCTCGTGGAAGACGCGCTCGGGGTTGACCGGCTTGGCGTCGACGTACGCGTGCCGTTCGAGGACCTGGTTCCAGCGCTCGACGTTGTCCTCGATCTTCTCCCGCCACGAGCGGTCGGTCTTGCGCTCGACGAGCTCCAGCAGCATCCGCAGCGTCTCGGCGGAGTCGCCGACCAGGTTGCACTCGAACGGGTACCGCATGCCGACCATGGACGGGTCGATGTCGATCTGGATGGCACGGGCCTGGTCGAACTCGGGCAGGAACTGGCTGTAGGGGAAGCTGGACCCCACGACGAGCAGGGTGTCGCAGTCCCGCATCAGCTCGTAGGAGGGCCGGGTGCCCAACAGTCCGATGGCGCCGGTGACGAAGGGCGGGTCGTCGGGAAGGACGTCCTTGCCCAGCAGTGCCTTGGCCACCCCGGCACCGAGTCTGTCGGCCATCTCGACGACCTCGTCCGCCGCTCCCCTGGCGCCCTGGCCCACCAGCATGGCGACGCGCTCACCCGAGTTGAGGATCTCGGCGGCGTGCGCCAGCCCCTCCGCGGACGGCGTGGACTGCGGGTGGGGAAGCCCCAGGCTGGAGGGCACCATCTTGAACTCGTGCTCGGGCGCCGAGTACGGCAGGTCCTGCACGTCCGCCGGGATGATGACCGCCGTGACCGTGCGCCTGCTCGCGGCGATACGGAAGGCCCGGTCCAGCACGTTGGGGAGCTGTTCCGGGACGGTGACCATCTGGACGTATTCGCTGGCGACGTCCTTGTAGAGGGACATCAGGTCGATCTCCTGCTGGTAGGAGCCGCCCATCGCGCTGCGCGCGGTCTGGCCGATGATCGCCACCACCGGGACGTGGTCGAGTTTGGCGTCGTAGAGGCCGTTCAGCAGGTGGACGGCGCCCGGCCCCGAGGTGGCCGCGCACACGCCCACCTTTCCGGAGAACTTGGCGTATCCGGTGGCCTCGAAGGCCGCCAGCTCCTCGTGCCTGGCCTGGACGAAGCGCGGTTGGTCGTCGGCCCGCTCCCATGCCGCGAGCAGGCCGTTGATCCCGTCCCCCGCGTAGGAGAAGACGTGGTCGACCTCCCACTCCCTCAGACGCTTCAACACGTAGTCGGACACCAGTTCCGCCATAACCGCGCTCCCCTCCCGCGATCGACACCGTGATCGCGGTGTTGCTTCCGCTTCACGTGGGCGCACTCCCGCCGCCGCGATCTCCGGCCACGGGAGTGCCTTCGCAGGCGCGACTACCCGCCCGCCCCCTCCGCATTCACCGGCGGGGGTGATCACCTGGTCATTCCGGGGTCGGGTGTCGGGACGGGGCGTTTGTCCGGACGTCCGGTCGGTTAGTGGCGTGTGTGCGCGCGGTCCATGGCCGCCGCGGACCGCGCCCCGCGAGCCGTGGGCCGCGCGCGACCGACCACCACGCTGACGGAACGGACGATTCTCATGGCCGTGGACCTGCCCCTACCCGCACCCCGCCGGGGGGCCACACCGACGAACGTCGACACCGAGGCGCTCTTCCGCGACCTCCGGGCCCGCGTGGACGGAGAGGTCCGCTTCGACACAGGATCGCTCGCCACCTACGCGACGGCGGCCTCCAACTACCGGCAGGTCCCGATCGGTGTCGTCGTGCCGCGCACGGTCGAGGACGGGGCCGAGGCCGTGGCGGTGTGCCGGGAGTACGGCGCGCCCGTGCTGTCCCGGGGCGGCGGTACGAGCCTGGCGGGCCAGTGCAGCAACGTCGGCGTCGTGATCGACTGGTCCAAGTACTGCAACCGCGTACTCAGCGTCGACCCGGACGAGAGCACCGCCGTCGTGGAACCGGGCATCGTGCTGGACGCCCTGAACGCGTACACCGGCCAGGTGCGGGACGGGCTGATCTTCGGGCCCCATCCCTCCACCCACAGCCACTGCACGATCGGCGGGATGATCGGCAACAATTCCTGCGGATCCAGTGCGCAGGCCTACGGCAAGACCGTGGACAACGTGGTCCGGCTGGAGGTGCTCACCTACGACGGGTGCCGGATGTGGGTGGGGCCCACCTCCGACGACGAGTACGAGCGCGTCGTCGCCGAGGGCGGGCGCCGCGCCGAGATCTACCGGGACCTGCGGGCGCTGCGGGACCGCTACGGCACGGCCGTCCGGCGCAGGTTCCCCGACATCCCCCGCCGCGTCTCGGGCTACAACCTCGACTCCCTGCTGCCGGAGAAGGAGTTCAACCTGGCCGAGGCGCTCGTCGGCTCCGAGAGCACCCTGGTGACGGTCCTGCGCGCCGAGGTGCGCCTGGTCACCGAGCCTGAGGCCGTGGCACTGGCGATATGCGGCTACTCCGACATCTTCACCGCCGCCGACGCCATCCCCCAGATCCTGGAGTACGAGCCGCTCGCCCTGGAGGGGCTGGACGACAAGCTGATCGGTTACGAGAGGCGCAAGCACCTGCACCCCACGGCGGTGGAGGAGTTACCCGAGGGTTCGGGGTGGCTGATGGTGCAGTTCGGCGGAGCCGACAAGGACGAGGCGAGCCGCAAGGTCCGGGAGTTCATCGACGCCATGCAGGCCTCCGACAACGTGCTGGAGGCCAGGCTCTACGACGACCCCACGCGCATGGCGGAGATGTGGAAGGTGCGCGAGGCCGGTCTGGGCGCCACCGCCCGCGTTCCGGCCGAGCCCGACACCTGGGAGGGCTGGGAGGACTCCGCGGTGCCGCCGGACCGCTTCGGCGACTACCTGCGCGACCTGCACGCCCTGATGGAGGAGTTCGGTTACGCGGACCGTTCCTCGATGTACGGCCACTTCGGACACGGGTGCCTGCACACGCGCATCCCCTTCGACCTTCTCTCGCGGGCGGGCATCGAGGACTTCCGCCGGTTCGTCGAACGCGCCGCCGACCTGGTGGTCTCCTACGGGGGCTCGTTCTCCGGGGAGCACGGTGACGGGCAGTCGCGCGCCGAGCTGTGGCCGAAGATGTTCGGCCCCGAGCTGATGCCCGCCTTCGCCGAGTTCAAGCGGATCTTCGACCCGGACGACCGGATGAACCCGGGCAAGCTCATCGCTCCGGACGGCGGCGGACCGAACCGGCTCGACGAGAACCTGCGGCTCGGCACCGACTACCAGCCCATGCGGACCGACACCTACTTCGGCTACCCGCACGACGAGGGCGGCTTCGACCGTGCGGTGCTGCGCTGCGTGGGCGTGGGTAAGTGCCGCAAGGACAGCGGCGGTGTCATGTGCCCCAGTTACCGGGTCACGGGGGAGGAGGAGCACTCCACGCGCGGACGCTCGCGACTCCTCTTCGAGATGCTCCAGGGCGACGTGGTCAGGGACGGTTGGCGGTCGGAGGAGGTCAACGGCGCCCTGGACCTGTGCCTGTCCTGCAAGGGCTGTAAGACCGACTGCCCGGTCAACGTCGACATGGCCACCTACAAGGCGGAGTTCCTCGCCCACCACCACGCCGGGCGGCTGCGGCCCGCCGCGCACTACAGCCTGGGGTGGCTTCCCATGTGGGCCAGGGCGGCCTCCTACGCGCCCGGCCTGGTGAACGCACTGAGCTCCCTCCCGGCTCTCAGCGGCCCGGGCAAGCGGATCGGCGGCGTGGCCCGGGAGCGGCCGGTGCCGGCCTTCGCCCCGATCCGGTTCAGCGACTCCATGCGCAGGCGCGGCTCCCACGGTGGTGAGCGCGGCGAGGTGATCCTGTGGCCGGACACCTTCACCGACAACTTCCACCCGGCGATCGGGGCGGCGGCCGTACGCGTCCTGGAGGCGGCGGGTTTCCACGTCAGGGTGCCGAGGCGGACGCTGTGCTGCGGGCTGACCTGGATCTCCACCGGACAGCTGGGCGTGGCCCGCAGGGTGATCCAGCGCACCGTCGCGTCCCTGCGCGACGACATCCGTGCGGGCACGCCCGTGGTCGGACTGGAACCCTCGTGTACGGCCGTCTTCCGGTCGGACGCGCCCGAGATGTTCCCGCACGACGAGGACGTCGAGAGGCTGCGCTCGCAGGTCTTCACGCTCTCGGAGTTCCTCAACCGGTACGCCTCCGACTGGGAGCCTCCCCGACTGGGGCGGACCGCCGTCGCCCAGCCCCACTGCCACCAGCACGCGGCCCTGGGGTTCGACGAGGACAGGAGGCTGCTGGAGCGCGCGGGCGCCGACACGGACGTCCTCGACGTCGGATGCTGTGGTCTGGCGGGCAACTTCGGCTTCGAGGAGGGCCACTACGAGGTGTCCATGGCCATCGCCGAGGAGGGACTGCTGCCCGCGGTGCGCGCGGCCGACCCGAGGGCGTTCCTGCTGGCCGACGGGTTCAGCTGCCGCACCCAGATCGAGCAGGCCGACACCGGGCGCGGGGCCGTCCATCTCGCCGAGGCCCTGGACCTGGCCCTGCGCGGGGAGGTGCCCGACCACCATCCGGAGGGCGCCGCGACCCGCTTCGCCTCCCCGCGCAGGGTCCCCGCCTACGACGTGGACGAGATCCGCGAGGAGGCGGCCCGCGCGGGAAGGCGCGTCGGAGGCGGCTCCTCCGGGGAGGTGGAGCGCCCATGAGCGGATTCGCGGACCCGGCCGTCACGGGGGTGGACGCGGCCGTCTACACGGTTCCGACCGACCGGCCCTCGGCGGACGGCACGCTCACCTGGGACTCCACCACGATGGTGCTCGTCCGTGTGGCCGGCGGCGGACGCGAGGGGCTGGGCTGGACCTACGGCCCCGCCGCCTGCGCCTCCGTCGTCCGCGACCTGCTCGCCGAGCACGTCCGGGGGCTCCCGGCGATGGACGTGCCCGCCGCCCTGGACGTGATGGTCCGCGCGGTGCGCAACGCGGGCAGGCCCGGGGCGGTCGGCTACGCCGTCTCCGCGGTGGAGACCGCGCTGTGGGACCTCAAGGCGCGTCTACTCGACCTGCCCCTCTACCGGC
>NZ_ANAX01000100.1 GCF_000341065.1 Nocardiopsis halotolerans DSM 44410 | reverse complement strand
CTCACCAGCTACGGCGACGACGAGCTGCGCGGGCAGCTGGCGCACTGGGTGCACGAACAGGGCTTCACGCGGGTCAAGATCAAGGTCGGGGAGTCGTGGGGAACCCGTGAGGGACGCGACCTGGAGCGGCTCCGCCTGGCACGCGAGGCGATCGGCCCGGAGGCCGAGCTCTTCGCCGACGCCAACGGGGGCTACACGGCCAAGCAGGCGATCCGGCTGGCCGGGCCGCTGGCCGACCTGGACGTGCGCTGGCTGGAGGAACCGGTCTCCTCCGACGACCTCGACGGGCTCCGTCGGGTCCGGGACGCGGTCACGGCCGACGTGACCGCCGGTGAGTACGGCTTCGACCTGGCCTATTTCCAGCGGATGTGCGCGGCCGGGGCGGTGGACTGCCTCCAGGCCGACATCACGCGGTGCGGTGGTGTGCTGGAGTTGCGGCGGGCGGCGACCGTGGCCGCCGCGCACGGCCTGGAGCTGTCGGGGCACTGCGCGCCCTACCTGCACCGCCACACGGCGCTGTCCCTGCCGAACCTGCGCCACCTGGAGTGGTTCCACGACCACGTGCGCATCGAGACGCTCTTCTTCGAGGGGGCCGACCCCCCGAGGGAGGGTGAGCTGCCGCCGGACCCCGACCGGCCGGGCCACGGCCTCACCCTCAGGGAGGCCGACGCCGAGCGCTACCGCACCGGCTGACCGGGGTCCCGGGTCGCCTCACCGCGCCCCGCCGGGCGGACGCGGGTCAGCGGGCGGTGTGCGAGGGCGTGTCCCCGTGGGACTCCGGAAGTGCGGCGGACGCGGCGGCGAGGTGGCGGCGGAGGACGGCCGGGCCCGGCTCAGAACAGGGCCAGGACCGGCCCCGCCGCGAGGCCCATCCCGAGGGAGACCGCCGCAGCGGTGACCGCGGTCCCCGTGCTCCACCGGCCTCGGGGCCGCGCCCGTTCCACCTCCTCCCGCGCTTCGCGGGAGGGGCGGAACAGCGGCAGGATCCAGCGCAGGTAGTAGAAGAGGCTCGCGAGGGTGTTGGCGGCGGCCAGCACCATCAGCCAGCCCAGATCCGCCTCCAGGGCGGCGGTGAAGAGGGTGAGCTTGCCGACGAACACCGCCGTGGGCGGCGTGCCCACCAGGCTGAGCAGGCACACGACCAGGCTCAGCGCGAGCCAGGGGTGGTCGCGGAAGAGGCCCGTGTGCTCCTCCAGCGTCCGGGCCCGCAGGGCGTGCACGACCGCGAAGGCCCCGAGGTTGGCCGCCAGGTAGGCGCCCAGGTAGAACAGCAGCCCCGGCCGGGCCAGGTCCGCGCCCCCGTCCACCGCGGCCACCGCCATCAGCAGGTAACCGACCTGGCTGACGGTGGAGTAGGCCAGCAGGCGCCGCGCGTCCGTCTGGAAGAAGGCGCCCAGGTTGCCCAGGGTCATCGACGCCGCGGACAGGATCGCGGCCAGCAGCGCCCAGTCCAGCGCGGCCCCGGCCAGGACCTGGTCGCCCAGGCGGTACAGGGCGACCAGCGCGCCGATCTTGGGAACGGTGGTGACGAAGGCGGCCACCGGCACCGGGGAGCCCTCGGTCACGTCGGGCACCCAGAAGTGCAGGGGCACTCCCCCGGCCTTGAACAGCAGCCCCGCCAGCACCGCGACGGTACCGACGGCCACCAGCGCGCCCGGCGCCCCGGGCAGGGCGGAGGCCAGCCCCGCGTAACCGGTCGTGCCACCCGCCCCGAGCAGCAGCACGGTACCGGTGAGCAGCAGGATCCCCGACAGGGCGCCCAGGAGGAAGAACTTCAGCGCGGCCTCGGTGCCCGCGCCGTCCTTGGCGAAGCCGACCAGCGCGTAGAGCGGGATGCTCGCCAGGAGATAGGCCACGGCGAGCACCAGCAGGTCGTCCGCGCCCGCCAGCGCCACCGTGCCCAGGGCACCGAGCAGCAGCAGGACGTGGAACTCGGACGCGCGCGGATGGGCGTCGAGGGTGTCCGCGGCCAGCAGGACCGTCGCCAGGACCCCCGCGAACACCGCGACGCGCACCGCGTGCGTGGCGGCGTCCACCGCGTAGCCGCCCCCGTGCGATCCCACCCCGGCCACGGCGAACGCGACCGTGACCGCCAACGCGACCAGCAGCGCCGCGACCGCCAGCAGGCGGACCCGCCCCTGCCGGTGCCGGGGCGTCCAGCTGCCGAGCAGGAGCGCCCCCACCGAGGCGAGCGCGAGGACCATCTCGGGCAGCAGGGCGATCGTGTTCATCTCCTCCATACCGCTCACCCGGCCACCAGCGCGGCCAGGGCACGGGCCGCGGGCTCGATCCGGTCGAGGAGGAAGTGCGGCGCGAGGCCGATGAGGAGGGACAGCGCCAGGAGCGGCGCGATCGCGGCGGTCTCCCGGGCGGACAGGTCACCGACCCGGGCCGTGCACGGACCCGGGCCTCCCAGGAACAGCCGTTGCAGCGCGCGCAGGAACAGGGCGGCCGTGACCAGGATGCCGAGCAGGGCCAGCGCCGTGGGCACCGGGACCGGTCCGAGGCTGCCCGCGAAGATCTGGAACTCGGCGATGAATCCGGACAGGCCCGGCAGGCCCAGCGAACCGAAGAACGCGACGGCGGCCAGGGCGGCGAAGCGCGGGGCCCGCGCGGCCAGCCCGCCGTAGGACCCCATGTCGTAGGTGCCGCCACGGTCGTGGAGCGCGCCGGCCAGCAGGAACAGCGCTCCCGTGAGCAGCCCGTGGCTGACCATCTGCGTGACGGCTCCCGTGACCGCCAGGGACGCCGCTTCGGGCCGTTCGCCCGCCGCGAGCCCGGCCGCGCCCAGCCCCAGGAGGACGTATCCCATGTGGTTGACGGAGGTGTAGGCGATCATGCGCTTGACGTCGGTCTGGGCGAGCGCGACGAGCGATCCGTACAGGACCGAGACCACCCCCACGACCACGGCGACCATGGCGTACTCGACCCAGGCCCCCGGCAGGATCGGCATCGCGATGCGCACGAACCCGTAGGTGCCCATCTTCAGCAGGACCCCCGCCAGGATCGCCGACCCGACCGCGGGCGCGTCGGTGTGCGCCGGGGGCAGCCAGGTGTGGAAGGGGACGGTGGGCGTCTTGACGGCCAGGCCGACCCCGATGGCCAGCAGCACCAGCCCGCCCGCGAGTCCCCGTCCCTCCAGGGGCGTCCCCGCGGTCAGTTCCACCATGTCGAAGGTGTGGGGGTCGGCGGCCACGTACAGGCCGATGAACCCCAACAGCAGCGCCAGCGACCCGAGGAAGGTGTAGAGGAAGAACTGCAGCGCCGAGCGGGTCGGCCGCCCGTGCCCCCACCCGGCGATGACGAAGTACATCCCCACGATGGACAGGTCGAAGAAGACGAAGAACAGCAGGAGGTCCAGGGCGCTGAACAGGCCCATCGACACCGTCTGGAGGAACAGGAAGAGGACGGCGTGCGCGCGTGCGCGCCGCCGCTGGCGCAGGGAGTCGACCGCGCACGCGAGGAAGAGCACCGCCGTCATCGCCAGCAGGGGCAGGGAGAACCCGTCCACGCCCAGGTGGTAGGACGCGCCGACGCTGGGGATCCACAGCAGCCGCTCCTCGTAGGCGAAGTCCCCGAGCCCGGTGTCCGGGGCGGCGGCCGGATAGTACGCCCACAGGCCGACGACGAGCAGCAGGTCCAGCGCCGCCGCGGCGACCCAGGACCAGGCCACGACCCCGTCACGGGGACGGGGCGCGGCCAGCAGCACCAGGCCGACGAGCAGGGGCAGGAACACGACGACGGAGAGCACGCCTCACCTCATCAGGACGACGACGGCGGCCAGGACGACGAGTGCGATGACGGCCTGGACGTAGTACTGGTGCAGCAGCCCGGTCTGGGGACGCAGGGCCCACACGGCCAGCGACCGCGCCCCGGACGCGACCGCGCGCACCGCCCCCTCGACCGCGCCCTCGCCCCGCAACCGGGCCAGGTCCGCCGCGTGTGTCCCCCAGCCCGAGGCGGAGCGCACGCCTCCGGCGAGCCCCCGGTCGTCGAAGGCGGACAGGCGGCCGGACAGGGACGCGGTCGCCCGGGCGGCGGTCCGCGCCCCGCCCGCGATCACGTGGTCGTCGGCGGCGGCCAACGCCCGGGCCAGCGCCGTCACGGGCCGGGTGACCAGGGTGCGCGCCGCCGTGTCCAGGCCGAGCCAGCCGCCCAGGAAGCGGTGGCCGGGTACCTGGTCGGGTACCGCTCCGGCCCGGCTCCGGGCCACCGCCCACCAGGTGAGGGCGAGCACCGCGACGGCCAGCAGCCCCGACAGCGCCATCTCCCAGGCCGCGGGTCCTGGCGTGTCCGGGGCGCCCACCAGCGCACGCCACCACCGCGCCACGACGGGAAGTGCCAGAACGGAAAGCCCGATCGCGGCCGAGGACAGGGCGGCCAGCGACAGTGCCTCGGGTAGGGGCGCGCGTCGGACGCCGCTTCGGGACGCCTCCTCCCCCGTGAGGGGAGACGGTGACCAGACGGCGGCCAGCGCTCGGGCGGTGTAGGCCGCGCTGACCGCCGACGCGGCCAGGCCCGTCACGTACAGGGCGGGTCCCAGGTGCAGCGCGGCGGCGAGCGCCTCGTCCTTGGCCGTCCACAGCGGAAGAGGGGGCACCCCGGCCACGGCCAGTGCGCCGACCGTGAAGGCGGCACCGACCAGGGGATGCCTTCTCGCCGCGCCGCGAAGCCCGCGCAGCCCCTGGGTGCCCAGGGAGGCCAGCCAGGCTCCCGCGCACAGGAAGAGCAGGCTCTTGGCCGCGGCATGGGCGCTGAAGTGCAGGATGCCGCCGCCCACGGCGCCCGCGCCCGCGGCCAGGAAGAGGAATCCCATGTGAGAGGCGGTCGAGGCGGCCAGGAGCTGTTTGAGGTCGGACTGGTGGAAGGCCACCGCCCCCAGTAGCAGCGCGGTGACCGCTCCGAGCCATGCCAGCGCCGGACCGGCCCACTCCGTGGCGCTCAGCACGGGTCGGGCCCGCAACATCAGGTAGCCGCCCGCGGCGACCATCGTGGCCGAGTGGAGCAGGGCCGAGACCGGGCTGGGGCCGACCATCGCGTGTGAGAGCCAGAAGCTGAACGGCAGTTGCGCGGACTTGCCCAGCGCTGCGAGGATCATCCCCGCCACGGCGGCGTCCCGCCATCCGCCTTCCAGGGAGGCCAGGGCGGAGAGCTGGAGCGCTTCCGCGCCTCCGGCCAGAGCCGCTCCGGCGGCCAGGTACAGGCCCAGATCCGTGCCCCGCGTGGTGACGAAGGCCAGTGTCGCCGAGCGCACGCGGTGGGCCTCGTGCCACCAGTAGCCGATGAGGGCGTAGGACAGGGCGCCCATGATCTCCCACACCATCAGGAGTGTGACCAGGGTGGTGGAGGTGACGGCGACGAGGACGGCCGCCGTGAAGAGCAGCATGAGACCGAAGAAGCGGCCGCGCGCCTCCTCCCGCCCCATCTCGGCGGAGGCGAAGAGCACGACCATCAGGGAGACGGCGGAGACCGTGATCACCGCGACCGCGGACAACCCGTCCACGGCCGTCCCCGCGCGGATGCCCGGAAGCATCGGCACGGACGCGGCCGGGCGGGTCACCGCCGCGACGACGGCCGCGACCAGGGTCAGGGCCGTGGCGGTGACGGCGCAGGGAGCGGCGACCGCGTCGGCGCGCCGCTCCGACACGAGCAGGACCGCTCCCACCACGGCGGGCAGGCCGATCAGCGCTCCCAGGGCCGCCGTCACCGCTCACCACCGTCCCCGTGGTGTCCGTGGTTCCCAGAGCCCTCGTGCCCCCTATGACCTCCGTGATCCTCGGGGTCCCCTTGATCCCCGTGGTCTTCGTGGCCCCCATGGTGTTCCGGGTTCCCGTGGCCTCCGTGACCACTGTGGTCCCCATGGCCGCCGTGGTCCCCATGGCCGCCGTGGCCTCCGTGGCCGCCGGAGCCACGGTGGTCGGCGAGGTCGGCGGCCATGTCGACCATGTCGACGTCGCGTGCGCGGAAGAGCGCGGTGGTGACGGCGAAGCCCATCGCCATCTCCACGGCCATCGCGGTGACCGCGACCAGGACCAGGACCTGCCCGTCGGGGCGTTCGGGCGAGGTGTACAGCCACAGGGCCGCCGCGGCGACGATGACCGCGTTGACCATCAACTCCAGGCCCATCATCACCATGACGACCGACTGCTGACTGAGCGCGCCGAACAGTCCCACCGAGAACAGGGCGGCGGCCAGGAGGAGGTAGGTCTCCAGCATCATCGGTCCAGCCCCCCGCCGATCGGGTCGTCGGGGCGTCCGCGCCGCAGGTCGTCGCCGTAGCGCTCGTAGCGTCCCCGGTGGGTGGCGAGCACGGTGGCGGCCACCATGGTCGCGAACAGCACCAGACCCACGAGCATCATGACCAGCATGTGCCGGCCCATGATCGCCTCGCCCAGCGCCAGTGTGGGGTCCGGGGGCGGCGTGCCCTCCCGCTCCGGCCAGGGCACGAGCACGATCCCGGCGGCCAGCAGCAGGAAGACCACGCCGGACACGGCCAGCGAACCGGCTCTGTTGTGCACCATGGTCATCGGCATCAGCCCGGCCGGGTTCATCATGTACATGATCATGAAGACGGCCATCACCATCATCTCCATGACCATCATGAGGATGACCAGCACACCCAGGTAGGACAGCCCCAGGAGCAGGATCGCCACCCCGGTCAGGAGGAACGAGGCCAGCAGGGCGAAGGTGGCCCGGGCCATGGAGTCCACGACGAACACCGCGACACCCGACGCGACCGCGCCCACGGCGCAGACCGCGAACACCACCGTCCCGACCATCGTCGTCTCCCTTCCTCTCCTAACGGACCAGCACGTACACCGCGACGGCGAGCACCTGGAGCAGGGTCACCGGGACGAGCACCACCCAGCCCACCTCGGTGAACCGGTCCATCCGCACCGCGGGCAGCCGGTGCCCCAGCCACACCAGGAGCGCGAGGACCCCGGCCGTCTTGACCAGCGTCCACACCCAGCCGGGCAGCAGCGGCCCCGCGCCTCCGCCCAGGAAGAGCGGTACCGCCATCGCCGCCACGGCGGCGAGGAACACGTACCGGCCCGCGCGCAGGACCAGAAGGTCCACGCCGGAGAGCTCGGCCGCCACGCCGCCGGCCAGGTCCCGGCCCACGGGCGTTCCGAAGGGGCCCCAGAAGGCCATGGCCAGTGCCGAGACCAGGTAGACCACGAAGGCCGCGGGCATCAGCACGGCGAACCAGACCTGCTCCTGGGCGGCGACGACGTCCCCCACGCGCAGCGAGCCCGCGCCCAGCGCCGCCGCGGTCAGGGCGAACATGTGCGGCAGCTCGTAGGACAGCCCCTGGATGAGGAACCGGTAGCCCCCGACCAGGCCCCAGACCGAGTTGGCCCCCCAGCCGAGCATCCACAGCGCGGCCCAGACGACCACCTCCATGGCGTTGAACCACACGACGCCGACGGACGGGTCGCTGACCGCCGTCGACCCGAGCGGGATGACCAGCGCGGCCAGCACGGCGGCCACCGGGACCAGTGCGCCGCCCAGCCGCCACAGAAGCGTGTCCGTGCCGGGGATCGTGCGGCGCCGCTGCACCAGCAGGCGGGCCGACTCCCGCGCCGGTGCGGTCAGTCCGCTCACCGGGGCGGCCCCGGCGGCCCGCGCGCGGAGCGCGGCCGTCCCCGCGGCGGCGCCGTAGCCGAGGACGATCAGCAGCGCGGGGACGAGCAGGACGGCCCACGGCGGTGCCACCCCGCTCACGTGCCCGGCTCCGGGGCGTAGGCGCCCACGGCCTCGGTGTCGGGGTCCAGGGAGGCCACGACGAGCCGCGCCGACGCCAGTTCCTGGCCGACGACCAGGTCGGGAAGCAGGTCCAGAGCGGTCCGTGCGACGTCGGGCCCTCCCGGTGCGGCGCCGGGCGGGCCGGGATCCGACGCCGTCCCGATCCGGCCCAGCCAGCGGGCCCAGCGGTCGGCGGCGTCACCGCGCAGTTCCTCCGGAGCCCCGTCACCGACCCTCCCCAGGCCGCGGAGGGACCATCGCAGCAGACGCGAGCGGCCCACCATGTGCCGCCAGCGGCGCAGTTCCGCACCGGTCCCCGGCCGGGGACCGGGTTCCAGCAGGGCGTCGCGCAGCCGACGGGCGGACAGCGCCGCGGCGGGCCAACCGGCGACGGACAGCAGACGCTGCGCCGAGTCCAGGGCGGCCGCGGTGGACCGCCCGCCCCGGTCGCCGTCCGGTGCGCCCCAGAAGGAGGCGGCGCCGTCTCGCGCGCCTACGAGGGAGACGTGCGCCTCCTGGACCACGTCCCCCTGGATCACCGTCCGCAGGGACAGCCCGGCGGGCCAGTCGGGCAGGGCCGGGCCCAGGGAGAGGTGGAGCCGGTCGAGTGTCAGTCCGTCACGGTCCTCTCCCCGGCCGGCCATGGGCAGACCGCCGGGCATGTCCTCGTCGGGGTCGGCCGCGGCCCGTGCGGAACGGTCGCGCGCGTCGGCGTCACGGCGCTGCGCGGCGACGTCGAGCAGGTCGGCGCGGGCCGTGTCCAGCGCATGACGGGCCTGTTCGGGTGCGCCGACGCGCGCGCGTGCGCGCGGCCCGGGCAGCTGCGCCCAGACCCGGTCCAGTGCCTCGTCGGCGTCGGCGTTCGCGGGGCCGCACACCACGAGCAGATCGGCGTCGGCCGGGGAGAGAGCCCGGCGCCAACCGCGTTCGCGCACGATCCTCTCCACGGCCAGCCGCGCGCCGGTGCCCCCGACCGTGGTCACGACGAAGGGGCGCGGCACGGCGCGGCGCAGCAGCCATCCCGTCAGGTCCACCGGAACGCCCCCTCCCGCCACGCGTAGACGACCGCCGCGACCAGGACGGCGAGGAAGGCGAACATCTCGACGACGGCGGGCGCACCCTTGTCCGCCACGACGAGCACCCACGGGTACATGAAGACCATCTCCATGTCGAAGGCCAGGAAGAGCAGCGTCACCGCGTACCAGCGCACGTGGTACCGCGAGACCGCGTGCTCGGTCACGGCCGCGCCCGACAGGAACGGCTCCACGGTCACCGGACCGCGCCGGAGGCGTACCGCGGCGGAGAGCACGTGTACGCACAGCACGAGGGCGACCGCCAGCGCGCCCAGGACGAGCGCCGGTCCGAAGACGTCCATATCCCTCCTCCACGTCCGGTGCGCCTGCCCACGGGACGCGGTGCCCAATCCGCCGAGAGCCATGTTCGGAGGGTGGGGAACTGATTTCCTTCCGTGACCACCAGAGTAGGAGGGGACACGCCCGTTCCGGCGCGGGAAACGCCCTGGTGGCGGGGTTCGACGCCCTCCGCACGCGGATGAGTGTCCTGGATCACTCGGGGTAGTGGATTCACCTCCGCTCCCTCACCGGGAGGAGGAGCCGGACACGACCACGGTGGAGGTAACCATGTCCGAGAGGACCTCGAACCAGGGCGTGACACGACTGCCGGGGAGGCCGGTCCGCCTCGCCGCCCTCGTCGTCGGCATCGTCTTCCTGCTGGTGGGCGTACTGGGGTTCATCCCCGGCGTGACCACGCAGTACGGAGAGATGCAGTTCGCCGGACACGACTCCGGAGCCCTCCTGCTGGGGCTCTTCCAGGTGTCGATCCTGCACAACGTCGTCCACCTGCTCTTCGGCGTGGCGGGGGTGGCGATGGCCCGCTCCGCGAAGCTGGCGAAGGCCTACCTCATCGGTGGCGGGGTGATCTACCTGCTGCTGTGGCTCTACGGTCTGATCATCGACCTGGAGAGCGCGGCGAACTTCGTGCCGCTCAACAGCGCCGACAACTGGCTGCACCTGGGCCTGGGTCTGGGCATGATCGCACTCGGGTTCGTCCTGGCGCCTTCCGGCAGGTCGAAGCGCTAGGCGGTGACCGAAAGGGGGGCGCCGGCCCACGTCAACGTGAGCGCGCCCACCCAGGAGCACGGCACCGGGCCCCGGCCTCGACCGGGGCCCGGTGCCGTGTCCGCCGCACGCACGCCTCGGGTCAGCGCCCGTCGAGCCACTCGTAGGCGGCGCTGGTGGCGCAGGCGTAGACCGTGTGGTGCAGCATGTCCACGGCGACCTCCTCGGCACCCCACTTCCAGGCCGGGGGCGCCGTGCCCGTCGCCGGAAGGACGACCTGCTCACCACCCCACACCAGCGCCAGGTGCGCCGCCGCCGCGGCGGGTCCGTGCAGCCCGGCCGCGCCGAGCAGTCCCCGGACCGCCCCCCACGACGTTCCGTAACCCCAGTGGACGGCGGTGCCGAACCTCCGCTCGCCCGCGGAGTCCCTCGGCCGCACGCCGAGCACCGTTCCGGCGGCGTCGGAGGGGGAGGAACTGCCTCCCCTGCCGCGCAGTTTCGCCTCCGTGGTGCTGGAGACCGTCATCGCCACGGTGCCGACCAGTCCGGCCAGCAGCCCCCTGCCGACGGCGGACGAGGTGCCCGCGAGCGCTCCCCTCAGGTCCATACCGTCCACCTCAGCGCTCGGTCACGTGCCGCTCGTTGGGCACGCAGTGGGTCATCTTCAGCCCCGCCACGTCGCGGGGGCCGTTCTGCCCCAGATGGGCCAGGCGCTGGCGGTCCTCGTCGGTCAGGTCCTGGCTCTGGAGCGGGTCCAGGTGCGCCACGTCCCCCGGGCCGATGCCCAGCCTCTTGCCGACGCGCAGTCCCAGGTCGTCCTCGACCAGGAGGAGGTGCCAGACCATCCGCTCCTGGATCGGGCGTTCGCACTGGGAGAGCATCGTCGTGAAGTTGTGCACGAGGTCGTCGCGCTCCCACTGCTCCATCAGGAGGTAGCGCTGCCCGGCCTGCTTGTAGTCGTTGGTGCGCACGATGCGCTTGCGCGTGAGCCGCCCCCTGATCTCGGGGCCCTGCTCGTCGTGCGTGGGGTACTGCCCCTCACGCAGACCGCCGGTGATGGACGGCTCGTAGTTGACGTGCGGGTTCGCTCCCCCGGTGTCCTGCTCGTAGGTCATCAGGCCGTCGCGCTGGTTGGTGCGCACGTTCGCGTTCTTCGCCTGGTTCACCGGCAGTTGCAGGTAGTTGGGCCCCACCCGGTAGCGCTGGGTGTCGCTGTAGGAGAAGGTGCGGCCGACCAGCATCTTGTCGTCGGAGAAGTCCAGCCCGTCCACGAGCACGCCGGTGCCGAAGGAGATCTGCTCGTTCTCCGCGAAGTCGTTCGACACGTTGCGGTCGAGCACGATCCGGCCCACCGGCTTGGGCGGGAAGTCCTGCTCCGGCCAGGTCTTGGTGTCGTCCAGGGGATCGAAGTCGAGTTCGAGGTGCTCCTCGTCGCTCATCATCTGCACGAGCAGCTCCCACTCGGGATGGTCGCCGCGGTCGATGGCCTCGCGCAGGTCCTTGGTCGCGTGCCCGGTCTCGTTCGCCTGGATGTTGGCGGCGTCGGCCTCGGTCATGCTCCGCACGCCCTGCTTGGGCATCCACGTGTACTTGACCAGGACCGTCTCGCCCACGTCGTTGACCCACTTGTAGGTGTTGACGCCGAAGCCCTGCTGGTGCCGGTAGTCCGCCGGGATGCCGCGCGGGCTGAACAGGTTGACCAGCATGTGCATGCACTCGGGGGTCTGCGACATGAAGTCGAAGATGCGGTTCGGCTCCTGGCGGAAGGTCACCGGGTCCGGTTTGAGGGCGTGGATCACGTCGGGGAACTTGATGGCGTCGCGGATGAAGAAGACGGCCAGGTTGTTGCCGACCAGGTCCCAGTTGCCGTCCTCGGTGTAGAACTTGATGGCGAACCCGCGCGGGTCCCGGTTGCACTCGGAGGAGTCCCTGCCGCCGATGACCGTGGAGAAGCGCAGCGCGATGTCGGTCCGCTTCCCCTTGCCCTGGAAGAGCCTGGCGCGCGTGTAGCGGCTGATCGGCTCGTCGCCCCACGTGCCGTAGGACTCGAAGTAGCCGAACGCGGTCACCCCGCGCGCGTGCACCACCCGCTCCGGGATGCGCTCCCGGTCGAAGTGGCTGATCTTCTCCAGGAACTGGTAGTTCTCCAGCGTGGCGGGTCCCCGCTCCCCGACCGTGCGCTGGTTCTGGTTGTCGTAGACCTGGTGGCCCTGCCGGTTCGTGAGCACCTCGCGGTCGCCCCCGGCTCCGGACCCCTGGCTGGATACGTCGGTCATGTGACTGGCCCCCCACCACGTCGTCATGTTCGGTCTCCAGGCCTCCTCCTGCCCACTGCCCTCACCGGGGACTCCCGGAAGAGGAAGTTCTTACCAACCGGAGGGAATACCGGAACCCTCTTCCGCATGGGAGGGAGGAGCGGCGTCCGGTGTTTCACGTGAAACACCGGACGCCTCGCGCCACCGTCACGGGAACCCCATGGAACCGTCACGGACGGCGTGTCCTGCCCGGCGCGAGCGCCCCTCCCGTGGACGGTGAAGACCCGGCCCGGCCTTCCGCGGGAGCCGGGAGGTCCGGGGAGGACGGGGAGCGTCGACGGCGGGCGGTTCGGAGGACGAGCATGGGCGTACGCACGTGGATCGAGTCGTGGCCGGTGTACCGGCAGCTGACCGGGGAGGACCGTCTGGGGCTCGGGGCCGCCGCGAAGTCCGACCGGACGGAGGACCTGAGGGCGCGCACGGAGGAGGCCGACAGGGTCGTCAAGTCGGTCTGCCCCTACTGCGCGGTGGGGTGCGCGCAGAACGTCTACGTCAAGGACGAGAAGGTCGTCCAGATCGAGGGTGACCCGGACTCACCGGTCAGCCGCGGGCGCCTGTGCCCCAAGGGGTCGGCCAGCCTCCAGCTCACCACGGGATCCGCGCGTCAGGAGAGGGTCCTCTACCGGCGCCCCTACGGCACCGAGTGGGAGGAGATCGACCTCGACACGGCCATGCGCATGGTGGCCCACAGGGTGGTGCGCACCCGGAACGAGACCTGGCAGGAGGAGAGCGAGGGGCGCCGGGTGGCCCGCACGCTGGGGATCGCCAGCCTGGGCGGCGCCACTCTGGACAACGAGGAGAACTACCTCATCAAGAAGCTCCTGACCGCGCTCGGCGTCGTCCAGGTGGAGAACCAGGCCCGGGTGTGCCACAGCTCCACCGTCGCCGGTCTGGGCACGAGCTTCGGCCGCGGCGGGGCGACCATGTTCCTCCAAGACCTCCAGAACTCCGACTGCATCGTCATCGAGGGATCCAACTTCGCCGAGGCCCATCCGGTCGGCTTCCAGTGGGTCATGGAGGCCAAGGCGCGCGGCGCGGTGGTCATCCACGTCGACCCCCGGTTCAGCCGCACCAGCGCGCTCGCCGACCTGCACGTTCCCATCCGCGCGGGAACCGACATCGCCTTCCTCGGCGCGATCATCAACCACGTCCTCACCGAGGAGAAGTACTTCCGCGACTACGTGCTCGCCTTCACCAACGCCGCGATGATCGTCGGCGAGGACTTCCGGGACACCGAGGACCTGGACGGCCTCTTCTCCGGGTTCTCGGAGGAGGACGGGAGCTACGACGCCTCCACGTGGGCCTATGACGGCGTGGAGGTGGCCGCCGCCTCCGGCAACCGCGACCAGCTGTACGAGGAGCGGTTGAGGCAGAACCTCGGCACCAGGAAGTCGGGGCGCCCCGAACAGCAGGGGTCTGGCGGCGCGGTGATCCGGAACGCGCCCCGGGAGGATCCGACGCTCACCGACCCCCGGTGCGTGTTCCAGATCCTCAAGCGCCACTACGCGCGCTACACGCCCGAGATGGTCGAGGAGGTGTGCGGCATCCCCCGGGAGACCTTCCAGCGGGTGTGCGACCACCTCACCGAGAACTCGGGCCGCGACCGCACCAGCGCCTTCTGCTACGCCGTGGGCTGGACCCAGCACAGCGTCGGCTCCCAGTACATCCGGGCCGCCTCCATCCTCCAGCTGCTCCTTGGCAACATCGGCCGTCCGGGCGGCGGCATCCAGGCGCTGCGCGGACACGCCAGCATCCAGGGCTCCAGCGACGTGCCGACCCTGTTCGACCTCCTGCCGGGCTACCTGCCGATGCCGCACGCCCACGAGGAACAGGACCTGGAGACCTACGTCCTCGCCGTGGGACACCCGCGCAAGGGGTTCTGGGCGGAGATGGAGTCCTACATGGTCAGCCTGCTCAAGGCGTGGTGGGGCGAGCACGCGACCGCGGAGAACGGCTACTGCTTCGACCACATCCCCCGGCTCACGGGCTCCCACAGCCACTACGACACCGTGATGGCCCAGATCGCCGGGGAGTGCAAGGGCTACTTCCTCATGGGCGAGAACCCCGCCGTGGGGTCGGCCAACAGCCGGGCCCAGCGCATGGGCATGGCCGAGCTGGACTGGCTCGTCGTGCGCGACTTCTCGCTGATCGAGAGCGCCACCTGGTGGAAGGACGGGCCGGAGATCGAGTCGGGGGAGAAGCGGACCGAGGAGATCGGTACCGAGGTGTTCTTCTTCCCGGCCGCCGCGCACACCGAGAAGTCGGGGACCTTCACCAACACCAACCGGCTGCTCCAGTGGCACGACCGCGCGGTCACCCCGAGCGGCGACCGCCGCAGCGACCTCTGGTTCATGTACCACCTCGGCCGGATCATCCGCGAGGTGCTCGCCGACTCCGACGACCCCAAGGACCGCCCGGTCCTCGACCTCACCTGGGACTACCCGTTGGAGGAGGGGGACGAGCCCGACGCGGCGGCGGTCCTGCGGGAGATCAACGGCCACGACGCCGAGGGCCGACCGCTCAGCGCCTACACCGAACTGCGCGACGACGGTTCGACCTCGTGCGGCTGCTGGATCTACTGCGGCGTCTTCCGGGACGGGGTGAACCAGGCGGCGCGCAGGAAGCCCCACACGGAACAGGACTGGATCGCCGCCGAGTGGGCCTGGGCGTGGCCGGACAACCGGCGCGTCCTGTACAACCGCGCCTCGGCGGACGAGAACGGGGAGCCGTGGAGCCCGCGTAAGAGCCTGGTCTGGTGGGACGCGGAGAAGGGGGCCTGGACGGGGCACGACACGCCCGACTTCGAGAGGGGCAAGGCGCCCGACTACCGCCCCGACGAGGGCGTCGAGGGGGTGGCGGCCCTGACGGGGACGGACGCGTTCATCATGCAGGCCGACGGGAGGGGCTGGCTGTACGCGCCCGCGGGGCTCAACGACGGCCCGATGCCCACCCACTACGAGCCGCAGGACACGCCGTTCGCGAACCCGTTGTACGGGCACCAGCGCAACCCGACGCGGCTGACCTACCCGCACGAGTACAACCCGTACCACCCCGATCCCGGCTCGCCGGGCGCGGACGTCTACCCGTACGTGGTGACCACCTACCGGCTCACCGAGCACTTCACCGCGGGCGGGATGAGCCGGTGGACCCCCTACCTCGCGGAGTTGCAGCCCGAGTTCTTCTGCGAGGTCGGGCCCGAGCTGGCGGAGGAGCGGGGGTTGGAGCACGGCGGCTGGGCCACCATCGTCACCGCGCGCAACGCCATCGAGGCGCGGGTCCTGGTCACGGACCGCATGGCCCCGCTGCGGGTGCAGGGGCGGGTGGTCCACCAGATCGGGATGCCCTACCACTGGGGGCCCAACGGGTACTCGACGGGCGACGCGGCCAACGAGCTGATGTCCATCGTGCTCGACCCCAACGTGCACATCCAGGAGGTCAAGGCGCTCACGGCGGACATCCGTCCGGGTCGCCGACCCCGGGGGCCGGAACGCCTCCGCCTGGTGCGCGAGTACCGGGAGCGGGCCGGGATCACGGAACAGACCGGACTGGAGGTGTGAGGGTGTCCGCGGAGAGCAGCGGGAACGGGAGCGGAACCCCCGTGGGGGACGGCGGCCCCGCGCGGGTCGGATTCTTCACCGACACGAGCGTGTGCATCGGCTGCAAGGCCTGCGAGGTGGCCTGCAAGGAGTGGAACGCGATCCCCGAGGACGGTCTGGACTTCACGTCCATGTCGTTCGACAACAGCGGCGGGCTGGGCGCCGACACCTGGCGCCACGTGGCCTTCGTCGAGCAGCGCGAGCCCCTCGGCTTCCAGGACCCGGGTGTGGGCCGCCCGGGGGCCGGGACCGTCGACCTGGGCATGCCGTCCTTCGAGCTGCCCGGCGCCGGGACCGGAGCCGACGGGCGCGGTGAGTTCCGCTGGCTGATGTCCTCGGACGTGTGCAAGCACTGCACCAGCGCGGCCTGCCTGGACGTGTGCCCGACCGGAGCCCTGTTCCGCACGGAGTTCGGCACGGTGGTGGTGCAGGAGGACATCTGCAACGGTTGCGGGTACTGCGTCCCCGCCTGCCCCTACGGGGTCATCGACAAGCGCGAGGACGACGGCCGGGTCTGGAAGTGCACCCTGTGCTACGACCGGATCGGTGACGGCCTGGAACCCGCCTGCGCCAAGGCCTGCCCGACCGACTCGATCCAGTTCGGCGACCTCGACGAGCTGCGCGAGCGCGCGGAGAGGCGCGTGGCCGACCTCCGGGAGGCCGGTGTGTCCTCCGCCCGCCTGTACGGCGAGGACCCGGGGAACGGGGTGGACGGCGCGGGCGCGTTCTTCCTGCTGCTGGACGAACCCGAGGTCTACGGGTTGCCGCCGGACCCGGTGGTGACCACGCGGGACCTCGCGTCGATGTGGGCACACGCGGGTGTGGCGGCCACCGCGTTGCTGGTCGGAGCGGTCGCGGCGTTCGCGGGGAGGCGCTGATGAGTACGTCGGACGTGACCAAGGAGGGCATGCGCGGACAGCGTCCCGGACGTGAGGCGATCACGGGTGCCGCGGACGTCGTCGGGGAGGAGCAGCGTCGCCAGCGCGGTGACGGGACCCAGCGGAGGAGGGGGAACGGTCGCGGTGAGCCCACGCGGGTGCCGGACGCCGAGTTCCGCTCCTACTACGGCAAGCCCGTGCTCAACCAGATCGTGTGGAAGGCGCCCGACATCGGCGGGTACCTGTTCCTGGGCGGACTCGCGGGGGCCTCGTCGGTCCTCGCCGCCGGTGCCGAGCTGACCGGACGTCCGGACCTGGCCCGGCCCCTCAAGTACACCGCCCTGGGCGCGATCTCCGGTTCGACGGCCGCGCTCATCCACGACCTGGGACGCCCCGAACGCTTCCTGAACATGCTGCGGGTGATCAAACCGACCTCGCCGATGAGCGTCGGTTCGTGGATCCTGCTGACCTACGGTCCCCTCGCCGGGGTCGCCGCCGTGACCTCCGCCACCGGGTGGTTCCCCCGGATCGGCCGCGCGGCCACCCTCGGCGCCGGTGCTGTGGGGCCGCTGGTGGCCACGTACACGGCGCCGCTCGTCTGCGACACCGCGGTGCCCTCCTGGCACGACGGCTACCGGTACATGCCGTTCGTGTTCGCCTCCTCCGCCGCATCGGCGGCCGGGGGTACGGGCCTGCTCACCGCCCCGCTGGCGCAGAGCGGCCCCGCGCGCCGTGCCGCCGTGGGCGGTGCCCTGGCCGAGGTGGCGGTCTCCACCGCCATGGAGCACCGGATGGGTATGTCCGGGGAACCGTACGGGAAGGGCACGGCGGGGGTGCTCGTCCGCACGGCCAAGGCGCTCACCCTGGCCGGGGCGGCCGGTGCGGTGCTCGGCCGCCGCAGCCGTGTGGTGTCCGCGCTGAGCGGGGCCGCCCTGCTCGCCGGTTCGGCCTGCACACGCCTGGGGGTCTTCCACGCGGGCAAGCAGTCCGTCGCCGATCCCCGGTACACGGTGGTGCCGCAGCGCCGTCGGCTGGCCGAGCGGGAGGCGGCGCGGGGCGAGGACGGGGAGTCCGTCGCGGTTCCCCCGGCACGGGAGGCCGAGGGCTGAGCCCCGGGTTCCGGCGGTCGACGTGGCCCACGAACCGAACCGGCCCAGCCGCGTCATGAAGGGACCGGCCGTCGACCACGTCCTGGCCGGGACCCTCCTCGCGCTGTCGGGCGTGCGCGCCGCCCGTCTCCCCCTCGCCGCCCCGGCCCGCGTCCTCCTCCGAGCCCGCTCGGAGTGAGCCCGGCCACTTGTCCACGCGGGAGGGTGTTCCTGGTCACACGACTAGACGAATGGCCGCGAAATCGCCGACAAGACTCGACGTTTTCTTGGATTTTCCGCCGGTGTAGCGAACATATGGCAACAAACCGCACCATGTGTCTGAACAGATTTTCCTGACACAGGAGGTTGGAAGCCATGGCTGATGACCGGGGCCTT
>NZ_ANAX01000099.1 GCF_000341065.1 Nocardiopsis halotolerans DSM 44410 | reverse complement strand
CGGGCCCCCCCTGCCGTTCCCGGACCGGGACCGGCTGCTCGCCGCGTACACCTCCCTGGTGGTCGGCCGCCGCGTCAACGACCAGGCCAGCGCCCTCGTGCGTCAGGGCCGCCTGGCCGTGTACCCCTCCTCACACGGGCAGGAGGCCTGCCAGACCGGCGCGGCCCTGGCCCTGGCGGAGGGCGACTGGCTGTTCCCGACCTACCGCGACACCGCCGCCGTGGTCGCGCGCGGGGTGGACCCGGTGGAGGTGCTCACCCTGCTCAAGGGCGACTGGCACTCGGGCTACGACCCCAACGCCCACAAGGTGGCCCCCCAGGCGACGCCGCTGGCGACCCAGCTCCTGCACGCGGTGGGCGTCGCTCACGCCGCCCGTCTGCGGGGCGAGGACACGGTGGTCATGGCGCTCTGCGGTGACGGCGCCACCAGCGAGGGCGACTTCCACGAGGCGCTGAACTTCGCCGCCGTGTTCCGCGCGCCGGTGGTCTTCTTCGTCCAGAACAACGAGTACGCCATCTCCGTCCCCCTGGCCAGGCAGAGCGCCGCCCCCTCGCTGGCACACAAGGGCGTCGGCTACGGGGTGAACGCGGAGCGGGTGGACGGCAACGACACCCCCGCGGTGCTCGCCGTGCTGGACCGCGCCGTGGCCGCCGCTCGCGCCGGTGAGGGACCCCAGCTGGTGGAGGCGCACACCTACCGGATGCAGGCGCACACCAACGCCGACGACGCGACCCGGTACCGCAGCCAGGAGGAGGTCGACCCCTGGAAGGAGCGGGACCCGCTGCTGCGCATGGAGACCTACCTCAGGAAGAAGCGCCTGCTCACCAAGGCCCGGGCGGCCGAGATCACCGAGCGGGCCGAGGCCGTGGCCGCCGCCATGCGCGAAGGCGTCTCGAAGGACGCCGACCCCGAGCCCGCCGAGCTGTTCGCGCACGTGTTCGCCACCCCCACGCCGCAGCTGGACGAGCAGGCCGCCTTCCTGGCCGACGAACTGAGCAGAGAGGGCAACTGACATGGCGACCGACCCCACCAAGCTCTCCATGGCGCAGGCCCTCAACCAGGCCCTGCGCGACGCCATGGCCGAGGACGGGACGGTGTACGTCTTCGGCGAGGACGTCGGCCCCCTCGGCGGCGTCTTCCGCATCACCGACGGCCTCACCGCCGAGTTCGGCGAGGACCGCTGCTTCGACACCCCGCTCGCCGAGTCCGGCATCGTGGGCATGGCGGTCGGCATGGCGATGAACGGCATGCGCCCCGTGGTGGAGATGCAGTTCGACGCGTTCGCCTACCCGGCCTTCGAGCAGATCGCCAGCCACGTGGCCAAGACGCGCAACCGCACCCGGGGCCGGGTCGGCCTGCCCATGGTCATCCGCGTCCCCTACGCGGGCGGCATCGGCGGCGTCGAGCACCACTGCGACTCCTCCGAGGCCTACTACGCGCACACGCCCGGCCTGACCGTGGTCACCCCCTCCACGCCCGCGGACGCCTACTTCCTCCTGCGTGAGGCGATCGCCTCCGACGACCCGGTCGTCTTCATGGAGCCGAAGAAGCTGTACTGGGGCAAGGACGAGGTCGACATGTCGGCCCCCGAACCGCCCATCGGCACGGCCGTGGTGCGCCGCCCCGGCACCGACGCCACGCTCATCGCCTACGGGCCGTCGGTGTCCACCGCGCTGGAGGCCGCCGAGGCCGCCGCGCAGGAGGGCCGCAGCCTCCAGGTGGTGGACGCGCGCTCCCTCGTCCCGTTCGACGACGCCACCGTGTGCGAGGCGGTCCGTTCCACCGGCCGCGCCGTCGTGGTGGCCGAGGCCAACGGGTACGCCAGCGTCGCCTCGGAGATCGTCGCGCGCGTGACCGAGCGCTGCTTCCACTCCCTGGCCGCACCGGTGCGCCGTGTGACCGGCTTCGACATCCCGTTCCCGCCGCCGAAACTGGAGCGCTTCCAGCTGCCGAGCGTGGACCGGATCCTGGACGCCGTCGACGACCTTCAGTGGGAGGACCAGTGACGACGCAGACCTTTGACCTCCCCGACCTGGGAGAGGGGCTCACCGAGGCCGAGGTGGTGCGCTGGCTCGTCGCCGTCGGCGACACCGTGGCCGTGGACCAGCCGGTCGCGGAGGTGGAGACCGCCAAGTCGATCGTGGAGGTCCCCTCCCCCTTCGGGGGCACGGTCAGCGTGCTGCACGGGGAGGAGGGGCAGGTCCTGGAGGTCGGTAAGCCGCTGATCAGCGTGGCCGACGGCTCCGGGGCCGAGCCCGCCGCACCCGCGTCCGAGCCCTCCGCCGCGCCGGTGTCGGCGGACGGCGAGCGGTACCGCGAGGAGGAGCGCGCCGGTTCGGGTTCGGGCAACGTGCTGATCGGCTACGGCACGCCGNNCGGCGCCGTCCGCGCAACCGCCCGCCCGCGCGAGGGGAGCAGCCCGCCGCTCCCTCCCCCGCGTCCACACGTCCGCCACTGGTCACCTCGCCGCTGGTCCGCCAGATGGCCCGCGAGGCTGGGCTGCGGATCTCCGAGGTCGCCGGAAGCGGTCCGGGCGGACTCATCACGCGGCGCGACGTGCGCGCCGCAATCGAGGCCGCGCAGGCTCCGGCGGAGCCCGCCGTGGAGTCCGCTTCGGAGCCCGGTGCGGTGGACGCGCGTACGGGCCTGTCCGAGTCCCGGCGCGTGGCCATGAGCGGCTTCCGCAAGAGCGTGGCCGCGTCGCTGTCCCGCAGTCGGAGCGAGATCCCCGAGGCGACCGTCTGGGTGGACGTGGACGCGACCGAGCTGGTCCGCCTGCGCCAGTCCGACCCGTCCGGCCCCGGCCTGCTGTCCTACGTGGCGCGGTTCGTGCTCGCCGGTCTGCACGCGTACCCCGAGCTCAACGGGAGGGTGGACGGCGACGAGCTGGTCCAGTACGACGGCGTGAACCTGGGGCTGGCGGTGCAGAGCGAGCGGGGCCTGGTCGCACCGGCCGTCCTGGGCGCGCACCGGCTGACCACGCTCGAACTCGACGCCGAGATCAGAAGGCTCACCGCCGCCGCGCGTGAGGGGAAGGCCTCCCCGGCCGAGATGACCGGCGGTACCTTCACCCTCAACAACTACGGTTCGCTGCGTGTGGACGGTAGCGCCGCCATCATCAACCACCCGCAGGTGGCGATCCTCGGACTCGGCCGGATCATGGACCGCCCGTGGATCGTGGACGGTGAGCTGACCGCCCGCAAGATCACGCAGCTGTCCTTCGCCTTCGACCACCGCGTGTGCGACGGCGGCGCCGCCGCGGGCTTCATGCGCGTGGTCGCCGACGCCATGGAGAACCCGGCCGCGGCCATCGCCCGCATGTAGGCCGAGGCCCTTTCGAAACGAGCGCCCCGGGGAGTCGGCACCCCGGGGCGCTTCTCCGTGTCGCTGGGCTCGTGCGCCATGACCGTGGGAACCGTGGACCAGTGGGGCGTCAACGCCGCCGAACCGCACGCCCTCGCCCGTTTCTGGGCCTTCGTGCTGGGCGGTGAGCCGGTACTGAGGAACGACGGATGGGCGCACGTCGAGGTCGGCGAGGGGCGGCCCCGGCTGTCCTTCCAGCCCGACCCCGCACCGAGGACCGAGCGCAACCGCGTCCACCCCGACCTGCGGGTGGACGACATCGACGCGGCCGCCGACGCGGTCGTCGCCAGGGGCGCCAGCCGGAGGGGTGAACCGGTCACCGACGAGCAGGGGACCTTCCAGGTGCTGCTCGATCCCGAGGGCAACGAGTTCTGCCTGGTGAGGCCCGCCGCGCGCTGACACGGGTCATCCCGTGGCGGACCGGGAGCCGCGCGCGGGCACGGTTTCCCCGGCCGCCGGAGGGCCCTCACGTCCGAGCCCTCCTGAGACCCGGTCCGCCCGGGACGCGCGGACACGGCGGTGCCCCCGGCCACACCACGGCCGGGGGCACCGCATGTCGACTCGTGGACGAATCCACTCGTCGACGTGTCCCTTCACCTACATGACGGCGTGCCTACTCGTCGCCCTTGGCCACCAGGGTCAGCACGTCGTACGTGGCCACGGCCTCGCCGTCCTGGTCCGTGACCAGGGCGTCCCAGCGCACCTCGCCGTAGTCGGCGTTCGTGCGCGGGGTGATCTGCTTGGCGGTCAGCGTCACCCGGATCGTGGCGTCCTCCTTCACCGGGGTGAGGAAGCGCAGGTTGTCCACGCCGAAGTTGGCGAGCACCGGACCCGGGGCCGGGTCCACGAACAGGCCCGCCGCCAGCGACACCACCAGGTAGCCGTGCGCCACGATCCCGCCGAACAGCGGGTTGGCGGCGGCGGCCTCCTCGTCGGTGTGCGCGTAGAACGTGTCGCCGGTGAACTCGGCGAAGTGGTCGATGTCGGCCCGGGTGACCGTGCGCTCCTCCGACCGGATCGTGTCGCCGATCCGCAGCTGCGACAGGTCCTTGCGGAACGGGTGCACGTCGCCCACGGTCCGCTCGGAACCGGTGGTCCAGTGACCGGTGATCGCGGTGACCATGTCCGGCGAGGCCTGCACGGCGGTGCGCTGCATGTGGTGCTTGACGCCGCGCACGCCGCCCATCTCCTCGCCGCCGCCCGCGCGGCCGGGACCGCCGTGCACCAGGACGGGCAGCGGGGAGCCGTGGCCGGTGGACTCCTTGGCGTCCTCGCGGTTCAGCACCAGGATGCGCCCGTGCCAGGGAGCCAGCCCCAGAACGACCTCGCGCGCCACGTCCCGGTCGTTGGTGACGAGAGAGCCCACCAGGCTGCCGCTGCCGCGCGCGGCCAGCTCGACGGCCTCGGCGACACCGTCGTAGGTGATCACGGTGCTGACCGGACCGAAGGCCTCCACCTCGTGCGGCTCGCTGGCGCCGGGTTCGGCGCGCAGCAGGATCGGCGACATGAACGCGCCGGACTCGTCGTCACCGCCGACGACCTCCACCCGCTCGGGGTCGCCGTGGACGATCTCGCTGGTGGCGCGCAGGGCCTTGACCGCCTTGCGGACCTCGTCGCGCTGGTCGAGCGAGACCAGGGCGCCCATCCGCGCGTCCGGGTTGTCGGCCGCGCCCACGGTCACCTTGGACAGGCGGTCGGTCAGGGCCCCGACGACCGCGTCGGCCATCGACTCGGGCACGATGACGCGGCGGATGGCCGTGCACTTCTGACCGGCCTTGACGGTCATCTCGGTGACGACCTGCTTGACGTACAGGTCGAACTCCGGGTCATCCTCGGTCACGTCCGGGCCGAGGATCGAGCAGTTGAGGGAGTCGGCCTCCACGTTGAGCTGCACGCCGCCGCTGACCACGTTCGGGTGGTTGCGCAGGATGGCGCCGGTGGCGGCGGACCCGGTGAAGCCCACGATGTCCTGCGGACCCAGGTTGTCGAGCAGACCCCTGTGGCTGCCGACCAGGAGTTGGAGGGAGCCCTCCGGCAGCAGGCCCGACTCGACCATCCGGCGCACGACCGCGACGGTGAGGTAGGAGGTCTGCCCGGCGGGCTTGACGATGCTCGGCATCCCCGCGAGGAAGGCGGGGGCGAGCTTCTCCAGCATGCCCCAGACGGGGAAGTTGAAGGCGTTGATCTGCACGGCCACGCCCGGACGCGAGGTGTACACGTGCTGGCCCACGAAGGTGCCCTGCTTGCCGAGCGGCTCCAGGGGACCGTCCGGGATGACGGTGGAGTTGGGCAGCTCGCGGCGCCCCTTGCTGGAGAAGCTGAAGAGCGTACCGAAGCCGCCGTCCACGTCCACGGCGGTGTCCCGCTTGTTCGCACCGGTCCGATGGGAGAGGGCGTAGAACTCCTCCTTGTACCCCATCAGGTGTTTGGCGACCTCCTTGAGGATGTTCGCGCGCTGGTGGAAGGTGAGCCCGCGCAGGGCGGGGCCGCCGACTCGGCGCGCGTACTCCACCATTCCCGCGACGTCGGGACCGTTGGCCGAGATCCGGGCGACGGTCTCACCGGTGTTCGCGTCGGCCAGGGGCGCGCCCTCGTCCTCGGGGGTGAACCACGATCCCCGCGCGTAGCTCTGCAGTGTCTCGGGCACCTGACGGTCCTCTCCTCGGGCTGTGCTCTCTTGCCCGAACAGTATTACAGACCGATCGTTCAGTAAATAGCCCTCGGCGGTCACACCGGCTCCCACCTGGGATTTCATTGTTCCTGTGATCGTCTGCGGCCGAGCCCGTACCGCCGCACCGGCTCCACGTCCGCGAGGGAGTGCGACCGGCGCCGTAACATCCGGGCGCCGCCGGACAGAAGGAGGGTGAGACCGCAGAAGGGAAGTCGATGAGCAGTGACACGGACACCGGAGCGGGTGAACCGGCGAGAGGCGAGTTCACCCGGTTCTTCGAACGGCACTACGACGACGTCCGCCGCTACGCCGTGCGCCGCCTGGGCGTGGACGCCGCGGACGACGTCGCGGCCGAGACCTTCGGCGTGGCCTGGNAAGGCCCAGCCGCTCCCCTGGCTGTACGGGGTGGCGCGCAACGTCATCCGCGCCCGGAGGCGCCGCGACGGCAAACGCGGCGAGGTGCTGAGCCCCGAGGGCGTCCCGGCGGTGCCGGAGGGGACCGACACCACCCGCCAGGTCGAGGAGCGCGACACCGCGATCCGCGCCCTGGACCGGCTCAGCGCCGCCGATCGCGAACTGGTGATGCTCCTGGCCTGGGAGGGGCTGGAGCTGGCAGAGGCGGCACGGGTGCTGGGTTGCACGGCGGCCACCGCGCGCGTGCGCCTGCACCGGGCCCGTCGACGGATCGAGCGCCTCCTGGGCTCCCCGGCTCCGGAGGAGGAGGCCGGTCCCCCCGCCCGAGCACGGCCGACGGCGGCCGCCGAGGAAACCACCCCGACCCTGGTCCCCCTGGAGGAGAAGTGAACCGCATCCGCACCAGCCGCGACGACACCGACGCCGTGCGCGCGCTGCTCTCCGACCACGACCCCGCGGCGGACGTCCGCGCCGATCCCGCCGGGAGGGAGCTCGCACGGATCGAGGTGATCGCCGCGGGAGGCGGCACCCGCCGGATCCGGGGCCTGGCGCCCCGGCGCCCGGGGGGACGCCTGCTGCTGGGCGCCGCCGCCGTGCTCACCGCCCTGGCCGTGCTCGGACCCTTCGGGTGGAACGCCGTCCGGCCCGCGTACGCGGGCCCGCCCCCCGCCCCCCTGGAGGCTTCGACGGCCGACCCGTCGGAGGGCCGTGAGCACCTCCTCGACCTTGCCGAGACCGCCGGAGAGCAGCCCCCGCCGCCGCGGGAGGGGGACGTCGCCTACGTGCACACCGCCGAGTGGATCCTCGCCCACTCCGTCGGCGTCGACACCGGCGAGCGGGAGGGGTGGGGGATCCTTCCGACGAGGGAGGAGGTGTGGCGCACACCCCGCGACTCCGGGCGCGTCGTCTCCACCCCGGGTGAGCCCGAACGGGTGCACGGCGACCGCACCCCGTTCCTGGGGCTGTTCGAGAGGGGATCAGCCGAGTTCGAGTGGGACGAGGGCGAGGGCGGCGGCATGTCCTTCACCTGGGAACACGAGGACCTGTCGAGCGACCCCGAGGTACTGGCGGACCAGCTCATGGAGGGAGCCGACCACGGGGCCGTCGGTTCCGCGACGGTGCGGGGCCAGGCCCACTCGCCCGAGGGCCTCTCCGACGGGGCGCTGCTCTTCCACGCCCTCCAGCGCCTCTACGAGGAGGCTCCCGTATCGCCGGGCGTCCAGGCCGCGGCCCTGCGAGCCCTCGCCGCGCAGGAGGACGTGCTGTACGCGGGCACGGCCCGGGACCGCGAGGGCCGCGAGGGAGAACTGTTCCTGGTCGAGGAGGAGGGCGTGGCGGGAACCGTCCTTGAACGGCGGATCATGTTCGACTCCGACACGGGCATGCCCCTCTACCACGAGACGGTCACCGTGGAGTCGGACACGGTGCCCGACGAGAACCTGCCGCGCGTGAACGAGTACACCGCCCTGGTCGATGCCGCCTGGGTCGCCGGGGTCGGGGACACCCCGTAGACGCACGGGGCCTCCCCGGCTCCGGCCCGCGGAGGGGGCCGACCGCGAACCGGGACCGCGTGCGCCGAAACGACTCGTCGCCTTGTCGACATTTGCGTTGACATGGCGACGAGTCCGCAGGTCGACGTGTCGACACGCGGTGCCGGTCCTACCTGGTGAGCGCCAGGACCGCGGCGTCCGGAAGGTCGGCGAGCAGCTTGCCGGGCACCAGGAGCTTGGAGCGGCGGACCCCGCTGCCCACCACCACCTCGGCCTCGGCGTCGACCGCCTCGTCCACCAGGACCGGCCATCCCTCCGGCAGGCCGAGCGGCGTGATGCCGCCGTACTCCATGCCGGTCAGCCCGGTGGCCTCGTCCATGGGAGCGAACGAGGTCTTGCGGGCGCCCAGGTGGCGGCGGACCGTCCCGTTGACGTCGGCGCGCTGGGTGGCCAGCACCATGCACGCCGCGTAGGAGACCTCACCGCCGCGCTTGGCCGCCACCACCACACAGTTGGTCTGTCGCTACCGTCTAAGGCATTGGTTGGTTAGCGACAGAGAGGCAGGCACGCGATGAACGTCAAGGCAGTGAAGGTCGAAGCCGGGAACTACACGCTTCGCACGGAAGCGGGGACGTACGCGGGCAACGTGCGGAAGCACCGCAACGGCTGGCACATGGAGCTTGCCTACCGGAATGGGAGCTTCCAGACGAGGACGCTGAAGGAGGCTGTGAGCCTCGCTCAGGAGGCCGCCGACAACGTCGGTGACCTTGAGGGTCACCTGTCCAGCCTCGCGCTCGCTGAGGACAGCGCAGCGGCTGACGTCAAGTCGGGCGACATGGTGGTTGCTGGGAAGCACCTGCTTCCCGTCGCGAAGGTCCACAGCGAGGACAACGGCGCTAAGACCGTGGTCACCGTGGAAGACGGGCGGGGCTTCGTCCGCTACTCCGACGACATCGTTCGTGTGGTTCGCGCCGACGAGAGCGCCGACGAGGCTGACGGCGCCGACGAGGAAGCCCCGGCTTCGCCGGTCACTGAGAGCGCCGACGAGAGCATCGTTGTCGCTGAGGCTGGGGTCCCCACCACGGGGACCACTGAGGAGATCGACGTCCACCCTTACAGGGCCATCGTCGATGTGATCACCGGTACTGGCGTTCTCGTCTCTCCCCCGGCGTCCGAGGACATGCGCCTGTCTGAGGGTGGCGCTTCCCTCCACGACTCCTTGCTCGGCGACGCTCTCCGCCGACTCCTCCGCCATGGCGTTGACGCACTCGAAGGCGACGACGGCGCTCCGATGGTGGAAGGCGTTACCGCTGACGGCCGAACGGTGTTCAGCCTCTACGTGATCGACCCCGTCATGGATGAACCGCCCTTGGAGGAGATCAACGCTTCCATTCGGGCTCTGCGTCGCTCGGCTGGGGTGCTCAGCCTCTAGCCGTCTGCGTCATCACGGGGCGCGGTTCACGCCGCGCCCCTTCTACCACCCATCACTCATCATGAAGGAGGACCACACATGAAGATCTATCACCCGGACGGGACGCACTGCCTCGGGCGTTGGGAGGAGTGCGAGATACCGGGCAAGCGAGCAACCCCGCCCGAGTTCGACCTACGCAAAGGCGAATGGACCAGGGGGGAAGTTGAGCAAGAGATTGAGCGGGAACTCAACAGCGACCGGAGACAACTCTACGTCGCCGAGTTCCTTCAGCTCCCTCGTAAGGAGGGGTGGGCTAAGTACGCCTGGGACTGGCAAGGGTCCCTGTCCAGGAGGACCTACCTCGCCGACTCGGGCAGGCGATCCGAGAGCTTCGCTGACCTGAAGGAGCACAGGGACGAATGCTGGTCATGGACGGGAGCGCATGAGAGCGACGGACGCGCTGTCACCAGGATGGCAAGCAAGAAGCGCAACGTTCGCCGCCTGCTGTGGCAGGTCTTCCGGAAGGCTCCCGATACTCGTCGGCTGGTTGTCCGCACATGCGAGAGCGAGCACGCCGAGTGCGTCAACCCCTTTCACGCAGAGCTGTTGACCCGCTCCGAAGCGATGAAGAGACAGCGCTCTCTCTGACTGGCTCAGGGGTCCGCGTTCAGTGCGGACCCTTCAGCCGCTCCCCTAAGGGCGCCGGTATCGGCGCCAACGAGTCGACGACTTCTCGGCTTCCTGCGCCGAGTGCCTGCCCTAGACCTCGCAAGCCGAAGCCCTCACGAACGAGGAACCATGACTGTCACGCTTGAGACCGCTCGTCGCGCCGTCATCTACGCGCGGCTCTCCCCTTCGCCGTCCATGACCAAAGACGAGAACCTGGCCCAACAGCGGGACCTGTGCCTAGAGCACTGCGAGCGCCGAGGCTGGGACGTCGTTGACGTCATCGTAGAGCGGGACACGTCGGCATCCACTGGCGAGCGTGAGGGATGGAAGCGCGCCGTCTCCCTGGTGGAGTCCGGCGAAGCGGACGTCATCGTGTCTCGACACGTTGACCGCATGTACCGCCGACCGCGCGAGCTGGAAGACCTCTGCGATCTCGTCGAGAACAAGGGTGTCTTGCTGGCTACGGTGCTCGCTGGCGACATCGACTTGAGCACGCCCACGGGGCGTGCCTTCGCGCGCATCGCTGGCGCTATGGCGCGGCAAGAGATCGAGCTGAAGACGGAACGCCAGAAGCTCGGACACTTGCGCCGCGTGGAGGCCGGAAGGCCGTTCACCTCGAAGCGCCCCTTCGGCTTTACGTGGGAGTGGGAGCACGTCCCCGAGGAAGCCGAGGCGATCCGGGACGGCTACGCGCACATCCTCGAAGGGGGAACGCTGGCTGAGCTCGCTAGGCGTTGGAACCGTCAGGGGGTCAAGACCAGTGCGGGCAACGACTGGCGCGCGTCGACCGTTCGCTTCCTCCTGGCCAATCCTCGCAACGCCGCGATTCACACGTACCGGGGTGAGGAGACCGGCAGTAAGGCGGCATGGGAGCCGATCGTCTCTGAGGCTCAGTACCGCGCCGTCGTGGCGATCCTTGAGGGCAACGCTGAGCGAAGCCTTATGCGGTCTGGAAGGTCTCCGAAGTCCTTCCTTTCCGGCATCGTGGAGTGCGGCGTGTGCGCCGCCAAGGGGAAGGTCTCCCACCTGTGCCAGGGATGGGGGCCGAAGCTGAAGGACGGTTCACGTCAACGGCGCTACAGGTGCCGTGAGCAGTGCGCCGGTACCAGCGCCGACGCTGACCAACTGGACTCCCTCGTCTGGCTGAAAGTCACCGAGTACGCGGAGCAGTGGGTTAGGGAGCACGAACCGAAGCCCGAGGACAGGGAGCGAGAGCGTGAGCTTCTGGCTGAGCGTGAGCTTCTGGCCAGCCGACAGGCTGAGCTGACAGAGGCGTTCGCCGCTGGCCTTATCGACATGGCGGCGCTGAAGGCTGGCGCCGAAGCGGGCAAGCGCAGGAGAGCGGACATCGACGAAGCCTTGTCGGCTCTCCAGGAGAAGGCCGCTGGTAGCTCCATCGTCGGCGACACCGAATACCTGTTCTACGCCTACGACTACGAGAACCCCGAGCATCACGAAGGGATGAGGAAGGCCGTTCGTACGGTGTTCTCTCGCATCGTGATGCAGCCTCGGAAGCGAGGAGCGAAGCTGTCCAAGGACTACGTCAGCTTCACGCCCAAGAAGTAGCCCCGACCTTCGCTCGCTCAGTGCCCCCCGGCTTCAGGCCGGGGGCTTCTTTTGTGCCTGTACGGCGCTGAGAGGAACGCTGAAAGCCGCACGGTGCTTCCAGGTACTTCGCTAGGGCTTGCCTGTCTCAGGCGCTCACGGGCTACCTCAGGCGCTCCTAGAGCTCGCCGTCGCGGAACTTGCGCACGGTCTCCGGGGTTATGGCGTCCTCGCCGTGCTCTTCGACGTAGGCCATCATGCGCCCGAGCGGGCTGTCCGGGTTCGGCGGGTCGTGGCTCACGGTGCCGCCGAGCATCATCGCGGCGAACTCGGCGGTGATCTCCTGGGGCGTCCTGTCGGTCATGCTAGGCAAGCCTACTGGGGGCAACCCCTCTCGGGGCTGCATCAGAGGCAGAGCACCCCATCAGGCAGACACTGTCCTAGAAGGCGCTGAGATCGACGCTGAGACGATCGCAGGACTTCCAGGTGTACTAGTAGGGTGCGCCTGTCTCAGGCGCTCACAGGCCATCCTGTGGCCTCGGGCGGCAGGGCTGGACTTCTGCCCTGTGCCTGCGTGACAGAGGTCACGTCAGAGCAGACCGGCAAGACGGCCGACTTTTTCGATCTTTATAAGTAGAGCCGCTGACTCGCTGCGGCTCTGTGGAGCCCTCCGGGCTCCTAGAGAGCTAGCGTGCCTCACGTCACACGCTTACTCGTTTCCAAGATCGCCGACTCCTGGCGTCTTTATAAGTGTAGGTAGCTAGCCTCGCTAGCCCGCTTCGGGCTGCGGGACCCTCCGGGTCCCCTCAGCGGCAAGCGTGACAGGTGTCACAGGTGAGCCTGCGCAACATCCGGCCGACTCCTGGCGACTGTATAGGTGTAGGTCGCTGACTCGCTTCGCTCAGTGGGTCCCTCCGGGACCACTCAGAGCTAGCGTGTCTCAGCTCACACCCGAGGCTGTGCAACATCGGCCCGACTCCTGGCGTCTTTATAAGTGTAGGTAGTTAGCCTCGCTAGCCCGCTTCGGGCTGTAGGTCCCTCCGGGACCCCAGAGAGCAAGCGTGTCTCACGTCACACGGGTCCGACTTTGTGCAACCGCCGACTCCTGGCGACTGTATAAGTGAGAGTCGTTGAGTCGCTGCGGCTCTGCGGGACCCTCCGGGTCCCCTCAGCGGCAAGCGTGACAGGCGTCACGTCAGATCAGACCTGCAAAGCAGGTGACTTTTTGGCTCCTTATAAGTGTAGGTAGTTAGCCTCGCTAGCCCGCTTCGGGCTGTGGGGCCTTCGGCCCCCAAGGAGCTAGCGACTTACTGCTCTTCCCTCTGTCCGGGCCTCCGGCCCGGCCTTGATCTTGCCAGCTATCACGCTGGCTCTCTTTTTTTGCTTCTGACTGAGCGACGCCGTCGCTCATCAGTCACAGACCGGGCACTGCCGTTGTCCGCTGTGCTGGACTGCCACTGGCACAGCGCGGCACGGAGTCAGGTGGGACGGCAGTGCCCTTTAGTCGTCAGCGGTCAGACAGGCTCGCTCCTTCCTGTCATGCTCAGTCGCCGCTGACGCGGCGTGAAGGTTCCTCCTCCTTCTCCTTCGCGTCGGTATCTCCTGGTTGGGCAGTAAGCCCCGTCCTTCTCCTGAGTTCTCCCATGAGCCCCGGGGGGAGAGGGACGGGGCTTCTGCTTTTGAACCACCAGTGAGCGCCATCGTTCAATGCCCTTCTATCGAGAGGACAACAACCATGCCCACATTCGAGGAACTGCTTTCAACAAAGCAGGCCGCCGACCTACTCGGCGTGCCTCACAGCACGCTACGGCGTTGGCGTGCTGAAGGCGTAGCGCCGACCCACCTGATGATCGGAACTCAGTACGTGTACGAACGATCGACGGTCGAGGACTACAAGCGTCAGCGGAAAGGAGGTGATCAGTGAACAACCAGCAAGAGCCCTGGGAGTACCGGCAGGGAGACAGATGCTTCTCTCTCTCCAGAACAGCGGAGAAGCTGCACATGACTCCGGAAGAACTCAACGACTGGATCTCTCGGCTAGACCCTGAGATTCGAGAACACCTCATCTACCGGCGCCGCAATCGACGCGGCGGCGGATACTCCCGGAAGCTGAACGTGTCAGCTCTGGAGAGGACCTGGTTCGACGGCCAGCGGCTCGACGAACTCTTCCCCTAGTCCCCCTCGCTCCCCCCCCTTGACCAGAGGGCTGCACAGCCGTAATGGAGGTCCGGCCCCTAGCCCCTCACTCTCACTCCATTACCAACACGAACAGGAGAACCACCACCAATGACGAAGAAGAACCCGACTCCAGCCGAGATCATCAAGGCCGCCGAGGCCGACATCCTGTCGCGCGCCGACGAGTACGCGAAGGGCGTTGCCGACTCTCGCGCGCTTGCCGCCGAGCGCAAGCAGGGAGCCGACGAGGCTGAGGCCGCATACGCGGCCCTCCTGACGAAGCTTCAGAACGGAGACGACTCTGTCTCTGCTCTGGACCTGGTCACCTCGGAGAAGGAGGTCTTCCGCTCCGACCTTCTGGCGAAGGCCGCTCAGACCAAGGCTGTGCGCGTCGCGAAGGCGACGCCGAACTACGACAAGCGCGTGGCCGAGACCATCGCTGAGGCTGTGGCTGAAGCCCTTCCGGGCATCGCCGTCGTTCCCACCTTCGTACACCCCGATCTCCCCAAGGACACGAACGGTCTTCCTGTCGCCTTCATTCTTCAGAAGGGCGCAACGACGAACAACGGCGGCGCCCTGTCGGGAGATCTTGAACTGCACTACTACCGGCTCCCCATCCACCGCGAGTTCGACCCCTCTCGCCTGACCTCCGCCTTCGACAAGCGCAATTGGATGGTGAAGGTTCAGACCAGTCAGACCCACGTCAAGGGCGAGGTCGAATACGACCACGTCAGGTTCGCCGTTCGCAGCGTGTATGACGAGGTCCCCGTCATCGACCATGACGCCAAGGAGCTTGAGATCAGCTCTGCCGTTCAGGGCATTGCCCAGCGCTTCGCTCTCGCCACCGGCGCGACAAGCGAGGGGGTCCACGTCAAGAGCGAGCCGAAGCCGGGACAGTACAACCTGGGCAACTTCTTCGTGCAGTGGGCGGAGCCGAAGGTGTCCGTCAAGACCGTCTCTGGCAATCGTCACACGGAACTCGAAGTCGGGCTCTTCTACGGCACGCACTTCGTGGACTCCAGCAGTCTCGGCTACACCCCTCAAGGCATCGTTAACGCCATCAAGGCCGTGAAGAAGCACTACGACGGTCGGTTCATTCCTGGCTTTGGCGTGGTCACTGCCATTGAGTCCGTGGCGACCGAAGGCAACCAGAGGACTGGCTTCAAGTTGACTGCCGTGTCCAAGCCGGAGTAACCCCACCCTCCCCTTGAAAGGATCATCTACATGAACATCACTGACATCGTCGCTTCCCTTCCTACGCGCGAGAGCGAATGGGTTGCGTACCTCGCAGAGGCCGGACGTCCTGAACCGAGCAAGGCGAAGGTGGAAAGCCTCGCTGGCGAGATCAGCGAGAGGATTCACGGTGCCCCCGTTCACCCCACGTTCGCTGGCAAGATCGACTACCCGGATGAGGTGACCGGCCTTCCGGTCGCGATTGTCCGACAGGAGAGCGAGACCAGCGCTGAGGTCTACTACTTCCGGAAGAGTAACGAGGACGTCCCCGTTCCGATGCGACTTCTCGGGATCATGAAGGCGATGCCGACGCGAGTCACCATCGCGCGTGGCGCCGTGGCAATCGACATTGTCCAGTTGCGCATCTGACGCCCTACCCCTTCCCGATTCTTAGTCCGCAAGTTGGAGCCCCGCTTTAGGGCGGGGCTTCTTCTTGCGCTGCTAAGCGCACAACCACAACAACCACAGGAGAACCCCATGGTGCTGTTCACGTTCTACGTATTCATCCTCGTCTGCGCCGCAGTCACGGCGCACTCGGGCTGGATTCTCTGGACCCTGAACAAGCCCAACGCCTAAGAAGGAGGAACCACCAACAATGAAGACCCGACTCATCGCCACCGTTCTACTCACGGCGTTGATCCTTGCCGTACTCGCCGGAGCGTTCGCGGCTTCGCTGCCCGCGTTGCTTGCAGCGGCGCACGCAATTCACCTGACGGGAGTCTCGGCATGGGGCTATGCCATTGTTCCCGACAGCGCCGTTGTGGTTAGCCTCGTCGCCTTGCTTCTGCTTCGGAACGACAAGAAAGCCGTGGCGCTCTCCCTGGGGACGCTCGGCACTTTCACCCTGGCAAGTCTCACCCTGAACGAGGCGCACGCCCTGGGGCTCTTCGAGCAACGGCACCCGGCGCTCATCCTCGTTGCCGGAGCTGTCCCCGTTGTGGCTGTCCTTCTGGCCAGCCATCAGCTCATGCACTGCTTCCGTGTGCTGTTCCCTGCCGTTGAGGCGCCTCGGCTTCCCCAGCCGAAGCGGACTCCTACGAAGGTCGACGAGAACGAGAAGCCGAAGGCGAAGAAGGTTGACGACAACGTCACGGAACTTCGCAAGCGTTCCCTTCCCGAACTCACCGAGGCGGCCCGAGAGCTCAAGTGGAAGGCCGAAGCACAGGGTCAGGAGCTCACGGTAAGTCGATTGATGAAGGATCTTCGCGTCAGCCACAAGCGGGCGAAGGCCGTAGCCGAAGCCATCGCGGCGTAAGGAGGGAGCATCATGGGAAAGAAGATCGACCTGACCGGCAACCGCTACGGGCGATTGCTGGTCGTGGAGGAAGCCGGACGGGCGAAGGATGGGAAAGTCACCTGGCGCTGTGAGTGCCAGTGCGGGCGAGAGACCGTTGTACGTGGCGACAAGCTGCGGAACGGAAGCGTCAGGTCGTGTGGCAAGGGCGAGTGCCATTACCTGTACGGCGTGACCGGCGAGGCTCACCCCACGTACGGCAGGAAGGGCGACGCTCACCCGACCTGGAAGGGCGATGCCATCACGTACCAGGGCGCCCACGAACGGGTGAGGCGCCTTCACGGCTCAGCCTCACGGCACCGCTGCGTTGACTGCGGAGAACCTGCCCGCGATTGGTCGTTGGATTGCGCGTACGTCGACGACCCTCGCGGCGAGGTCAACGGCTACCTCCTGGCTTACAGCCCAGACCCCGAGCGGTACGTGGCACGCTGCGCGCTGTGCCATCGCTCCTACGACGTAGCCCTCGCTGGCTCACGTCGCGCCGTCGAGAGCGGGCGTCTCGCGCTGTAGCTGACACGACGAAGCCCCGGCACCCTTCATGGGTGGCCGGGGCCTGTCTCTGTCCTCAGCCCTCTACGTCAACACCATGGCTCAGGTGTGGCGCCGTCGTCCGTCAGTTCGCACAGCTCCTTCCATAGAGCACGCGCCTCGGCGACGTTCAGACGGTCCCTCAGCGACTCGCTGAGCGTGTCGTAGACCTCGGTAGCCAGCTTGTCTGTCGGCACCTCTCCGTTCGCCTGAGCGCGCCGGAGGAAGTCCAATCGAGAGAACAGACGATCAGCTTCGGCGATGTCTCCTCGGGCGAGAGCGCCTGTGATCTTGTCGGCAAGCCTGTTGATCATCGGGCGTTCTCCCATGCGACGTAGTAGCCCCGGACAAGTCGGGCTTGAGGCGCGACGGCCACGGGGTCGACGATTGGGACCGGCCGGACATCCGGCCGGACTGAGCGAGGAACAGGAACAGTCCTGGCGTGCCGCCCCTTGGGCTCCGGCCACAGGAAGGCGAGTAGTCTGCTGAACATCGTTGGCACTCCTTCGCAGTGCTGGCGACAGGAGCCCTGTGGGAGTCACTACCTCCCCGGGGCTCCGCTTCGTTGAGAGCACCATACTTCACCACACCTCACCACGCCTAGGTATAGCCTCAGTAGACCCGAGTTTGACTAACCATGATGAAGCAAGCTAAGGTGGGTCGGTTGGGCGCCTCGCTATGGTGTGGGGCATGGCTACGCCTGCTTTCAACCCACGACCAGACCACTACCTCTGGGCTGAGGTGGCTCGGCACATCACGGAACAGATCGACTCCGGCGCTCTTCCTCCTGGCTCTCGCATCCCTTCAGAGCGTGAGCTAGCGGAAAGCCTGGGCGTCGCGTCGGGGACAGTACGAAAAGCCATCAAGGCACTGAAGGAGGAAGGTCGGCTGAGAGGACTAGCAGGAAAGGGCGTATTCGTAGCGCGAAACGAAGACGACTGAGCGTAGTCGAGGTTCAAACCTCGGCCCGAACTTGAAGCCCCGGTAGGGAATCCGGGGCTTTCGTTTTGCCCAAGAGAGGACCCAACCGAAAAGGAGAACCACACCATGCCACGCCTTCTGGGACAACGCCCTCCGCATCTCTCGTCGCGCCGTCGCTGACGGCGCCTTCTCGATTCCGAAGCGCTGACCCCCCACCGCAACCACGGAGAGGACTTACATGTTCGACATTCTCAGCAAGTACCGGAACCCCAACCCTGCCAACGGCGCACCCGTCGCCACGATCACCTTGGAGGAGATCGCTCGCCGGTCTAATTCCTCTGTCCTGAAGGCTGCTCAGACCATCGCGAAGGCCGAACGTGTCGGACTCCTGACGCGCGTCGGCCCGAATAGCTGGGCGCTCACAATCCCCGACGACGCGAAGGAGAGCACTCGATGACGAAGACCGGATACACACCGAAGGGGGCCGACACTGGTCGGCCCCACGACATACGTTGGACGTGGACCGACTACGTCACCACGAATGCGGCGACGAAGTACGGCTTCGACGGGGACGCAATGGGGATGCTCTTCGTCGTCTGCGCGAGCGCGAACCCTGACGGGACGTCGGCGGCGTTGTCGGCGGAACAGATCGCGGAACGTACTCGCCAGAAAGACCGGAAGCGCGTCGGCGAAGTCCTCAACTACGCGCGCGAGGCCGGACTTCTGACGCGCGTCTTCGAGCCGAAAGGCGGACGTGGAAACAAGCTGGCGCCGGTCTACTGGCTCACGTTCCCTTGGGAGCCTCACAAGAAGATCGCCTTCGAGGCGTCGAAGCTCCTCGGCGTGGACTACGTCAAGCCGCCAGAGAAGGTGGACGCGGAGATCCTTCGCGAGGAACAGCACTTGCCCCGGACGGCGCGTGCGAAGGCAAGGAAGGAACGGCACGCGGCGGCGAAGGCGAACGAGGAAACTACCCCACCACGGGGGGAGGGTTTTGCTCCCGAGGTGGTCCGCCTGAAGCCGAAGCCGAAGCCGAAGATGCAGCGGAAGGCGAAGGCTGCACCGGCGGCGCAGGGAGCGCCGGACGTTGCGATGGTGCAAGGGCACCGTGTCACCCGTGAACAGTACGAACGCTGGCAAGAGCTGGCGGCGAGTGGCCTACCGGCGGCGGCCGACAAGGTGGAGGAGCTGCGCAAGCACTTCGAGGCAGCGGCGTGAGCGAAAAAGGGGGGGACATAGGTCCCCACCACCCAACACTATTACGGCTGGCCCTACTGCTTAGAACCCTGGGACATAGGTCCCAGGGTTTCTTGCTGGACAGAGTCGCTGCGCTCCTCAACGGCGCACACCTTCGCCGTTGCCACTTCGCCGTTGCGCTCTGTGCCGGACTCCGTCCGGCCATAGCCGTAGACGTCGTTTCCCTCTATGGGTCCCTCCGGGACCCCTCATCCTTAGCGCCGCTGCGTCTCTCGCTCTCAGCAGGACTGCACTCGTCGCGCCGTTGGCGCTCCTCGTCGCAGTGCTAGCCCCTGTCGTCATCACTCATCGGCCCGGCCTCTGCCGGGCCTTCGTCATGAAAGGAACTCACCAGATGATCGTTTCCCATCTCAGCTACGAGGCTCGGCGCGTCGCCGAACCGCTCGCCGAAGTGCTCTCCGGAAGCTTCCCCGTTCGACTGTGCGAGGTCGACCTACACATGGACGCTCTCGACGCCGAGAGCGGCACCGTGTCGGCGACGCTGTACGTCAACGCGAGGAAGGCGACGGACGTACGGCACGTTCTCGACGCTGCGCGTCCGTTCGTCGTCGGCCACTACGTCAACGGGCTGGGCAAGGTCGACGGCGTAAGCCTTGCCCGTCTGAACAAGGTTCACCCGCTCCTCTACTCGCTGTCCGTGCGCTTCTCCGTCGAGGCCAACGTCTACCGTGGTCGCGCCGTCGCTGGCGGCGCCTCCCCCCTGGCGGTCAAGGCGGTGGCTGCGTGATGCTCACTCTCGACACCAACGAGCTTCAGCGGCGTGCCCGTGAGTGGCTGTGCCAGGCGTGCGCTCAGCCTCTGCCCGAGGACTCCTCGGCGAAGCGGATGTACTGCTCCGACCGATGCAGGAAGGCGTTCGATCGGTTCGACGAGGAACAGGCGCACTTCAAGCCGGAGCGGGGACGGACGGAGAAGGCGGAGAAGGAGAGCAGGGTTAACCGTTGCGAGGGCTGCACGGCTGACGTTGTCTCTGGCGCGCGCGGTCCGCTTCGGCGCTTCTGCGATGACTGCCGGAAGCGTCGGCACAGGGTCGGGGCTTCTCGTAGGTACGGGAGGAAGGGCTATCCGAAGTCGGTTCCGAACCGCCAGAAGTACAAGCCTGGTTGGACGTCCCCGAACGGGCAACTCACCCTTGTGAGGCGCATCGAGGGTGACGAGTTCCGAGCGTGGTTCGCGTGCGCTTGCGGGAGCGTCGTCAAGGTGCTGCACATCCGCAACGTGAAGAACGGCGTATCGAAGAACTGTGCCGTTCGGGATTACCACCCCGACCCGAGGACGAAGACCGGCCTCACCTACTCGGGAGCGCACGGCAGGAAGAAGCGCATCGACGGTTCGGCCGGTGAGCACGATTGCTTCTGGGGCTGCGGACGCAAGGCGGAAGACTGGGCGTACTTCCACGCCGATCACTCCGAGCGTGCGGAGCTGTCCGGCCGCGAGGCCGGGCGCATGTTCAGCGAAGGTCCCGAACACTACGTGCCGATGTGCAAGCCCTGTCATGCGCGGTTCGACAGCGCGCATCGCCGACTCAAGGCGGGGACGGCTGGCGTCTCGGGGGAGCATGTGGCGTTCTGGCATACGTTCGTGGCCTGAGGCTAGATCGACCCTGGGGAGAGTGTGCGGATTTTTCGAGGCCACTACCCCAGGGTCGTTCTGTGTCTGCCGAGAAGTCGACCCCCACCCCCTCAAGGGTGGGGTGCCAGAGCGCAGGAGAGCCCACATAGTAGGGGTTTTAGCAGCTCAGGTGTACAGCTAAGTTCCCTCTCCGGATAGCCCTGAGACGTCGGCGCGGTGGGAGCCGCTAAGACGTGGCGGTCTAGCCCGCTGCGCTCAGGGGGTCATACCCCACCCTTTCCGCGCGCTGACCTGCGAAGACTCGCGATTCGCGATGGAACGCCAGACGGAACGGTGACCGGGCGAGCGAACGCATCGGCCGAGCGCTGGCGAAGAGCAGGGCTGAGGGCCACGCTGAACCGAGCTCGCCGCTGAGGACGGGGCAGCGAAGCCGAGCACCCGACAGGCAACGAACGAAGTCCCTGCCCTGAGTTGCGCGCGCTCACGCGCGCGATAGCCGAAGACCTCGGCGACTGTCAGTCCTCAGGATCTTTGACGCTACGGCTTGACAATGCAGTTCGCACTGGTCTCCAGAGGCATCCCGTAGCGCTCGCAGAACTCCGCCGTGTCCGCGAGGTCGGGATCGATCTCCGCCACCCGGACGTCGTCGCGCCCCCGTACCGCCGCCAGGACCGGTTCGGCCAGCAGTTCCGGGTGCTCGTCCGCACGCACCCAGTTCAGTCCATCGGACATGGCACACCCCACTGTCATCGAGAAGGTCGTCGAAGAAGAGCCTCCGAGGAGGGACAGGGCCAGGCTAGCGGCCGTCGGGTCAACGGCCGCCCGCACGGGAACCCGCGACGCCCAGCGCCAGCTCGGCCAGCCCCTCGGCCCGGTAACCCGGCCACCCGTGCACCGCCTCCAGGTACTCCGCGGGGATCGCGCTCGCGCCCCACCGGGCCCCGAGCAGCGCCCCGGCGATGGCCGCCACGGTGTCGGTGTCGTGGCCCGCGCGCACGGCGGCCCGCAGCGCGGGGGCGAAACCTCCCGGTTCGCGCACGACGGCCGACCACGCCGCCTGGAGCGCGGTGACCACGAACCCGTTGTCGCCGAAGGCGTGCGGCGGCCGTTCCCCGGCCTCGTCCAGCCACGCCGCCCACGTTCCGCGCCGCTCCGGCGGCAGCAGGTCCAGACCCGCGCGCACCCCCGCCAGGTCACCGTGCGCGACCGCGTGCCGGATCCCCTCGCACCACAGCACGCAGGCCTCGGCGGCCAGGGGGTCGCCGTGGGTGAGGCGGCTGTAGCGGTCGGCGGCCATGGCCAGGCCCCGGGGATCGTCCGGGTAGGCCAGGGCCAGCGGTCCCGTGCGCATGAGCGACCCGTTCCCGGCGCTCGGCACCCCCTCGGCGAAGCGCGCCGAGGCCGCGCCCTCCATCACCTCGGCGACGTCCGGGCGCCCGTACGCGTGCCCGGACCGGCGCATCACCCACGCGGTCTGGTTGCCGATGTCGGAGGCGCCGTGCTNNNGGCGTCGGCGGTCCGCCGCAGCGCCTCCGGTCCCAGGGGGTCCCCGTGGTCGCGCAGGGACTCGGCGATGCACACGGCCATCTGGGTGTCGTCGGAGTACTCGCCCGGAGCGTAGGGCCCCAGCCCCCCGCCGACCATCTCCGGGACCCGCTCCTCGGGCAGCGGCGGCCCGAACTCGTAGGGCACGCCCAGGGCGTCACCGCATGCGGCACCGAGCAGGACACCGGCCACGCGGTCCTCGATGCTTCCGGGAGGGGGCAGGTTCACAGGGACCTCGCAACGTTTCGGTACCAGGGGTGCTGCGAGTTGACACTACCGGCCGGCCATGGTCCGCAACCGGCCTGATCGCGAACGATGTGGCGAAAAGCGTGGACATAGAATCCGTCCCATGGAGACCCCCGCTCCCGATCCCCTCTTCGGCATCACGCTGCACGAGCGCTACATCATCGGCAGGCGTCTGCGCAGCGGTGCCTCGGGAACCGCCCACATCGCCCACGACCTCGGCAGCGACCAGACCGTCACGGTCACCGTCCTGCACCCGTGGCTGGTCGGCGACCACGCCGCCGTGCACGCGTTCCTGGGACGCGCCCAGACGTTGGAGGGGCTCTCCCATCCGGGACTCGCGCGGGTCCTCGGCCACGGCCGCGACGGCGAGCACGTGTACGCCGTCGGCGAGTACATGCCGGGACAGACCCTCGCCGAGGCGCTGGGCGAGGACGGCGGGGGGCTCCGCTACCCGGCGGACGCGGCGCTGACCATCGTGGCCGGTGCGCTCGCCGCGCTCGACGTCGCCCATGGCGCGGGTGTCGTGCACGGCGAACTCGACCTCGACAAGATCGTGGTGGACGGCGAGGGCGGGGTGCGGGTCACCGGCTTCCCCCTGCTCTTCGACGCCGAGGAGGACGCCGGTCCGGAGACCCGCACCGACGTGCACGCCGTCGGGAGGATCCTGTACACGCTGATGACGGGGGTGCCCGTCGACCCGGAGACCCACCCCCTACGGCCCTCGTCCGTCATCCCCGCGCTGGCGCCCGACCTGGACATGCTGGTCGCCAACGCCACCGACCCCAACCCGCGCTACCGTCCCCGCGACGCGGGCCAGTACCTCACCGTGGTCGAGCAGGTGCTGCGGTCGCTCCCCGGAGCCCCGGCCGATCCCGCCGACGTCGACACCCGTCCCATCCCGGTCGTCACCGACGCCCCCGAGGGGCGGTGGAGAGACCGGGGCGCGCCGGTCCCGCTGTGGCGCCGCGTCCCCGTGCTCGTCGGCGCGGGCGTGCTGGTGCTCGCGCTGTTCGCCGTCGGGTGGGCGGTGGTTCCGGACGACGGCGTCGAGCTGCCCGACGTCGTGGGCGTCTCCACCGAGCGGGCCGAGGAACGGCTGTCCGCGCTTGGCCTGGACCTGGCCGTGCGGTTCGACGAGACCTACAGCGACACCGTCGAGGCCGGGGCGGTCGCCGAGAGCACGCCCGCGCCCGGCAGCGCGGTGGAGCGGGGCGCCGAGGTCCTGCTGTGGGTCTCCGTCGGGCCGCAGTTCACCGAGATCCCCGATGTGGTCGGCGGGACCGAGAACGAGGCGCGCGACACGCTGCGCCAGGCGGGTTTCACCGGTATCGAGATCGTCCAGGAGCACTCCGCCGAGGAGCCCCCGGGCACGGTCCTGTCCACCGAGCCGGCGCCGGGCGAGGAGGGCGACCGCGAGGAGCCGGTCGTCCTCCACGTGAGCGAGGGCGTCATCGTCCCCACCCTGCTGGGCATGTCCCAGGAGGAGGCCGCCGGGGCCCTCGCCGGGCTCGGCCTGACCGTGGAGGTCGTCGAGGCCCACCACGAGACCGTGCCCGCCGGTGAGGTCAGCGGGCAGACCCCCGAACCCGGCACGATCCTGCCCGAGGAGGGCGGCGTCACCCTCACCGTGTCCCTCGGTCCGGAACCGGAGGAAGAGGAGGAACCCGAGGAATCCCCCTCTCCCTCCGAGGAGGAGGGCGAGGACGAGGGCGACCGGGGCGACCACGGTGGACGCGGCAACGGGAACGGCCACGGCAACGGCCGGGGAGAGGGCAACGGCGGTTCCTGCGACGCCCCGGAGTGGGACTCGGACACCGTGTACGACACCGGCGACCGGGTCCGGTACCAGGGGCGTGAGTACGAGGCGCGCTGGTGGGTCAGCGGCTACCCGCCGAACAACGACGAGTGGGGCGTCTGGGAGGATCGCGGGCCCTGCTGAGACGTCGGCGCTACGCGGGCCGGGTGAAGTCACCGGCCCGTTCGCGCGCCCACGCGCGGAAGGTCAGCGCCGGTCGGCCGGTGACCTTCTCGACGTCCCGGGAGACCGGTTCGGGGGTGTCGACGAGGGAGGCCCAGTAGGCGAGCCCGGAGTCCGCGAAGTCCCGGCCCATGGCCTCGGCGATCTCGGCCCGGGCCTCCTCCTCGGGCTGTTCCTCCCAGCGCACCGGTAGTCCCGTCTCCTCCCCGATGATGCGTGCCTGCTCGGCCTGGGGCAGCGACTCGGGTCCGGTCACCGTGTAGGCCCTGCCCGTGTGCCCCTCGTCCAGCAGGGCGCGTACGGCGACCGCCGCGATGTCGCGCTCGTGGACCAGGGAGCGCGACGCCCGGCCGTAGGGGGCGCGGACCACGCCAGTGCGGACCTGGTCGGCCCAGCCCAGGGTGTTCGTGGACATGCCCGTGACACGGAGGAAGGTCCACTCCCGCGCGGAGGCGCGCACGGCGGTCTCCACCCGTCCCCACACGCTGTCGACGTCCTCCCCCGCCTGCACCGCCGAGAAGTAGACGATCCGGCGCGCGTGCCGGGTCAGGGACTCCACCGTCTCCTTCACCCCGGTGGAGTCGTATCCCATCCACAGCAGGAAGGCCGCGGCGGTGCCCTTCGCGGCGGTGGCAACCGACTCCGGGTCGGTGAGGTCGCCCCTGACGACCTCGACGTCCTCGGGCAGCCGTGCCCTTTCCGGGTTCCGTACGAGCGCCCGTACGGGTACCCCCTCGGCGAGCAGCCCCGACACCACGTGGTGCCCGGTGTTGCCCGTGGCTCCGGTGACCAGGATCGGCTGTGCCATGTTCTTCCTCCTACGCGACGAGTGCCCCGGACCCCGGTCCGGGCAGGCACCGGAGTGGTGCCCTGAGGCCACTCTTCTTCCTCAACCAATATTTAGGTCAAGGGGAGTGCGGAGAAGAGGCCGGCGTCCCGAACCCGGCGGAGGCTTCTCCGCGCTGGGGGCGACGGCGCCACCAGTGCCGGGTCAGTGCCGCGCCGATGAGCGCGCCCGTGCAGTTGAGGATCACGTCGTCCACCGAGGCGACGCGTCCGAGGAAGTATTGGAGCGCCTCCACGGTGACCGATACGGCCGCCGCGACGGCCGCCACCCTGCCGAAACCCGCCAACCTGTGCCGCAGGGTCAGCGGCAGCAGCGCCCCGAACGGCATGAACAGGGCGATGTTGCCGCCGTTCTGGTAAAGCCCGGTCAGACCCAGCCCCAGATATGTGATCTCGGAGAAGGGGACGAGCACCAGGCTCCCGCCCGGGCCGCCGGGGTTCACCAGCGTGAGGATGACGACGGGCATCAGCGAGCCCAGGGTCAGGACGTCGAGGGTGCTGTCGCGCGCGGCCCTCTTCCACGGCTGACCGCGGCGCGCCCGGAACCAGGCCAGGGCGAGGGCCAGCACCAAGGCCACGGGAGAGAGGATGACGGCCGTGTCGAGCAGGTCGGTCACCGAGGAGAAACCCATGAAGGCAGCCTACGGACACCGGGCCGTCTCACTCCGCGGCGCGCGTCTCCCGCCGTTCCTGGTACGGACGGCCCGCGTAGGCGGCCCACGCCACCAGGCCCGCACCGGCCGCGGCGTACCCGGCGAGGGCGAACCAGTCGACGGGGAGGTACACGCCGAGCAGGACACAGCCGCTGACCAGGAGGGCGAATCCCACATGGGCGAATCTCCCCTTCTCCATGGTTTCCTTGCCTCTCTTCGTCCCCGCCGGGACTCGTTGGCTCGACGGTCGGTCACGTCCCTGGTTCGTACCCCCCGCAAGCCCCGGCACACCGGCCGGGCCGCGAACCCGCCGGGCCCGGCCCGAACCCGGCGCAACGTTCCCGGACCCGCGTCGGACCCGAGTGCTAACGTCGGCGGTGTGGACAGGCAGGAACGGTCCCCACGCTGGGACTTCGCCGTCGCGCCGCCGCACAGCGCACCGGGAGTCGTCTCGATGGTCGGCTACCGGGGACCGCACGTGCCCGACACCCTGCACCGCGGCCTGCCGTCCTCGACCCTGACGTTCATCGTGTCCCTGGACGAGGGGGTCGAGGCCGCGGACACCGCTGAGGGGCTCGCACACACGCGCCCGAACCCCCTGGTCCTGGGCGGCCTGCACGTGCGGGCCAGCCACGTCCGCCAGCGCCCCGGCCAGGCCGGTGTGCAGATCGCGACGCACCCCCTGGCCTCACGCGCGCTCTTCGGTGTGCCCAGCGCCGAACTCAGCGTGAGCGACTACGACGGCACCGACCTGCTGGGACGCCGTGCCCTGGAACTGCACGACCGCCTGACCGGTACCGGCGGCTGGGAGGAGGCCTTCTCCCTGGTGTCCTCCTACCTGGTCGGACGGTACGGCGACCAGCGCGTCACCGGCCCCCGGCCGGAGGTCGCGCACGCCTGGTACCTCATGGAACGCAGCCGGGGGCGAGCCTCCGTGGAAGCGGTCGCCCGGACCGTCGGGGTGAGCCCGCGCCACCTGGGCACGCTCTTCCACCAGGAGGTCGGGCGCTCCCCCAAGACCGTCGCGATGCTCATGCGGTTCGAACACGCCCGGGCGCGCGTCGCCGACGAGGTGCGGCTGCACGGCCGCGTGGATCTGGCGACCGTCGCCGCCGAGACCGGATACAGCGACCAGGCCCATCTGAGCCACGAGTTCGTCCGCTTCGCCGGGGTTCCACCACGCACATGGCTGTCCGAGGAGTTCCGAAACATACAAGACGGCGGTCACGCGGGCTTCGCAGACTGAGGACATGGCTACGAAGAACCCGACCGTCTGGGTCACCCTGCAAGCGAACGACGCGTCCGCGCTGATCGACTACTACGTCGACACCTTCGGCTTCGTCCAGACCGCGCGCCACGACGCGGACGGGGCCGTCGCCCACGCCGAACTGACGTGGCCCGAGGGCTCCGGCGGTGTCATGCTCGGCAGTTACCGCCCCGGCAGGGACTGGTCGCGCGAACCGGGCACGATGGGCTGCTACGTGGTGACCCCGGACCCGGACTCCCTGTACGAACGCGTCCTGGAACACGGCGCCGACGTCATCCGCCCGCTCGCGAGGACCGACTACGGCGCCCGCGAGTTCGCCGTGCGCGACCCAGAGGGCAACCTGTGGTCCTTCGGCGACTACACGGGCGCGCCCTCCCCGGAGGCCTGACCTCCGCGCGTCACTCTCCCCCGGGCACGGGTGGGTCCCACCGCGGCACTCCGCGTGCGTGGGACCCGCCTCCGACCGACCGGCATCCCCGACCCGGCACCGCGTGTGGGCGCCTCGTACACCAATTCGGGACCGAATGTATGTGACCACTACATGTGAAACGGGTCACCCCGGTTCTACCTTCGGGTTGGCACCCCATCCCCCAGCTCGGGCGGTTGTGTCGGACAGGCGGGTGCCGACTGGAGGAGAGTAATGCGCAAGACCCCCCTGACCGCCGCCTCCTGCGCGGTCGTCATCGCCGTGACCGCCTGCGGAGCCCCCGGGGAGGCCGCCGGGGGAGGCGAGGACGCGCCCATCAGGGTCGGCATCGTCTACTCCGCCACCGGCCCCCTCGCCACCTACGGAGAGCAGTACCGGCAGGGCTTCGAGGCCGGACTCGCGCACGTCACCGACGGGACGATGGAGATCGACGGCCGCCCGATCGAGGTCGAGTACATGGACGACGCGGGCGATCCGACGAACGCCGTCACGGCCGCCCGCGACCTCATCGGCACCGGACACGACATCATCGCCGGGTCCACCGCCTCCGGCATCGCCGTCCAGGTCGCCCCGCTCGCCGAGCAGAACGACATCCTCTTCATCTCGGGCCCCGCCGCCACCGACGCCATCACCGGCATCAACGACCACACTTTCCGCTCCGGGCGCCAGACCTACCAGGACATCCTCACCGCGGGCACCTTCATGGACGACCCCGAGGGCGCGGACGTCGTGGTCCTCGCCCAGCAGAACGCCTTCGGCCAGGACAACGTCGCCGCCGTCACCGAGGTCCTGGAGGGCGAGGGCGCCAGCGTCGACAGTGTGCTGGCCCCGCCGGACGCCACCGACCTCACCCCGTTCGCCGAGCAGGTCAGCGAGGCCGAGGCCGACCTGGTCTTCGTCGCCTGGGCGGGCGAGACCGCCTCCGCCATGTGGCGGGCCCTCGACCAGCAGGGCGTCCTCGACGCCACCGAGGTCGTCACCGGCCTGGACATCAGGGCGTCCTACCCGGTCTTCGGCGAGGCGGGCGGAAGCATCTCCTTCCTCTCCCACTACTTCGACGGCGCCTCCGACACCGAACTCGCCCTGGCCATGAAGGAGGCCGTGGAGGCCGAGGGCGGCACCGTGGACCTCTTCACCCCCGACGGCTTCACCGCCGCCCAGATGGTCGCGCACGCCGCCAGCGCCGGGGACGACGTCCAGGACCGCATCGGGGCCCTGGAGGGGTGGACCTTCGACGGGGTCAAGGGCGAACTCACCATCCGCGCCGAGGACCACGCCCTCATCCAGCCCATGTACCAGGTCGAACTGGTCGGCGAGGGCGAGGACGCCCACCCCGAGCTGACCGCGCAGATCCCCGCTTCGGACGTCGAGCCCCCGGTCGCGGAGCAGGCATGACCAACGGACCCACCGCACCCGCCGGTCCCCACGGACCCGCCGAGGTCCCCGGGACGGTGACCACCACCGCCGTCCCGGTCCTGGCCCTGGAGAACCTGAGCTGGTCGGTCGGCGGCGCCCTCATCGTCGACGACATCACCATGCGCGTGGGCGAGGGCGAGTTCGTCGCCCTCATCGGCCCCAACGGCGCGGGCAAGACCTCCCTGTTCAACCTCGTCTCCGGTCTGACCAGACCCACGGGTGGCAGCGTCCGGCTCGCCGGAACCGACGTCACCCGCCACGCGCCCCACCGCCGCGCCCGGCTCGGTATGGGACGGACCTTCCAGACCTCCAGCGTCTTCGGCGACCTCACCGTCGGCGCCAACGTCGGCCTGGCCGTCCAGGCCCGCACCGGGGAGTCCCGCCGCTTCTGGCGCCCGGCCTCCCCCGACGGCGGTGCCGGGGCCACCGACGTCCTGGACCTGGTCCGCCTCTCCCACCGGTCGGACGTCCTGGCGGGCGACCTGTCCCACGGTGACAAGCGCAAACTCGAACTCGCCCTCCTCCTGGCCCGCCGCCCCCGCCTCATCCTCCTGGACGAGCCCATGGCCGGGGTCAGCGCCGGGGAGATCGACGAACTCACCACCGTCATCGGGGACGTGCACCGCGAACAGGGCTGCACGGTCCTCATGGTCGAACACCACATGGAGGTGCTCCTCGACATGGCCGACCGCCTGGCCGTGATGCACCACGGCGCGCTGCTGGCCCTCACCGACCCGGACTCGGCCATGGCCGACCCCGAGGTGCAGGCCGCCTACCTCGGGGACGGGGCGTGAGCGCCGCGGGGCCGCTGCTGAACGCGGCCGACCTGCACGTGTGGATCGAGGGATCGCACATCCTCCAGGGGGTGTCCTTCGCCGTGCCCGACCGGGGCGTCACCGCGCTCCTGGGACGCAACGGCGTCGGCAAGACCACCACGGTCAAGGCCCTGCTCGGCCTGGTGCCGCGCACCGGCCGGGTGGACTTCGGCGACGTGGAAACCACCGCGCTCCCCACCCACGCCATCGTCACCATGGGCATCGGCTACGTGCCCGAGGACCGCGGTGTCTTCTCCGCCCTCACCGTCGCCGAGAACCTGCGCCTCGCCGAGCGCCGCCCCGGGAAGCCGCGCTACGAACTCGTCCACGAGCTCTTCCCCGAACTGCGCGAGCGGGCCGACCAGCCCGCGGGAACCCTGTCCGGTGGTCAACAGCAGATGCTCGCCATCGGCCGGGCCCTGCTCAACGACAACAGGCTCCTCATCGTGGACGAGCCCACCAAGGGCCTCGCGCCCCGGATCGTCGGCGAGGTCGCCGACGCCGTCGCCCGCGCCGCCGAACAGGTGCCGGTCCTGCTCGTGGAGCAGAACCTGTCCCTGGTCCGCCGGGTCGCCGAGCGGGTCGTGGTCCTGGACGCGGGCCGCGTGATCCACACCGGCCCCGCCCTCGCACTGCTCGACGACCCCGACCGCGTCCGCGAGCTCCTCGGCGTCTCCCGCGCGGCCGCGACCACGGCCGGGAAGGCGACCGCCCCCAGCTCCACCGGCACCACCATGACCGCCAGCACCCCGGACACCACCCCCGCCTCCGGGGCCACCGGCACCGCCGGACCCGACACCCCCGCCTCCGAAGCCGAAGGGAGGCGGACCGCGTGAGCACCGTCATCCTGCTCGTCGTCACCGGGTTCGGCCTGGGAGCCCTGTACTTCCTCATCGCCTCCGGGCTGTCGCTGATCTTCGGCCTGATGGACGTGCTCAACTTCGCCCACGGAGCCTTCCTCGCCATCGGCGCCTACGGCACCTGGTGGGCCGCCAACTTCCTCCCCGGCGCCGGACCGGACGGGCTCGGCTTCCTGCTCGCCGTCACCTTCGGCGTCGCCGCGGGCACCCTGGCCGCCACCCTGGTCGAGCTCTGCGTCATCCGCCCGCTCTACGGCAGGCACCGCGAACAGATCCTCGCCACGGTCGGCCTGAGCCTGGCCGTTCCCGCGCTCATCCAGGCGGTCTGGGGGGCCGACCCGCTCACCTTCCCCAAGCCCGAACTGGTGAGCGGCACCGTCAGCCTCCTCGACGTGCACATCCCCCGGGACCGCTTCCTGCTCATCCTCGCCGCCGTCGCCGTGTTCACCGTCCTGTGGCTGTTCAACTCGCGCACCCGCTACGGGCTCATCGTCCGCGCGGGCGTGCAGGACCGCGCCATGGTCACCGCCCTGGGCATCGACGTGCGCAGGTCCTTCACCCTCGTGTTCGCCATCGGCGGCGCCGCGGCGGCCCTGGCCGGATCCCTGGGCGGCCTGTACTTCGGCGTGGTCACCCCCACCCAGGGCCTGTCCCTGCTGGTCTTCGCGTTCATCGTCGTGGTGATCGGCGGAACCACCTCACTCACCGGATGCGCGATCGCCTCCGTCGCGGTCGGCCTCATCCAGCAGTTCGCCAACTACTACACCGTCGCCGGGCTCGGCGACATCGCCGTGGTCATCGTCCTGGCCCTCGTGCTGCTCACCAGGCAGGGCGGTCTGACCTCGAAGAAGTCCGCGGAGAGGGTGGCATGATGACCGACACCGACGTGGCCGCCCGAGCCACCGGAGCCTCCGGCGCCGGCGGCGACACCGCCGGGCCCCCTGCCGCCGAAAGCGGACGCGGGCGCCGCCTTCCCGCATGGGCGGCCCCGGTCGCCGTCCTGGCGGTGGCGCTCACCCTGCCCTTCTCCACCCTCCACGTACCCGGGCTGTTCGAGGGCGCCCTCAACAGTGCGCCCACCCTGCACCTGCTCGCGTTCTGCCTGGTCTTCGGCGGGCTGGCCACCAGCTACGACCTGCTCTACGGCCGGGTGGGGCTGCTCTCCTTCGGGCACGCCCTCTACTTCGCCTGCGGCGCCTACGTCGCCGCCCTGCTCATGCGGGTGGTCGAACTCCCGCTCGTGTGGTCGGCCCTGATCGCCGTCGTCGGCGGGACCCTGCTGTCCCTGGTCCTGGGCGCCGTCTCGCTGCGCGTCAACGGCATCGCCCTGGCCATGGTCACGCTCGCCTTCGCCCAGGCCGGGTCGATCCTCGTCGCCCGCGACCCCGGCCGCGTGACCGGAGGCGAGGAGGGCCTGTCCCTCAACACCGACATGGTGCCGGACGCCTTCGTGGGCGTGGTCAACACAGTCAACCTGTACTGGCTGGCCGTCGCCTACGCGGCGGTCGCCGTCGGCGTGGTCTGGTGGCTGACCTCCTCTCCCGTCGGCCGCGTCTGGCGGGGCATCCGCGCCAACGAGCAGCGCGTCGCCGTCCTGGGGATCAACCCCCACCCGTACAAGCTGGCGGCGTTCACCGTCGGCGGCGGCCTGGCGTCCCTGGGCGGCGTCACCTACCTGCTGGTCACCGGAGGCGTCACCCCCGGCATCACCACCGCCGAGTTCACCCTCACGCTGCTGGTCATGGTGGCCCTGGGCGGCGCGGGCACCCGCTGGGGCCCGCTGCTGGGCGCGGCCCTGTACACCTACGCCGACCACCGCCTCCTCCAGCTGGGCAGCTCCGAGGCCTTCACCGCGCTGCCCGCGTGGATCGCCGCGCCGCTGTCCCAGCCCCTGTTCATCCTCGGCACGCTGTTCGTGCTGATGGTGTTCTTCTTCCCGGGCGGTCTCGTCGCCCTCCCCGGGCGCGTCCGCTCGGCCATCCGCGACAGGAAGGCCGCACGCACATGACCGACACCCCCGCCTGGACCGACGGGGACGAGCACACCGTCCCCGTCCCCGGGGGCGACCTGGCCGTCACCCGCTGGGGCGACGGCCCCGGGACCCCCGTCCTGGCCGTCCACGGCATCACCGCCAACGGCCACTCCTTCGCCCGCGTCGCCNNCCGCCGCTGCTCGCCCCCGACCTGTGCGGGCGCGGCCGCAGCGGACACCTGACCGGCCCGCGCGGCCTGGCCGCGCACGCCGACGACATGGTCGCCGTACTCGACAGCCACGGAGTGCGCCGCACCGTCCTGGTCGGCCACTCCATGGGCGCGTTCGTCGCCTGCCTGGCCGCCGTCCGCCACCCCGACCGGGTGTCCGGACTGCTGCTGGTCGACGGCGGATACGGGCTCCCCGTCCCGCCGGAGACCGACATCGAGGCCGTGCTCGGCCCGGCCATGGCCCGCCTGCGCATGACCTTCGAGGACCCCGACCACTACCGCCGGTTCTGGCGGGGGCACCCGGCCTTCGAGGGGCGCTGGAACACCTGGACGGACCACTACGTCCTGCGCGACCTGGCCGGGGAACCGCCCGCCATGCGCTCGGCCTGCGACGAGGAGGCCGTGCGCACGGACGGGGCGCAGGTCCTCGCCGACCCCGACGCGCTCGAGGCGATCCACCGGTTGCCCTGCCCGGCCCGTCTGCTGTGGACCGCGCGCGGGCTCATGGACGAGAGCCCGGGGCTGTACACGCCCGAGCGCCTCGCCGGGCTCCCGGAGGACCTGGCCACCGTCGAGCTCCCCGACGACAACCACTACAGCCCGCTGTTCTCCCCGACCGCCGCCCTGGTCGCCGAGCACGTCACCGACCTCGTCCGGGCGGCGGAGGAGGGCCGCGCCGAGGGGTAGGGAGCTGTTCGGAAACGTCACCTGACGTGGGGATCCCTCTCCCGGCGTCCGTCCCCGGTGGACACGGCCCTGCCGCGTACCCGAGAACGGCTCCGCATGGAGTACGGCGCGGTGGCGGCGGGGCGGCCCGGGCACCCGGTCACCGGCGTCTGACCGGCTCCTCCGGCAACACCACCGGGGAGGGAGGCCCACTCCCTCCCCAACTCCCGGGGGTGCGTGAGCGCACCCTCAATCGCCGTTCTGGTCGCCCAACAGGTCCACGCCCCGGTCCAACAGCCCGTGCAGGTGCAGGGCGAGCTGGAGCTCCAGCGCCCGACCGGGGCGCTGCCAGTCCGCCCCGATCAGCTGGCCGATCCGTTCCAGGCGCTGCGCCACCGTGTTCACGTGGATGTGCAGCTCCTCCTTGGCGCGCGACAGGTTGCCCCCGGCCGCGAAGTACGCCCGCAGGGTCTCCACCAGCAGCGTGCCCCGCCTGGCGTCGTACTCCAGCAGCGGGCCCAGCGTCGCCGACACGAACCCCGGCACGTCCCGGTCCTGGCTCAGCAGCAGACCCGAGAACCCCAGGTCCCCGGTGGTGGCCACGTTCCCCTCCCGGCCCAGCGCCCGCAGCGTCTGCAAGCACCGGGACGCCTCGGCGAACGCCTCACGGAACGACGCCGGACCCCCGGTCGGACCGGCCAACCCCGCCGTCACCGGACCGTTCGCCGCCGCCGACAGCTCGTCGGACACCCGCCGCCCCACCGCCGACGGGTCCGTCCCCGGCAGGGCCAGCACCAGGCGGCCCGACCGGCTCCCGGCCAGGCCTCCGGTGGTCTCCGCGACGTGGGTCGCCGCCGAGCGCAACCGTCCCGGATCACCGCCCGGCGCCTCGGCCACCACCAGCACGTGCGGGGCGTCCAGGTCCGCGTGCAGCAGCGCGGCCCGCTGCCGCAGAGACACCGGGTCGCGCGCGGGCACCTCCAGCAGCTCGTCGAGCAGGTCCCCGCGCACCCGGTGCTCGGTCTCGCTCACCGAACGCCGGATGAGCAGCAGGAGCGCGGTCACCATCGCCGACCGCTCCAGCACGCGCTGGTCGGTGGAGTCGAGCTCCACCCCGCGCAGC
>NZ_ANAX01000098.1 GCF_000341065.1 Nocardiopsis halotolerans DSM 44410 | reverse complement strand
GGCCGCCGCCGACGCCACCCACGCCCGCCCCGACCGCGCGGCACGACCGCTGGTCAGCGACGAGCGCACCGCGTCGGCCAGGTCCCCGTCACCGGAGTCCCACGGGGCACCGCTCCGGGCGCCCTCCTCCACCACGCCCTCCGGGCTGGCGGACACCGACTCGTCCGAGGTCGCGTCGTGGATCAGCACCGTGCCGCCCAACACCTCGGCCACCGCCGCCGCCACCTCGCGCACCCCGCCTCCGCGCAGCACCAGGTCGGTCAGCCGGTCGTGCGCCGCCGCGGAGCGCTCCACCGACGCCGTGTGCCTCTGCAACCGCTCGTTGACGGTGTGCAGCTCGTCCAGGGCGCGACGGGTGTCGTCGATGAGGTTCGCGCTGTCGATCGCGATGGCCGCGTGCGCCGCCAGCGACGACAGGAGCGCCACCTCCGAGTGCGCGAAGGGCCGCTCCCGCCGGTTCGCGGCGAACAGCACGCCCACGTCGCGCCCGTTCATCTTCAGCGGTACGCCCAGGATGGCCACCAGGCCCTCCTCGCGCACCGCGTGGTCGATGTTGTCCTCGTGCGCGAACCGCGGGTCGGTGAAGTAGTTCGCGGTCACGTACGGCAGGGCCGTGGTGGCCACCAGACCGCCCAGACCCTTGCCCGGCGCCAGCCGCAGCCGCTGGAACGCCGCGGACACCGACCCCGACGTCACCCGCATGTAGGTGTCGCCCGCCTCCGGATCGCTCAGCGTCAGGTACGCGGTGTCGGTGCCCAGCAGGTTCCGGGCCCGCTCCACGATCGCCTGGAGCACCTGGTCCAGGCTGCGCATCCCCGCCAGGTCGTTGGCCGTCTCGAACAGCGCGCTCAGCTCCGACTCCCGGCGCTGCCGGTCGCGCATCACCGACCGCACCCGCAACGCCGTCAGTTTCGCTGCCTCCAACGAGGCCACCACCTCCGGATCGTCGCCGCGCGCACGCGCGCGCAGCACCGGCCGCTCGTACTCCACGGCCGGGGCGTCGCGCAACAGCAGGTCCAGGAAGAACGCTTGGCCGTCGGCGCCCGCGGGGCCGTCCTCGGCCGGGTCGCCGTGGGAACCGGAAGTGGTGGTGTTCAGCTCGCGCTCCATGCTCCGTCCACGGGCAGGGACGCGCCGTTGACGAACGACGCGTCCTCACCGCACAGGTAGGTGACCAGCTCGGCGACCTCGGAGGGTTCGATCAGCCGCTTGAGCGGGCTCCTCGCCAACAGGACCTCCGAGACCACCCGGTCCTCGGGAATGCCGTGCGCCGCCGCCTGCTCGGCGATCTGCCTCTCCACCAAGGGGGTGCGCACGTAGCCGGGGTTCACACAGTTGGAGGTCACCCCGTGTGCGGCGCCCTCCAGGGCGACCACCTTCGAGAAGCCCTCCAGGCCGTGCTTGGCGGTCACGTAGGCCGACTTGTAGGCCGAGGCGCGCAGGCCGTGCACCGAGGAGATGTTGACGACGCGGCCCCATCCCCGTTCGTACATGTGGGGCAGGGCGCCGCGCACCACGCGGAACGGCGACTCGACCATGAGACGAAGGATGAGGGAGAAACGCTCCGGAGGGAAGTCCTGGACGGGCGCGACCGTCTGGACGCCCGCGTTGTTGACCACGATGTCCGCACCCCGGGCGGCCTCCTCGGCGGCGTCCAGGTCGGTCAGGTCCAGCGCCACCGCCTCGCCGACACCCTGGTCGGCCAGTGCGTCCAGGGCCTCCCCGTCGAGGTCGACCAGCCGTACACCGGCCCCGGCCTCCGCCAGGCGCAGGGCNGCCCTGCCGATGCCGCTGGCCGCCCCGGTCACCAGGGCGGTCCTTCCCGTGAGGTCGACCCGGGTGGTGCGGGGGATCCCCGTGGTCCCGGGGACGGGGGAATGGGTGGCCTGCCGCGCCGTGCCCGACAGGAACTCGTGCGTCGTCATGGCAGCAAACTAGGCGCGCCCCCACGGACGGGGGATAGGGGAGCCGGACACACCCCGGGGTGTGGACATGTGGTCTCCGGCCATGGGTTGGAAGCCCGCTGTGGGTTTCCCACTGGCGAAGGCGGCGTGACCTGGCTCTCTTGTCCATGTCGCCTGCGTCACACCAGGGTTAGGCTCCCTGCCAGACGGACCCCCGCTCACCGTTCGTATCCCCCGGAGGTACCCCATGGATCCCACGTCACCGTCCGCACGACGCCACCTTCCTCCTCCCACGGCACTCCCCCTCGCCGTCGCCCTGACCGCCGTGCTCGCCATGGTCACCGCCCTGCTGGTCGCCCTGGCCCCACGTGCCTCGGCCGCCACACTCACCCCGGTGTCCTCGTTCGGCGCCAATCCCGGCAACCTGGCGATGTACTCCTACGTCCCCGACGGCCTGCCCGCCGACGCGCCCCTGGTCGTGCTGCTGCACGGTTGCGCGCAGGACGCCTCCGCCTACCACGGCCACTCCGGCTGGGCCGGGTACGCCGACGAACACGGATTCGCCCTCGTCTACCCCGAGCAGAAGTCGGCCAACAACGCCATCAGCTGCTTCAACTGGTTCCAGCCCGGTGACACCGCGCGCGACTCCGGAGAGGCACGGTCGATCCGCTCCATGGTCGAGTACGCCGTGGCCACCCACGGGCTGGCCGCCGACCAGGTGTACGTCTCCGGGCTCTCCGCGGGAGGCGCGATGGCGGGGGAGCTCCTCGCCGCCTACCCCGACCTGTTCGCCGGGGGCAGCATCGTCGCGGGGATCCCGGTGGGCTGCGCGAGCGGCATGATCGACGCCTTCACCTGCATGAACCCAGGCAGGACCCGGACCCCGCAGCAGTGGGGCGACGAGGTCCGCGACGGGAACCCCGGCTGGGACGGGCCCTGGCCGCGCGTCGCCGTCTGGCACGGCACCGCCGACACCACGGTGGCCCCCGCCAACGGCGACGCCAGCGTGAGCCAGTGGACCAACGTCCACGGACTGTCCGGTGACCCCGACGCCACCGAGCAGCTGTCCGGGTCCACCACCGCCGCCTACCACGGCGGAGACGCCACCACCGCGTCCGTCGCCCACTACACGGTCTCCGGCATGGGCCACGGCACCCCCGTCGACCCGTCCGAGGGCTGCGGCACGGCGGGCGCCTACTTCCTCGACACCGTCTGCTCGACCGGGTACACCGTCGACTTCTGGGGCATCGGCGACGGCGGTCAGGACCCCGGGCCGGACCCCACGGACCCGCCCACGGAGGAGCCGACCGACCCGCCCACGGAGGAACCCGGGGTGTGCGTGACCGACAGCAACTACGACCACGTCTCGGCGGGCCGCGCGGTCCAGCGTTCCGGGCGGGTCTACGCCGTCGGCTCCGGCGACGCGCTCGGCCTGTGGAACGTCTTCGTCACCACGTCGCTGACCGAGACCTCACCGGGCTACTGGGAGCACACGCCGAACGGCTGCTAGAGGTCTGGCCGGATACGTTGCCGATGTGGCTGGAGCGCTCCGACCGCGGACGGCGGACAGGGCGGACCGGGGAACGGCTGCTAGGGCCCGTCCCCGCCGCGGGCCAGACGTCCGAAGTGGGCCACCGTCGCACCGAGCGCGAAGTGCGCGGCCTGGTGCTCGGTCATCGGGACCACACCGGCCGGGACGGTCACCCGGAAGGGGAACTCCTCGTCCGGCCGGATACGGAAGTCGTCAATCACTCCCTGGGACAGGAGCATGGTCAGGGCCTCCCGGACCTGCCCAGCGCGGTTGTCTGACGCCCAGATCGACATTCACCCACCCTAACTCCGCGCCGACCGGCTCTCAGGGACTCCCGGAGAAACGCGGGGAACGGGCGGCGGCCGGGGACGTGACGGAGCACGGGCGGGCCGTGACCACGACCCGCCCATGCTCCTGGGGACAGGCACGACCCCCGTGGTGCCCGTCCCCGCCGCCACCGCCGCCGTCCGTCGTCCCCCGACGGCGGACACGGTGGCGGAGCTCCGCTCAGCCGTCCTCGGGCAGCTGTGCCTGCCCCGCGAGAACGTTCGCCGTCAGGCGGCGCAGTGCCAGCCGCGTGGCCTCGAACTCCTCCTCGGGGAGGTCGATGACCCTGCCGATCGCCTCCGGGATGCCCTCGGCGCGCGTCCTCATCCGTCTGCCCTCCTCGGTGAGGGAGACGCGGACGGAGCGCTCATCCCGCGGGTCGCGGCCCCGGACCAGCAGTTCACGGGCCTCCAACCGCTTGAGCAGCGGCGTGAGGGTGCCGTAGTCCAGCTGGAGCACGGAACCGAAGTCCTTCACCCAGCACTCGCCGCGCTCCCAGAGCAGCATCATCACCAGATACTGGGGATAGGTCAGACCCAACGGCTCCAGCAGGGGCCGGTACAGGTTGGTGACCGCACGCGACGCGGCGTAGAGAGCGAAGCACATCTGCTCGTCGACGGCGGGGAGGGGGAAGTCGCCCGCGGGGGCGGGGGATCGGTCGGGCATCGGCTCCATGGTAGTTACCCCGCGCCCGATTTCCAAAGCTCACAATTACCTTGCGCACAAAGAAGAGCGGTACCGGGCCCCGGAGGGGGAATGCGGGGCGTTCACGCAGGTGGAAGCGGGTGTTCACCGGTGCGCCGACGCCCGATCCCGTCCCCGCCTCCGCGCACGAGCCGGCACGTTCCGCCGTTGCCGCGCCCCTCGGGGCCGACACGGGACGCGCGTCCGCCAGAGCCACCAGGGTGTCAGGGGGCGTCGGTGTCGGGGGCGTCCGGGACACCGGTCAACGGCGAGGCTCCTGGTAGGGCAGCAGACGCCTGACCACCTTCCCCGTGGCGTTACGCGGCAGTTCGTCCACGACCACCACGTCGCGCGGCACCGAGAACCGGCCGAGAACCCGGCGCACGTGCATCCGCACCTCGTTCGGGTCCACGTCCCGGCCCGGGTACGGCACCACGTACGCCGCGAACCGCTGCCCGAACTCCTCGTCGGCCACACCCGTCACCACGACCTCACGTACCTGGGGAAGCGTCACGATCGCCTCCTCCACCGGCCGGGGAAAAGCGTTCTCCCCGCCCGAGACGATCATGTCGTCATCCCGGCCCGCCACGTGCAACAGGCCGTTCGCGTCCACGTGCCCCCGGTCGCCGGTCTCCATCAGCCCGTCCGCGACGTTCCTGCTCCGCCCGTTCGTGTAGCCGTCGAAGAGCATGTCGTTGCCGACGTGGATCGAGCCCTCGGTACCCGGCGGGACCTCCGCGCCCTCCCCGTCCAGGACCGCGATCCGCGTCCCCAGGGGCGGACGGCCCGCCGTCGTCGGGGACAGCCGCATGTCCTCGGGGGTCGCGATCGTCGCCCACGACACCTCGGTCGACCCGTAGAGGTTGTAGAGCACGTCCCCGAACACGTCCATGAAGTCCGTGATCAGCTTCGGGCTCATCGCCGAACCGCTGCACGCCACGATCCGCAGCGACGACGTGTCGTACCGCTCGCGCGTCGACCGGGGCAGGTCCATGATCCGCCGCAGCATCACCGGCACCGCGAACAGCGCCGTACACCGCTCCTCCTGGATCGTGCGCAGCACGTCCTCCGGTTCGAACAGGCGTCTCATCACCAGGCACGCGCGCAACGACATGCCCAGCTGCACACCCGCCAGCCCCCACGTGTGGAAGACCGGCGCCGAGATCAGGATGCGGTCCGAGGAACGCAGGGGGATGCGGGACAGCACCGACGCCGCGTCCTGCGGCCCCTTCGGGGTCGGCCGCCGCGCCCCCTTGGGCGCGCCCGTCGTCCCCGACGTCAGCACGACCAACCGGCCCGGACGCTCGGGAGGAGCCGGGTCGGCCTCCGCGCTCTCCGCCGCCTCCCACGGCACGCACAGCCCCTCGGCGGGAGGTTCTCCCCAGGCCGTCACCCGGACGACCTCCGGCGGCAGTTCCTCGCACAGGTCCGCCAACCCGGCGTCGGCGACGACCACCGACACCCCGTTGGACGCCGCCGACGCGGCCATCTGACCCGCCGACAGTCCGGTGTTCAGCAGCACGGTGTCGGCGCCCAGACGGCCGCAGGCCACCATCGTCTGCACGAAACCGCTGTGGTTACGGCACAGCACGCCCACGCGCGAGTCCTGTCCCACCCCGACGCGGTGCAGTCTCCGGGCCAGCTCGCGGCCGCGCAGGTTCATCTCGCGGAAGGTCGTCGGTCCCCGCTCGTCGATGATCGCCACGGCGTCGGGCACGCGCTCGTTCGCGGCGGCGTATCCCCCCGCGATCGTGGCGCCCCACGTGCGCAGCGCGCGGAGCTGGCGGACGACCCTGTCGGGGCGTCCCGGGCTGAGCACACCGGCGCGGACCAGGATCCGCGCCGTCGTGAGGACGTGTCGCAGGCGTGAGGGGGCGGACGTGCGCGGGGGGACGGGCGGGCCTTCGGCTTTGGGCGCCATGGTGTCTCCGGGGGCCGACGGGACGGGCGAAGCGTTCCGCGCCTCACCGGGGAGCCTTCGCCTCGTGACTTCCCGGAAGTACTGCGACCGTAAGCGAGGATCCCCCGCCGTTTCTCCGTCTCCGTGTGAGTCCTTACCCGCGCGTGGTTGTCACCCCGGTGCGGGAAACCGAGGATCCGCGTGCGCACCGCTCCGTGGACCGTGCGGACCCCCGCGAGGACAGTGGTGGCACCGGTCCACGGAGGTGGTCCACGGGAACGGAGCGCGGGTCACATGTCGATGGCCATCGCCTCGCCACCGGGGTCCGGAGCGTCCCCCTCCGACTCCAGCGACACCCGGAGTTCGTCCGGACGCCCCATGTCGTCGGCCATCCCCGAGTGCCTGCCGTCCGCCGACGGCGCCAGCGTCCCCGCCGGACGCACACCGCTGCCGTCGGCCCACCACATCTGGTAGGCCGTCCCCGGCGGCGCCGAAGGCAGACCCTCCACCACCAGCACGGCCGCGTCCATCTCGTAGGAGGCGAAGACCGTGGCCCGCGCGTCCCCGAGCGGGGCCTCCAGCATGTTCGTGTCGGGCGCCG
>NZ_ANAX01000097.1 GCF_000341065.1 Nocardiopsis halotolerans DSM 44410 | reverse complement strand
CTGGCTCATGGACACCAACGACCCCGCCAGCACCACCGCGACCAACGCGCACGCCGCGGCCACCGTCCACGGCAGCCACCAACCCCGGCTCCGGGACCGCGGACGCACCACACGGGCACCCGTACCACCGGGCCCCTCGGCCGGAGGGGACGCCAGAGGAGGCAGCTGCCGGGCCCGCAGGGCGGCCCCGCGGACCGCCTCCCACACCTCCGGCCGCGGCTCCCGCGTCTCGGCACCGGCCAGACGCACCGCCGTCTCCCGGAAGTCCGCCAGGTCACGGCGGCAGTCCTCGCACTCCGCCAGATGCCGCTCGGCGGCCTCGGTCTCCACGCGGTCCAGGGCGTCGACCGCGTACCCCGCCGTCAGCCCGTGCGCATCCGCCTCGCTCATACGCTCACCCCCAGGCAGTCGCGCAGCTTGATCAGGCCGTCGCGCAGTCTCCCCTTGACCGTGGTCAGCGGAACCTCCAGCAGGTCGGCCGCCTGCCGCTGCGTGTACCCCGTGTAGTACGTGAGCCTGACCGCCTCGCGTTGGGACTCGGTCAGCCTCCGCAGGCAGCGGCGCACCCTCTCCCGCTCCAACCGGTGTTCGACCTGCTCTGGCACAGCGTCATGGGAGGTCGCCCCCGGCTCCATGCGTCCGACGGCGGCGAGCCGGGTCGACGCCGCCTGCTCCGAACGCACCCGGTCCACGGCCCGCCGGTGCGCGATGGTCAGGATCCACGCGGCCACGCTCCCCTTCGACCGGTCGTAGCGGGCACAGGTCCGCCAGACCTCCAGGAAGACCTCCTGGCAGACCTCCTCCGCCTGCGCCTCGTTCAGCATGACCTTGCGGGCGATCCCGAACACGCGCCCGGACAGCTCCCGGTAGACCCCCTCGAACGCCGCGAGGTCCCCGATGGCGGCCTGCTGGAGGAGCCGTGCCAGGGGATCGACCTCCGAGCCGCTCCCCGGATCACTCCTCGGGCCGCCGGTGTCGGGGAGCCCGGTCTCCCCCTGGTCCCGTCTGGCCGTCCGCTTCATCGGCCACCACCTCTTTCATGCCCTCCTCACGCATTCGGCGCGGGAGAGGGGCCGGTGACTCCAGCCTGAAGGACGTTATTCACCCGTTACCGACATCCCCGTCGCCCTCCCCCGCCCCGCACCGAACCGGGGGCATGTTCGACACCACCCGCAGCACCCCCCG
>NZ_ANAX01000096.1 GCF_000341065.1 Nocardiopsis halotolerans DSM 44410 | reverse complement strand
CCCGCCCGCCGTTGCCGGGCTCGTGGCCACCGCGTCCGCGTTGGCCGTGGCCGAGGCCGTCGCCGTGGCCCTGTCCCGACCCACCAGCACGCCCCTGCTGGCCGTCGGGGACGCGGTCGTCGACCTCGCGCCGCCGCCCGTGAAACAGTTCGCCATCGACACGTTCGGCACGGCTGACAAACCCGCCCTGCTCGTCGGAACC
>NZ_ANAX01000095.1 GCF_000341065.1 Nocardiopsis halotolerans DSM 44410 | reverse complement strand
CTGGCCGCCGTACTCACCCGCCCCGCGAGTGGGCCGCTCGACGCCCTGCCCACCCTGGCGGGCGCCACCGTCTGCGCGGGGGTCCTCCTCTGGTTGCTCGGCGTCGCGGCCGACCGCCCGCAGATGGTCGACCGGCGGGCTGCGGCCGGACGCCCGCGGGAGTCCGAACCTCCCCGGACAGCCGACCGCCGGCGGAGGGTGGAGAAGCCGGACCAGGAGGGGCGGGAGGAGCGTGGCCGGAACACCGGGTTCGACCGGCGCCGTTTCGCCCTGCTCGCCGGTGCCACGGCCGCCGCGTCCGCGGGCGCTGGTGTCGGCGCCCGGCTCCTGAACGCGTCCGCGCCCACCGCACGCCTCACCCCAGCGAACGTCGTGCTGCCGCGGCCCGGGGACCCGGCCGCCCCGCTCCCCGACGGCGCGGACCTGGAACTGGAGGGGCTCGCACCCTTCTTCACGCCCAACTCCGACTTCTACCGGATCGACACCGCCCTCGCGGTGCCGCGCATCGACGCCTCCACCTGGTCCCTGCGCGTCCACGGCCTGGGAATCGGACAGGAACGGACCTTCACCTACGCCGACCTGCTCGAACACCCCGACCTCAGGGAACGCGACATCACCCTCGCCTGCGTGTCCAACCCCGTGGGCGGTTCCTACGTCGGCAACGCGCGCTGGATCGGCGTGCCGCTGGCCTCCCTCCTCACCGACCTCGGCGTCCGCTCCCCCGCCGACGGCGGACCGGCCGACCAACTGGTGTCGCGTTCACACGACGGGATGACCATCGGCACGCCCGTCGCCGACGTCATGGACGGCAGGGAGGCCATCCTCGCCGTCGGCATGAACGGACGTCCGCTCCCCTACGAGCACGGTTTCCCCGTCCGCATGGTCGTCCCCGGCCTGTACGGATACGTGTCCGCCTGCAAGTGGATCACCGAGGTCGAACTGACCACGTTCGACGCCTTCGACGCCTACTGGGTGCCCCGGGGCTGGTCCGAGCGCGGCCCGATCAGGACCCAGTCCCGCGTCGACACACCCCGTGACGGCGCGGACCTGGGCGCGGGCCGGGTCGTGGTCGCCGGGGTGGCGTGGGCCCAGCACACCGGGGTCGACCGGGTGGAGGTGCGTGTCGGCGACGGGCCGTGGACCGAGGCGCGGCTCGCGGAGGAGGACACCGTCGACACCTGGCGGCAGTGGGTCCTCGAATGGGACGCCGAGCCCGGGGAGCACACGATCTCCGTCCGCGCCACCGACAGCGACGGCACCACCCAGACCGCTGACGAGGCACCACCCCTTCCGAGCGGGGCGACCGGTCACCACACCGTCACCGTGACCGTGACCTGACCTCCGGGCACCACCACGGAACTCCGTCCCCCAGCACCACCACGGACCCCCGGACCGTCACCGGTCCGGTCAGCCCACCGCGACAGCGGCGACGGGAAAGAAACGAGAAGGAAGAAGGACGTCATGCGCACGATCACCACGGGACGGCTCAACCGGCTTCTCGCCGCCGGGGCCCTCGGCCTCGTCGCGGCGTTCGGCCTCACGGCGTGCAACGACGACGCCGCCGAGGGAGGCGACACGATGGAGAGCGAGGAGATGTCCGGGGAGCCGATGGACGACGGTACGTCGGATGACGACGTGTCCGGCGAGGAGATGTCCGGCGACGAGATGTCGGAGGAGTCCATGGAGGAGTCCATGGACGAAGGGTCGGCGGACGACGACATGTCCGAGGACACGGACGAGGGGGAGTCGGGCGAGAGCATGCCGGACGACGAGATGTAGAACGGCGACGGGGACGCTCCAGCCTCGCGTACGGGACGGAGTGTCCGCGGATCCGTGGAGGGGCCGCCGCGCGACGCGCGGCGGCCCCGGTGTCACCAGCTCCCACGGTCGGTGGAGCCAGGTGGAACTAGCCGGTCACGGTGATCGGCGACGACGGGTCGTCGACGTTGGTCACCTCGTAGACCGCGTTGAAGGGCGCTTCCGTCGCGCTCGTCGGGCAGCCGAACCCGCCCGTCACCTCGACCGGGGCCGCGGTGTCGAAGGCCAGGGTCGACGCGGGGTCACCGTTGGTCCAGGTGCCGTCGATGCCCACGGACGCGTTCGGGCTGACCGTCGCGGTGCACGAGGACAGACCGCTCGTGGTCACCACGATGCCTCCCGCGGGGATCACCAGGGTGGCGGTGGTCGGTGAGCCGTGCTGCATGGACATCTGCCACACGGGGTCGGCCACGCTGACCGTCGCGTACACGAGGGGCACGTTCGTCGAGCAGTCCGTGAAGTTCGGGGCGTTGATCGGACCGGAGACCGCCCCGCTGGGGTTGTGGTTGTCGGGAGCCTCGGGAACGAGGTTGTTGCCGTTGCCCGGGGAGGTGGACGAGGTGTCGCAGGTCACCACGACGCTGCCTGCGGTGAAGGTGGCACTGCCGCTCAGGGAGGCCTCGAAGGCCGCCCCGGCGGGCGTCACCGTGGTCGATCCCTGCTGGGCGGCGGCGCTGCCGCCCCAGGACAGGGCCAGGACACCGGCCGCGGCCGCCGTCAGGAGGGCACGGGCGGGGGACATCGGTCGCGGAACCGACATGAGTACTCCTTGTGTGTGACGGCCGGACGACACACGGATGCGCCGACCGGCGGGATCAGGGGGTACGCGCCGACTCGGTAGACGTGGTTTTCCTGGTGCCGACCGGGAACGCGGGGGCTTCCCCCACGCGCTCCCGGTGGTTCTGTGGGCACGGTCGGACCGGGCCTTCGAGGCCCGAGGGGGCTCCGAAGGAGGTCCCGGGGCACTCCGTGGGAGTCCCGACGGGTCATCCCCCGAAGCGGGAACCGGGGGGAGGAAGAGGAGCGGAGTCCTCCCCCACCTCCTCGGACACCCCTTCCCGTGCCTGGTCGTGTGAGCGCTGCTTCCGGTGCCGCCGCCCCCTCCGTCGGGGCGGTCGGGCCACGGGCCGCCAGGCGAAGGCCATTCCGCCGCCGACCAGGGCCAGCAGGGTGCCGATCACCAGGCCGCCCAGGTTGGAGAGGACGAGCGCGCCCAGGCCGAGGAACCCGGCCAGCGAACCGGTGATGACGTGCTGGTTCGGGGTGAACCAGGTGACCAGGCCGAGGACGACGAGCATGCCGCCGAACATCAGCGAGGAGACTCCGCCGACACCGGTCTGGATCATCAACTCCACCGGCATCGCGACGAGCGACGCCATGATGACACCGGAGAGGATCATCAGGAGCCCTCCCGCGAAGGGGCGGCGCTTGCGCCATCCGCGCCAACGTGCCCCCAGGCTCCGCGACGACCTCAGAAGCACTCGTTCTCCCCGAGGCTGATGCCCAGGTTCAGCCCGGTGAGGCGGAAGGTCCCCGCACTGGCGGCCCTGGCGGTCTGCTCCAGGCCCTCGACCTCGATCGTGTCGGACTGCATGCCGAACAGGTCGTTGAAGCCCTGGGCCCCCTCCGGGCCCTGATCGAGGGTGCCGGCGTCGCGGCCGATCTCGATGTTCGAGAACTCGGCGTCGCCCGCCATCTGGGACATGTCGATCATCAGGTTCTCCGCGATGACCGGGGTGCCCTGGTCACCGGCGGTCAACCGCAGCGAGATCTTGCCGACGATGGGGAACTCGGTGAGCACCGACTGGCACAGGCCGTGGATCTCGGCGTCCCTGATCCCGGCGACGGCCACGGGAACGGCTTCGCCCTCGCGCACCGTCTGGTCCAGCCAGCCGTACTGGACGAAGCCCTCGCCGTGCAGCTCGTCGGCGGAGATCTTGAAGTCCTGGCCCGAGACCGTGAACGAGGCGGCGAGCGCGCCCTCGGCCATGGCGATCAGGATGCCGCCGACCGCGACGCTCGCTGGCAGGGAGAAGAGCGCGAAGCGCTTCCAGCTGGTGTGGCTCCCGGGAGCGGTGTGGCTGTCGGAAGCCACGTCGGGGGATGTGGTGTCCATGCATGTCCTTCCATGGGTGCATGGCCGCGCTGCGCCTGCCGTCCCCCCGAACCGGCACGCGGCCTGGTCGTGGTCGTCCCCGGTGGTCGGGGCGTCACCTGACCAGAATCCGTTCCTGTGACGCTGCACATCATGTATCGCATCCAGAGGGATTTCAAGGGTCGTTCTGCAACTTTCTCCACCTTTCTCTCGTTTCTCATCAAAGGAGGGAGAAGGGTGGTAGTCATGGCCCTGACGTGCGAAAACATAGGAATAACTTCCCGTGGTTCCCATAGGTGGGATATTCACCCCCGCTCTCGCGTTCCAGCCTGGTCACGGGTTGAACAAGAAGGTGATCCGCGGAGGGTCCGTTCTTTGTCATTCCGGTGAGCGTTCGCACGCGCCGACTTTCGCAGTGAGGTGAGTCGTCCTCTCTGCCTGGTGGTCCTGGGGCGCCGGTGAAGCCTGGTAGCCCAGGTGGCCCTGGCTGGTCTTGGTGAGGAAGCGAGCCGGGGAGCCGGGGAGCCGGGGAGTGAGGCGAGCTCGGAGTGAAGGAGGGACACGGGGCGAGAGGGACACGGACACCCGGCCGGGTATGTGAGTGCCGACACACGCGTTTCGGTTTGCTCGGCCATCCGGGCGGGGGTAGTGTTCTTCGGGTCGCCACGGGACGGCGAGCGGCTCCTCGGGGGTCGGCTCAGAACCGGACCGGATCCGGCGGCGAACTCTCTCCAAGTCGAGCTGGTTCGAGCAGTGCCTCGGTGCC
>NZ_ANAX01000094.1 GCF_000341065.1 Nocardiopsis halotolerans DSM 44410 | reverse complement strand
TGATCTCCCCCGCGCGCGTGGCCAGGCCGCGAAAGCGCGTCTCGTGGGAGGGCAGGCACTCCAGGCGGTCGGCGCCGGGGAGGCGGCCGACGGCCTCCTGCGAGGTGAGGAAGTCGCCCAGGGGGTCTCCGTCGGTGGACAGCAGGGGGAACTGGCCCACGTGCGGGGTGATGCGTGGCAGGACGTGGTCGCCGGTGAAGAGCCTGCCGCCGTCGGCCAGGTGCAGGCAGAGGTGGCCGGGGGTGTGCCCGGGGGCCCACACGGCGCGCAGGTCGCGGCCGGGCAGGTCGACCGCCTCGCCGTCGGACAGGGACGTGTCGGGGATCGCGGGCGCGTTGACGAGGTTGCCGACCTCGCCCAGGGACCGGACGTCCTCCTCGGGGAAACCGGAGCGGCGCAGCTGGTCGGTGATCCCGTCGAGGCGGACCTCCACTGGGGTGGCGGCCAGGTGCTCGGTGACGGCGATGTCGGCGGGGTGCATGGCGATCCATGCGTCGGAGGACGCGCGCAGGCGACCGGCCAGGCCGGAGTGGTCGGGGTGGAAGTGGGTGAGGACGGCACCGCGCACCTCCTCCACGCTGTGCCCGGTCTGCTTGAGGCCGCGGGTGAGCGCGTCCCAGGCGTCGTCGTGGTCCCAGCCGGTGTCGACGAGGACGGGACCGCCGGAGCCGGACAGGACGTAGACGTGGGTGAAGCCGAGGGGGTTGCCCGGGATGGGCACGGGCAGGCTCCAGACTCCGTCGCCGAGGTCCTCCACGGGGGGTGTGTCGTACATGCGGGGCGACCTCCCAATAGAAACCGAATCTGGTTCGATTCTAGGGCGCGGGTGTTCCCCGGGGGTGGACAGGGTGCGATGGCGGTCGCGTCCGTCGCGGGAGGGGGCCTCGATCACGTGTGCCACGCAAACAAGAACAAATTCTACAAAGTCTGCCAAGCGACCCGAAAACCCCGCCTCTCTTTTCGTATTGCTACTACTACGTCGGGCGATGAGGCGTGGATCATGGGTATGGAGAACTGTGTCGACGGGAATTCGTTGGATAACGTGTTCTCATGACAGCCGCCGCTCGGGTGGGCGTCGGTGACGGGCTCCAGCGCCGCGGCGAGCGGGCAGCGCGCGGGCTGACAACGAAGGGAAGAACCTGTGGCGGTGCAGGCGCCGAGCGGAACGATGTCGCGAAGTCAGACCCAGCGCCGCAAGCGCATCGTGCAGACGGCGGCGGCGCTGGCCGTACGCGGCGGTGTCGAGGCCATGCAGATGCGCTCGGTCGCCGAGCGCGCCGGGGTGGCCCTGGGCACGCTCTACCGGTACTTCCCCTCGAAGATGGACCTGGTCGTGGCCGTGGTCACCGAGGAACTGGACCTGCTGGAGGGCGGGATCGTCCGCCGTCCGCCCACCGCCGACACCCCCGCAGGACGCGCGGTCGACGTCCTGCTGCGGGCCACGCGCGGGCTGATGCGCGAGCCCGAGCTGGCCGACGCGCTGGTGCGCTCGCTCATCATGGCCGACGTCAAGATCGAACTCGACGTGCGCATCTCCGACCTGGTGTGGCGGGTGGCCACCGGCAACCTGGAGGGCGCCGCGGGCGAGGAGGGCGGTGGCGAGGTGGACCGCGACGGTACCGGTTATGTCCTGGTCGGCTCACTGACCAGCGTGTGGATCTTCGAGCTGGTGGAGGTCCTCAAGGGCCGACGCGGGGTGGAGGAGGTCGAGCGGCGGCTGCACACCGCCGCCGAGCGTCTGCTCGCCGACTTCTGACCGGGGGAGTCCGGCCCGTCGTCACGGCGCCCGTGCGGTCCTCACCGGGCGCCCGGTGAGGACCGTCCCGACAGCCGCCGGGGCCGCCACGGGCGGCTCGGCGTCAGCCACGGCCGAACAACAACCCCAACAATCCGTCGAACAGACCCTCGTCGCCCCCGTCGCCGGACTCGTCCTCCTGGTCGTCGGGGGTCGCGTCGTCTCCGGACGCTCCCCCTCCCTGAGCCGCCGCCCCGCCTTCGGACGCCCCGCCCCCGGAGGCCTCGTCCCCGGGCGACGGGCTCGTCTCCCCGGCCGGCGGAGCGGGGCTGCCTTCCCCCGATCCCGGCGTTCCCCGACCGTCATCGCCCTCGTCCTCCGCCTCGGGCCCGGGGGTGGCCTCCGACTGTTCCTCCTCCTGCGGCCGCGTCCGCTCCGGTGGCGCGACCGGCGTCTCCGTGACCGGATCGGCCTCGGGTTTGGTGTCCGCGCTGGTCGCCGCCGTCTCCACCTCCGACACCATCGGGTTGCGCTCGCTCTCGTCGGGCTCGACGCCGATCACCGTGGAGGGGCCGCCCACCGCGCTGGCCCACGACCACAGCGCGACCGCCAGCGCCACCGTGGCCAGACCCGAGACGGCGGGCAGCGGCCAGCGGTGCCGTGCGGCGGGGCGCTCGCGGTCGTCGGCGCCCGCGTCGGGACCGGCCAACGAGGCGACCATCATCTCCTCGCGCACCGGGTGGTCCCGGGTGGTCAACCGGTCGTCGGGCGGAATCCTGGGTGGCGGCTCGGCTCCGGATCCGGCGCTCTCGGCCTCCTCCTCGACCTCTCCGGTCTCCTCGGCGGCGCGGGAGCGGTGCAGCGGATAGCCCTCGCCGGTGAGCGGCCGCATCTGCGCGGCGGCGCGCTCGCGGGCCGGTGCCAGGTCCGGCTCCAGGCAGGTCCGCACCACCCTGTCGCGCAGTTCCGGCGGTGGGCCGGGCGGGCGCAGCAGCGACAGGGCGCAGGAGACGTGGTGTACCTGGACGCGCCAGGCCGCCGTTCCCAGGCCGCCGGGTTCCCCCTCCTCCCCGCCGTCCGTGACCTCCGCCGCGTGGGGGTCGTCGGCGGGTATCTCGGTTCCGTCGTCCAGGCTCTCGGCGGCGCGGCGGATCGCCGAACGGGACAGCTCACCGCAGATCTGGGGGTCCAGGCCCAGGACGCGCGCGACCGCGGAGGTGGGCAGGGCGTGCCGGAGGTTGAGTTCGACCAGTTCGCGGTGGCTGGCGGGCAGCCGGGCGAACATGCGGGCCACCGGTTCCTCGTCGGGGACGGTGGCCAGCCGGTCGTAGGGGCTCACGTGGGTGAGGCCCCGGCGCTGGCAGGCCGCGCGGACCAGGGCGTACAGCCAGGGGCCACGGTCGGCCGGGTCGGTGCGCCGGGAGTCGAGGGCGACATCGGCGACCAGGCCGTCGTGCACGGCGTCGGCCACCTGCGCGGGATCGTCGCCCAGTAGCGACCAGGCGTACCGGTACAGGGACGGTGCGAAGGCGTCGTAGAGCGCTTCGACCGCGGTTCTTTCGTCTGTTTCGTTGCCTCTGGTCACGATTCTCCCCCCGCTTTCCCGTGACGCTAGCGAGGGGAGACGTGCCGCGTGGAGTAATCGTCTACCTGTGGCTTGAAGGTAAGACTTCTGTAACCTCGTCAGCGGATCCGGACGCCGGGCCCGGCTACTCCCCGCCCCGCGAGGGCGAACCGATGGCGATCATCCGCTCGACGGAGCGGCGGGCGCGCTCGGAGGTGTCGGCGTCGACCTCGATCTCGGTGGTACCGAGACGCAGCGCGTTCAGCAGCTTGTCGGCGTCGATCATCTTCATGTAGTGGCACTCGGCGCGCGAGTTGACCGCCTCGAACTGCGTGCCCGCGTTGGCGTTGCGCAGCTGGTGCAGCATGCCGGTCTCGGTCGCGATGAGGACCTTCTTCGCGGTGGTGTTCTCCGCGGCGGTCAGCATCCCGCCGGTGGACAGGACCTTCACGCGCTCCTGCGGGACGGCGCCGCTGCCCACGAGGTAGAGGGCGGAGGTGGCGCAGCCGCACTCGGGGTGGACGTAGACCTCGGCGTCGGGCTCGGCGGCGACCCGCTCGCGCAGGGTGTGGCCGTCGATCCCGGCGTGCACGTGGCACTCGCCCATCCACACGTGGATGTTCTCGCGCCCGGTGACGCGCTTGACGTGGGCGCCCAGGAACTGGTCCGGCAGGAAGAGGATCTCGCGGTCCTCGGGGATGGAGCGGATGACGTCCGCGGCGTTGGAGGAGGTGCAGCAGATGTCGGTCTCGGCCTTGACCGCCGCGGTGGTGTTGACGTAGGCGACCACGACGGCGCCGGGGTGCTCGGCCTTCCAGGCGCGCACGTCCTCGGCGGTGATGGTGTCGGCCAGCGAGCACCCGGCGTTCGGGTCGGGCAGCAGGACGGTCTTCTCCGGAGCCAGGATCTTGGCGGTCTCGGCCATGAAGTGCACGCCGCAGAAGACGATCGTGCTCGCGTCGACGTTGGCGGCCAGGCGGGACAGGGCCAGGGAGTCGCCGGTGTGGTGGGCGACGTCCTGGATTTCCGGGCGCTGGTAGTTGTGCGCGAGGATGACAGCGTCGCGCTCCTTCGCCAGACGGTGGACCTCGTCGGCCCATTCCTGCCTGGTCATGGTGTCCGCCGTGGCGGTGACCGGTGCCATGTCCAATTACTTCCTTGAGGCTGTGGGCACGTCGTACGGGCGCCGTGCCGGGGAGGGTCGGTGCGGGTGAACAGGTTTTTGTCTGTCAGGCACAAACCTCTTGCAGCCTAACATGACGGGGAACGGAAGGGGGAGGGTGGACATCCCTCAGGAAAACGGACAGGGGGCGGCTCCAGTCTGCTCCTCGGCCGACCACGCGGAGCTCTCGGTGCACGAGGCGCTCGCGGTCGTGCTCCAGATCCGTGCCGGAGAACTGTGCGTACTCCTGTGGCGCAGGGCGCTGCCGCCCTGCGAGGGCGCCTGGTCGCTGCCCGGCGGCAGGCTCGGCAGGGGGGAGTACCTGGGCGCCTCCATCCGGCGGCAGCTCGCCCAGAAGGTCGACGTGAGGGATCTGTCACACCTGGAGCAGCTGGAGACGCGCAGCGACCCCGCCCGGGTCCCCTCACGCCGCACCCTGGCCACCGCCTACCTGGGGCTGGTACCGGCCGACGTCGACCCGGTCGTGCCCGGCGACACCGGGTGGCACCCGGCCGCCGACCTGCCGACCATGGCCTTCGACCACGCGTCCATCGTCCGCTCCGGGCGTCAGCGGCTGCGGGCCAAACTCAGCTACACCAACGTCGGCTTCGCGCTCGCGCCGCCGGAGTTCACGATGTCGGAGCTGTCCGGCTACTACCGGGCGGCCCTGGGGCACGACGTGGCCGCCACCAACCTGCGCCGTGTACTGCTGCGCCGCGGACAGATCGAGGAGACCGGGCGCTCGGTGCCCTCGGGGCGCTCCGGCGGCAGGCCCGCCGCCCTCTTCCGCTTCCGCGACCGCAGCCTCCAGATCACCGACGCCTTCGCCGTGCTGCGCCCGCCCAACTGAGAACGGTCGTGAGCGACTTGTACACTCCCTGACCGTGACCATTCGTACTGCGGTGTTCGACGTCGGTGAGACACTCGTCGACGAGACGCGGATCTTCGAGCGCTGGGCCGACCGCTTCGGCATCCCGCACATGGCGTTCTTCGGCACCATCGGCGGCGTGCTCGCCTCCGGCGGCACCCTCACCGACGGCTTCCGGCTGCTCGTGCCCGGGTTCGACCTCGCGGCCGAGAGCGCCCTCTGGCGGGCCGAGGACCCCGACGGCGAGCGCGAGCACTTCGGTGAGGGCGACCTCTACCCCGACGTGCGCCCCGCCTTCGCGACCATGCGCGAAGCCGGTCTGTCCCTGGTCATCGCGGGCAACCAGCCGCCCGAGGCCGGGCCCACCCTGACCGCCATGGACCTGGGCGTCGACGGCATCGGGATCTCCGACGACTGGGGCGTCAAGAAGCCCGAGCCCGAGTTCTTCGACCGCGTCCTGTCCCTGGCCCGGACCGCCCGCCCCGGTCTCACCCCCGAGGAGATCGTCTACGTCGGCGACCGCGTCGACAACGACGTCCTCCCCGCCCGCGACGCCGGGATGCGTACCGTCCTGCTGCGCCGGGGCGTCTTCGGCTACCGCCACGCCGCCACCGAGGACGCGTCCCGGGCCGACGCCGTCCTGGACGACCTGCACCAGCTCGCCGACTGGATCGCGCGCCAGAACTGAGAACCCGTTCCGGAGCCGGTGACCGCGACTGACCCTTCGGCGCGCCCGGGAAACCGCTGGTACCGGTACGGTCACGTCCCCTCCGCCCCGGTTTCGGCGCGTTCGTGCACGGGTAACGTGCCGACGGCCTGCCCCTCGCCACGTCCCGCCCCCATCCACCGGTCCCCGAACGGAGACGACCACCGATGATCACCTTCGAGGGCGCCGCCAAGCTCTACCCCGACGGCACGGTGGCCGTCGACCACCTGGACATGACCGTCGAGACCGGTCAGACCACGGTCTTCGTGGGGCCCTCCGGCAGCGGCAAGACCACGTCGCTGCGGATGATCAACCGCATGGTGGAGCCCACCGGAGGCGCCGTCCTCATCGACGGCGAGGACGTGCGCCAACGCGATCCCGCCGTGCTGCGCCGTTCCATCGGCTACGTCATCCAGCAGGCCGGGCTCTTCCCGCACCGCACCGTCCGCGACAACATCGCGACCGTGCCCCTCCTGCTCGGCTGGCGCAGGGCCAGGGCCAGGGCGCGCGCCGAGGAACTCATGGAGCTGGTCGGCCTGGAGCCCTCCCAGGCCAGGCGCTACCCCCACCAGCTCTCCGGGGGCCAGCAGCAGCGCGTCGGCGTCGCCCGCGCCCTGGCCGCGGACCCGCCCATCCTGTTGATGGACGAACCCTTCAGCGCCGTCGACCCCGTGGTGCGCGCCAGCCTCCAGGACGAGCTCCTGCGCCTCCAGCGCGAGCTGCACAAGACCATCGTCTTCGTCACCCACGACATCGACGAGGCCGTCCGCCTCGGCGACCGCATCGCCGTCTTCCGCCCCGGCGGGACGCTCGCCCAGTACGACAGCCCCGAGCGCCTCCTCGCCGAGCCCAGCGACTCCTTCGTCGAGTCCTTCGTCGGCTACGACCGGGGCGTGCGCCGCCTGTCGTTCTTCCCGGCCAGCGGGCTCTCCCCGCGCCAGGACGTCGTCTTCGACGAGGGCACCAGCGCCGGGGCAGCGGCCGACGCCCTCGGGGGGGAGCCGTGGGCGCTGGTGGTCACCGGCGACCGCATGCCCCTGGGCTGGGCCAGCGCCACACGGCTGGCCGGCGCGGACACCCCCCTCGGTGCGCTCGAACTCGTCCCCTACGGCCACACCTTCGCCGTCGACACCGACTCCCTGCGCGCCGCCCTGGACGCGGCGGTGCTCTCACCCGCGGGCCGCGCGGTCGGCGTCGACGCCGACGGACGGGTGGTCGGCGTCGTCTCCCAGGACGACCTGGGCACCGCACTGTGGTCGGTGACCGAGTGATCGCCGACGCCTGGGACTGGGTCGCGCGCGTCGTCGAGTGGGGCGTCACGAACTGGAGCCACCCCGGAGACCCCGAGCGGGGCCTGCTGCCCCGCCTGACCGAGCACATGCGGCTGGCCTACCTGTCCATCCTCATCGGACTCGCGGTCGCCCTGCCGGTCGGCCTGGCGTGCGCGCGCTGGAAGCCCCTGTACCCGCCGGTGCTGACCGGTGTGAACGTGCTCTACGCGGTGCCCTCCATCGCCCTGTTCTTCCTCATGCTGCCCTACACCGGGTTCAGCGACTGGACGGCCATCGTGCCCCTGTCCCTGTACACCCTGGTGATCCTGCTGCCCAACGTGGTGGACGGTCTGCGCCAGGTCCCCGACCACGTCCGCCAGTCCGCCGTCGCCATGGGCTTCGGCCCGCTGCGCCGCCTGGTGCGGGTGGAGACGCCGGTGGCCGTGCCGGTGATCATCGCGGGGCTGCGTGTGGCGTCGGTGGCCACCATCAGCATGGTCAGCGTCGCCTCCCTGGTCGGTCTGGGCGGGCTCGGCCAGGTCATCCTCAGCGACGGGTTCCGGCGCCAGTTCGACGCGCCCATCGTGGTCGGCATCGTGCTCACCGTCGCCCTGGCCTTCGTCACCGACGCCCTGCTCGTACTCGCCCAACGCCTGCTCACCCCCTGGGCGCGGAGGTAGCCATGGACATCCTGACCGGCCTGGTCGCGTGGTTCGCCGATCCCGCCCAGTGGACGGGAGGCTCGGGCATCCCCGCCCGCATGGGCGAGCACGTCTACTACTCGCTGCTGGGACTGCTGTTGTCCGCGGTCGTCGCCGTCCCCCTGGGGCTGTTCACCGGACACACCGGTGTGGGCGGCTTCCTCACCACCAGCGTCGCCAACTTCGCCCGGGCCCTGCCCACCATCGGCGTCCTGTTCCTCATCGTGCTGGCCGCCGGGATCGGACTCGTCCCGGTGGTGTGCGCGCTGGTGGCGCTGGCCGTCCCGCCGATCCTCGTCAACACCCACGAGGGGGTGCGCGGGGTCGAGCCCAGCCTCCGGGACGCCGCCATCGGCATGGGCATGCGCGGCCACCAGGTGCTGCTGCGACTCGAACTGCCCGTGGCCACGCCGCTCATCCTCATGGGGATGCGCACCGCGGCCGTCCAGGTGGTCGCCACCGCCACCATCGCCGCGTACGTGGGCGTGGGCGGCCTCGGCCGGTACATCGTCGACGGCCAGGCCCGCCAGGACCTGACGATGATGCTCGGCGGAGCGGTCCTGGTGGTGCTGCTCGCGGTGGTCACCACGCTCCTGTTCGCCGGTCTGCGGCGCCTCGCCCGCTAGGCGGTGCCCGGCGGAGAGGCGCACCGACCCGTTCCGCTCCCACGTTTCCGGCCAAGCCCGTCCAGAAACTCCCAGCACTCCCGGAGGGAAGACCATGTACAAGAGAATCACCCTCATCGGACTGACGGCACTGCTCCTGACCGGGTGCGGCGCCAGCGACCCCTACGCCGAGGAGGGCGGTGACACCGCCGAGGGCGCCGTCGTCATCGGCTCCGCCGACTTCCCCGAGTCCACCCTGCTCGCCCGGATCTACGGCGGCGCCATGGAGGCGGAGGGGGTCACGGTCGACTACCAGCTCAACATCGGCAGCCGCGAGGTCTACTACTCCCAGGTCGAGGAGGGGAACCTGTCGGTGTTCCCCGAGTACAACGGCGCGATCCTGGCCTACCTGGACCCGGAGGCGCCCACCGGCACCGGAGAGGAGACCAACCAGCGCGTGACCGAGGCGCTGCCCGAGGGCCTGGAGATCCTGGACTCCTCCAGCGCGGAGAACAAGGACTCGGTCACCGTCACCAGCGAGACCGCCGAGGAGCACGACCTCGCCAGCCTCGCCGACCTGGCCGACGTCGCCGGTGAGCTGACCCTGGGCGGTCCGCCGGAGTTCGAGACCCGCCAGCAGGGCGTGGTGGGCCTGGCCGAGGTCTACGGCGTCGAGTTCGGAGAGTTCCGCTCCCTGGACGTGTCGCTGCTGACCCAGGCGCTCCTGGACGGCGACGTCCAGGCCGCGAACCTGTTCACCACCGACCCGCAGATCGCCGCCAACGACCTCGTCGTCCTGGACGACCCCGAGAACCTGTTCGGGGCCCAGAACATCACCCCGCTGGTCAACGGCGACCAGGTGGACGAGACCGCCCGCGCCGCGCTGAACGCCGTCTCGGCCAAGCTCACCACCGACGCCCTCACCGCGCTCAACGAACGCGTGGTCATCGGCAACGAGAACGCCGCCGACGTCGCCCGGGACTGGCTGGAGCAGGAGGGCCTGGCCTGAGTCCGGTCCCCGGGGCGGGGGAGGACCCCCGTCCCCGGGGCCGACACGCGGTCCTCCCCGCGCGTCCTACTCCACCGCGCGGTACCGGCCCGACCAGCGCACCAGCGCCGGGCCCCCGCCCCGGACCTCGGGCAGGCCGACCACGTCGGCGAAGAACACCACGTGATCGCCCACCGGGACGCTCTGCCGCACGGAGCACTCCAGCGCGGCCAGGGACCCGTCCAGCACGATCGCGCGCGTGCGCTCGCCCCGGTGGTGCGCCTGGCCCGTCACCAGCAGGCGGGCGCTGGGGCGCCCCTCGGCGGAGAAGCGCCCCGCCACCGCGCGCTGGTCGTGCCCCAGTACGTTCACGGCGAAGGCCCCGACCTCCTCGATCACCTCGGCCATGTAGCCGTGGGCGTCCACGCCCACCGACACCACCGGCGGCTCGGCCGACACCGACCCGAAGGAGCTGACGGTGGCCCCCACGTCGTCGCGGCCGTCGGCGACGGTCACCACCGTGACACCGGCGGGCAGCAGGGCCATCGCGTCCAGGTACGACCCGGCCAGGGGGCCGTCGGCCGGTCCGGACACCGGCGCGCGCACCGGTTCGCCCGGGGATTCGCTCAGCGGGTCGGTCAACGCACCTCTCCCAGGTTCGGCATCATCAGTGGTCCGCCCACGGGCAGTCCCATGGCCACGGCCGCGTGTTCGAGCGGACCCCAGGCCCCGAGTACGGTCTGCGGCCCCGAGGAGGCCAGGTCCTCGCTCGACTCGTGCTGGCGGATCCGGTCCAGCGGGTGCGCACGCGGGAAGGCGCGTACCGGCAGCGGCCCCGCGTCCGCCCTCCTCCGGGCGATCCGCACGGCCGTCTCCAGACCGCCCAGCTCGTCCACCAGGCCGCGCTCGTGGGCGTCCCGGCCGGTCCACACCCGGCCCCGGGCCACCTTGTCCACCTGCTCGCGGGTCATTCCCCGCGCCTGGGCGACCTTGCCGGTGAAGTCCTCGTAGATCTCGTCCAGGAGCGCGTTGACCCGCTCCCACTCGGACTCGGTGAAGGGCCGGTCGGTACCGAACATGCCCGCGTGATCGCCCAGGCGCACGGAGTCGCTGGTCACCCCGTACCGCTCCAGCAGCGCGCCGAGGACCGGCTTGCCGGTGAGCACGCCGATGGAGCCGGTGAGGGTGCCCGGCTGGGCGACGATCGCGTCGGAGCCCAGGGTCACGTAGTAACCGCCGGACCCGGCGACGTCGCCCATCGCCGACACCACGGGGATGCCCGCCTGGCTGGTCAGCTCGCTCTCGCGGCGGATCGCGTCGGAGGCGGCGGGAGAGCCTCCGCGGCTGTCCACCCGGAACACGACCGCCTTGACGTGGGGGTCCCTGCGCGCGGCGCGGAAGGCCGCCGCCACGGTGTCCGAGCCCATGACCGTACCGCCGCCCAGCGGCGAGCGCCGGGTCCGGCCCAGGTTGATCGTCCCGGCCGCCGAGATCAGCGCGATGTACCCGGACTCGTTCGCGATCCGGGGCAGCGGGGGCGGGGTGTGCTTGCGGTGGTAGCGGGTGACGAACTGGAGCTCCGGCTCGCCCGCGCCCGAGCGTCCCCCGCTCTCCTTCCCGTGCGCCTTCTCCCGCTCCCGCACCTGGTCGAAGAGCTCGGAGTACACCTCGTCCCGGTAGGCCAGCCGGTCGACCAGGCCCTTCTCCACCGACTCCCCGGCCATGAAGGGGCCGCGCGAGACCAGTGCGCGCACCTCCTCCACGGACAGTCCCCGGGCCTCGGCGACCGCCTCGATGATCTGCTCGCCCAGCGAGGTGACGATCCGGTCGCTGGCCTCGCGCTGGGCCTCGGTGTAACCGGTTTCGGTGACGCTGTTCAGCGCGTTCTTGTACTCGTGGCGCGCGCCCACCTCGTAGGTGACGTCCAGCTTGTCCAGGGCGCCCTTGACGAAGGTGGTGCGCATGATCAGACCGGTCAGCCCGAGGACGCCGGTGGGCGCCATGACCACGCGCGAGAACGCGCAGGCCAGGTAGTAGGGCAGGTTCCCCTCACCGGTCTCGCCGAAGGAGTCGGCCCAGGCCACGGCCGGTTTGCCCGTGGAGCGGAAGTCGGCGACGGTGTGGCGCAGCTCCTGCACCTTGGCGAACCCCAGGGAACGGGTGTCCACGCGGACCACGAGGGCCGCCACACGCGGATCGCGCGCGCCGCGGCGGATGCCCTCCACGACGTCGAGGTAGTGCTGCCTGCGCCGGTTCATGATCTGGCTGACCGGATCTCCGGGGGCCTCGTCGGCGACCCCCTCCGTCAGGTCCAGCTCCAGCACCAGCGGCCCCCGGGGGCGCGATCGTGCGAGGGGCAGGGACAAGGGTTCCGTGATCTTCGCGAGGTCCACCATGGGCCCAGCGTAGTGGCCGCCGTCCAGGTCCGCCCCTCATCGCCGTCCTCCGGACCGCACCGTCCGGAACGTCGGGGGATCGGTCGATGCGCGTGGTGTGTCGGCGGGCGCGCTAGGGTCAACGGTGGTTCGACCACGGGACGCACGAGAGGGACGACGCATGGCGGGCATCCACGGGCGACAGCGGCGGGCACGCGGTGCGCGCGCCGGCACGGGAACGGTTCCGGCGGCCACGGCCGCCGGAGCGCTGCTGCTCCTGACCGCCTGCTCCGGCGGGGGCGGTGGCGGCGAGGCCGAGCTGGTGCTCGGCGAGAGCGGTGTCCTGCCGGGGGCGGAGGCCCCGGCGCCGGAGAACTTCGCCACCGAGAGCATCGAGGGCGTGTCCATCAAGGTCCCCGAGGGCTGGCAGACCCAGCAGCAGGACGGCGCGCTGTGCGTGAGCCCGCCCGGAGAGGCGACCTGCGCGTACGGGTCGATCCGGCTGGTCCCGCACGCGGCCGAGAGGCACCCCGAGAACTGGCCCGCCGAGGGCGAGGCCTACAAGCAGGACGACGGCTGGGCGCACAACCCCGACACCTGCCGCAGCCTCAACGCCGCCGCCTCCGGGGGCATCGGCGTGGAGACGTCGGAGATGACGCTCACCAACGCCTTCACCGACCACGCCGACGGCCTCACCTCACACCACGTGGTGTGGGGGGTGACGTGTGCCAACGGCGACACCTTCGAGGTGCGCATGTGGTTCCTGCCCATCAGCGACGTCATGCTGTACGTGTGGTCGGCCGACCCCCAGTACTCCTCGGTGTACGACGAGATCGCGGTGTCCATGGACACCACCGAGTACCAGAGCTGACCTTCCGCCCGCCCTCCCGGTCCGGGGGCCGTCACCGGTCCCCTCCACACCCGCCACCGGTGTCACCGGCGCCACCAGGGGCGTCCACGGCACCGGTTTCGGATCGGCCGATTATCGGATCTGGTGTCCTCGGAGTCGGCTGAGGCCGTAGGGTCGTACCCGTCAGACAACGGACGTCCGCCCGGGACACCGCGCGGACGAGGAACCGTCAGGCGACGGCGTGAATCGGGGGCAGCACTGGTGACCACCATCGGAGCGGCGGGACGTGTCGGTCAGTACACGCTCGACAACGGATTGCGCCTGGTGACCGCTGCGGCCTCCACGGGCCAGGTCGCCTCGGTCAACCTGTGGTACGGCGTGGGCTCCCGGCACGAGGTCCCGGGGCGCACGGGCTTCGCGCACCTCTTCGAGCACCTGATGTTCCAGGGCAGCGGCACCGTCGCCAAGGGCGAGCACTTCGAGGAGGTCGAGCGGCTGGGTGGCGACATCAACGCCTCCACCTCCACCGACCGCACGAACTACTACGAGACGGTCCCCGAGCACGCCCTGGACCGCATCCTGTGGCTGGAGGCCGACCGCCTGGCGACCCTGCGGGAGGGCATGACCCAGGAGGTCCTGGACAACCAGCGCGACGTCGTCAAGAACGAGCGCCGCCAGCGCTACGACAACCAGCCCTACGGCACCGCCCTGGAGCGCATCCTGCGCCTGGCCTACCCCGAGGGCCACCCCTACCACCACCCGACCATCGGCTCCATGGCCGACCTGGACGCCGCCGACCTCGACTACGTCAAGTCGTTCCACAAGGCCCACTACGGCCCGGACAACTGCGTGCTCACCGTGGTCAGCGACCTCGACCCCGAGGACGTCCTGGCCCGTGTGGAGAAGTTCTTCGGCCCCATCCCGGCCCGCGAGACCCTCCCCGAGGTGCCCGACGCCACACTGGACGCCCCGCTGGGCGGTCCGGTCCGCGACACGGTCACCGAGACCGTGCCCGCCGCCGGGGTGTTCGTCGGCTTCCGCGTCGCCCCCTACGGCGAGCGCGGGTTCGACGTCATGCACCTGGCCTCGGCCGTCCTCGGCCAGGGACAGGGCAGCCGTCTGTACCGCTCCCTGGTGGTGGACCGCCCCATCGCCGCCGACGACGGCGGGGCCGCCGCCGACATCCTGCCGTTCCGCTACACCGACAGCCTCATGCTGGTGAACATGCTCGCCCGCGAGGGCGTCAGCGGCGACGTGCTGGAGGAGGCCATGCGCGAGGAGATCGCCAAGCTGGCCGCCGGTGTGACCGACGAGGAGCTGGACCGGGCCCGCGCCGTCCTGGAGCGCGACCACCTCCAGTCCATCTCCAGCCCCTCCGGGCTCGCCGACACCATCAGCAGCTGCACCCAGCTGTTCGACGACCCCGAGCTGGCCTACACCTGGCCCCGGCGCTGGGACGACGTCACCGCCGAGGAGGTGCGGGCCGCAGCCGAGCGTCTGCTGGTCGACGACAACCTGCTCGTCGTCCGCTTCGACCCCGAGGAGTCCGCGGCCGCCGAGGCGGCCGGGGCCGACACCGTCGACGCCTGACACGGGTTCCGTTACCGCAAGCCGCAGAAAGAGCCGCAGAGCATGCCGCAGAAGTCACGCCCTCCCGTCGCCCTCCATCGCCCTTGGGTCCGCTTCGCGGAGGGAGAAGGGCCACCACCCTCAACGGACGGGTCCCGCCCCGGTCTCGGTGCCGTAGCGTCCTACACCTTTCCCAAGCCCCGCCGCCTCACCGTCGGCGGCGGCACGGTCGTCGCCATCGACGTACCCGGCCAACAGCTCGTCTCCCTCCGCCTCGTGCACCCCCACGGCGGTGCCGCCGAGCCGCTCGACGCCATGGGCGTCGGCGCGCTCACCAGCGAGGTCCTGGAGGACGGACCCGACGGCAACAGCTCCCTGGCGCCCGCCCTGGAGCGCCACGGCGCCGAGTGGGTCTCCCGCGTCAACTGGGACGCCTTCATCACCGGCCTGGACGCCCCGGCCAACCGCCTGACCGAGGCGGTCCGCCTGTTCGCCGACGCGGTGCGCCGCCCCGCGCTCACCCCCGACGACATCGTCCGCCGCCGCGACCAGCTGCTGGAACGCTTCTGGCTGGAGGCCGCCTCGGCCGGCACCCTGGCCATGCGCAGCCTGGGCGGGCAGCTGTTCACCGGTCGTTACGCCACACCGCTCGCGGGCGGCCCGGTGAAACTGGCCGACGTCACCCCCGAGACCGTCGCGAGCTTCCACGCCGACTCCATCGCCTCGGTCGCCGGGACCCTCGTGGTCGTCGGCGACCTCACCGGGATCGACCTGGAGGACCTGGGCAAGACCGTGTTCGGCGACGCCGAGGCGCGCTCGGCGGCCAAGCCCACCGAGCCCGCGCCGCCGCCCGGAGAACTGCCCCGCGTCCTCGTCGTGGACCGGCCCGGCTCCGTGCAGTCCGCCCTGGTCATCGCGCACCGCGCTCCCTCCCGGCCGCAGGTGGACCTGCCGCGCGCCGAGGGCATCAGCGAGGTCTTGGGCGGCATGTTCACCTCACGGCTCAACCTGGAGCTGCGTGAACGCCTCGGCTACACCTACGGCGCCGGATCCCGCTTCGACCTGCGCCGCGACAGCGGGGTGTTCTTCATGTCCACCCAGGTCGAGGCGGACACCACCGCCCACTCGGTCACCTCCTCGCTGGAGCAGTTCACCAAGCTCCGCGAGTCCGGGGTCACCGAGGAGGAGCTGTCCGCCGTGCGTGACTCCAACACGGTGGGTCTGCCGGTCACCTACGCCACGGCGCGCGCGATGGCGGGCTCCCTCGTCGAGATGGTCGTGCACGACCTGCCCGAGGACCACGTGGACCGCGTCCGGGCCGGGTACGAGAGGCTCACCAAGGAGGACCTGGACAGCGCCGCCACCGAGTACCTCCACCCCGAGGAGGCGGTCGTGGTGGTCGTCGGCGACGCCGAACGCCTTCGTCAGCCGCTCACCGACACCGGGGTCGGCCCGGTCGAGGTGCGCACCCCCGAGTCCCTCTGGTCCTGAGCACCACGGGTGCGCGGGTTCCGTGCCCGCGCACCCGGTCCGGTTCTCCGCACCATCCCCTCGCGATCCTCCCACCAGGAGCGGAAGCACCAGAACGAGAGCTACGTCACTGCATGCTCGGGCCGTCGCCGGACATAACGAAAGCGAACCTATGTGTTCGTGATGTGGCAACCACCAGCATGGATCTGGCGTCCTGCTGGTATAACGAGTGATCCGTGCACCTACGTGGTGACAGCGACCGCAATGCTCCGCAGGAGGCCACCATGGCCGGTGAATGGACCCGTGGATAACCGTGTCCTCCCTAGACAACCCCCACACGCAGCGGCCCGAGGCGTCGCCTTCCTCGGCGCGCCCGGAGACGGCCGACACGACTGACAGGGCCGGTACCGACACGGCCGCCCCCAGCCCCGAGGGGCGCCTGCTCAAGGGGCGCTACCAGCTGGTGTCGGAGATCGCCCGGGGCGGTGTCGGCACGGTGTGGCGCGCCACCGACCTGGTCATCGACCGAGAGGTCGCCGTCAAGGAGCTGCGCCTGCCCGCGGACCTGAGCCGCGCCGAGCGCGAGTCGCTCCTCCAGCGCACCACACGCGAGGCCCGCGTCGCGGGACGCCTCACCCACCCCAGCCTGGTCACCGTCCTGGACGTCGTGGACGAGGACGACCGGCCCTGGATCGTCATGGAGCTGGTGGAGGCCTCCACCCTGGAGGAACTCATCCAGGTGGGCGGCCCGCTGCCCTACCAGCGCGTGGCCGAGATCGGCCTCCAGCTCATCGACGCCCTCAAGGTCGCGCACGCCGAGGGCATCGTGCACCGCGACGTCAAGCCCGACAACGTGATGATCAGCCAGACCGGGCGGGTCGTGCTGACCGACTTCGGGCTGGCCGCGTGGAACGGCGAGTCGGCGCTGAGCGCGTCGGGGCGCATCATCGGTTCCCCCGCCTACATCCCGCCGGAGCGGGCCAAGGCGGGGCCGGTGGGACCCGAGTCCGACCTGTGGTCCCTGGGCGCGGCCCTGTACGCGGCGGTGGAGGGACACCCGCCCTACGACCGCAAGGGCTACATCAAGATCCTGCGCCAGGAGCAGCTGGACGAGCCCGCCGAGGCCGCCAACGCCGGACCGCTGGCCCCGGTGCTGGCCGGCCTGCTCCGGGTCGAGCCGTCGGAGCGCCTGACCGCGGAGAACGCCACCAAGATGCTGCGGATCGCGGCGCTGGCCCCGTGGGCGCCCGAGACGAGCCCGGAGACCGCCGCCAAGGGCACCGCCAGGCCCGCCGAGCCCCGTCCCGAGGGCGAGGGCGAGGGTGAGGGTGAGGAACGCGAGTCGGCCCGCGAGCACTTCAGGGCGGGCGCGCACGTCCTGGCCGAGTCCATCAACGAGCGGTTGCGCAACAGCCCCGAGGCGATGAACTCGATCATGACGTCGATCCGCGAGTCCACGGACACGCTGGGACTGACCAGCTCGGGCAAGCACGCGGAGAGGAGCCGGGCCCCGGTGGTCGCCATCGCCGCGGTCACCCTCGGTGTCGTGGTGCTGCTGGCGGTCATGCTCTGGGCGCTGCTCGGCCGCTAGCGGCGCCCGGAGGGGTTCACCGACCCGCCCCGTTCACCGTCAGGGGCGGGCCGCTCCGGCCACACCGGAAACGGTTCCCGGTCAGCCCGCCGGCGGGGCCCGTACAGGGGGCCGGGGTGCCCCCGAAAAACGACGGAACGACCCGGCGGGGCGGTCTCAAGCCCCTGAGCGGGTCGTTCCGGATCGGAGTGGGGCCGGCGGGATTCGAACCCGCACTGTACAGCACCTAAAGCTGCCGTCTCCTGCCAGTTGGACTACGGCCCCTCCGGGACAACTGTACCGGGGTCCGGGGCGGACCCGGCCGCCCGGACCCCGGGGCCGGGCGCGGCGGGCCCCGGGGTCCGGCACGCGTGTCACACGCCCAGTTCCCTCCTGATCCGGTCGACGTGGCCGGTGGCCTTCACGTTGTAGAAGGCCTTCTCCACCTTGCCGTCGGTGCCCACGACGACGGTGGAGCGGATGACGCCCTGCACGACGCGGCCGTAGTTCTTCTTCTCCCCGAAGGCGCCGTAGGCGCGCAGCGTGTCCTTGTCCGGGTCGCCGAGGAGGGTGAAGGTCAGCCCCTCCTTGTCACGGAACTTCGCGAGCTTCTCGCTCGTGTCCGGGGACACGCCCAGGACGGTGAGGCCCGCGGAGTCGAACTCGCGCAGGTTGTCGCGGAAGTCGCAGGCCTGCGTGGTGCAGCCCGGGGTCATCGCCGCGGGGTAGAAGTACAGGACGACGCGTTTGCCGGTGGAGGCCAGCACCTCGCTCAGGGTGACGGGCTTGCCGTCGGCGTCGTCGAGGGTGAAGTCGGGTGCCTGGTCTCCGGGCTCCAGGCGGATCGGGTCGCTCACGTGGTGTCCCCTTCGGCTCGTGCGCGGGGCGCCGCCGCCCCGCTGACTCTCGCCCTCACACTAGCCACCTCCCCCGCCCCTTCCTCATCCCCTACCAGCGCCCCGGCGCCTGACGCTTCGTCGGCTGTGTCAGGGTGGGTGTACGGTCTTCGGTTGCGATTCCGGTTCGGTTCGCCCGCATCTGGCGTGACCAGCGGCGCGATCACCTATTGTTGACCGCACTCGTCCTTCCGGTCGGCTCCGGCGAACGTCCGCCCGGGACGCCGATCCGGCGGTGCCCGCCGGACCGGACCACATCAGCTTCGCTTGGGAGTATTGGCGACGATGCCTGGATTCACACTCGACGAGGTCAGGGCCCGGACCCTCAAGGAGCGCGACTCCTGGTGGACGGTCTACCTCGTGGACCCCATCGCGGTCCGGCTCGTACGCCTGGTGGCCAACCGCACCTCGATCACGCCCAACCAGCTGACGGTGGTCGCGCTCTTCCTGGGGCTCGGTGCGGCCGTCTGCTTCTCCCTGGGCTACCGCCACTTCCTGGCCCTGGGCGCCTTCCTGTACTTCCTGTGCTTCCTCATGGACTGCACCGACGGCAAACTGGCCAGGCTCACCGGCTCCGAGTCGCTGTTCGGGTCGTGGATGGACTACGTCTCCGACCGGTTCCGCGTCCTGGTGTGCGTGGTCGCCCTGATGGGCGGCCAGTACGTCATCGCCGACGAGGGCTCCGGCGGGCCGGTGTGGTTCGTGTGGCTGGCGTTGGCCGTGGTGTTCCTGGACATGCTGCGCTACCTCAACGCGCTCCAGGTGTACAAGGTGCGCAGGGAGATGCGCTCGCACCTGGCCGCCGCCCTGGAGCGGGCCCGCGCCACCCTGTCGATGCTGGAGCCGGAGGACGACGACACCGGCACGGCCACCGGGGCGGGCGGCCGGACGATGAGTGACGGCGGCGAGCAGGCGGTGCTGCGCCACGGCATCGGCGTGCTGGAGCAGATCCTGCACAGCCAGAACGAGCGCGAGGCGCGCAACCACCGCACCGCGGGCAAGCAGCCCGACCTCACCCTGCCCAAGGTGGACCTGCACCAGGAGTTCCGGGACCGCTTCCCCTGGTACCAGCGGTTCTGGTCGTCGCTCAACACCCGGCGGGTGCGCACCCACCTGGTGGGCGGCATCGAGTTCCAGACGGCGGTGTTCGTCATCGCGCCGCTGGCGGCGGCGATTTTCGCCGCGCCGTCCCTTATCGGCTGGATCACCGCCGTGGCGGGCGTTTTGCTCCTCGCCTTCGAGATCGCCATCATCTATAAACTGTGGTTGTCCACGCGGGACTTCTTCCGCGTGGTCGACGGAATCGACAGCGCGCTGAGGTTCTCCGGTCCGTCCGACGGCGCGGAGGATGAGAGCCGGGACACCGGCTCGGACACGGGTTCCCAGACGACTCTGCGCTAGTGGAGAAAGGCTTCTCTATGACGGGACGCGACACCGAACCGCGCCAGACCCCGGCGGACATCGTGGCCGAGATCAACCGCGAACAGCGGCACCTCGCCGAGACCCTGGAAGAGCTGAGCGTGCAGGCCAGGCCCGCCAACATCGCCCGGCGGCAGATGGACCGGGTCCGTGAACAGGGTGCCCGGATCGTCGACGAGGCGCGTGCCCTGGTGGTCGGCGGCGGCGCGGTGCGCGTGGAGGGCCACCAGGTGGAGCCCGAGGACGGCAGCATCGTCATCAAGGGCGACGACCGGTTCGTGACCACCTACCAGTCGCGCGGCCAGCTTCCCCGTGAGGTACTGCTGCTCGCGGCCGGTGTCGGCGCGGTCGTCGCCGTGGGAGTGGTGGCCTGGGCCGTGAGCCGCAGGAAGTAGCACCCGCGGCGGCACGCCGGAAGGACGACGGAGAGGGGCCCGCGCGTTCGCGCGGGCCCCTCCGCGTGTCCGGGGCGTGCTCAGAGGAAGGTGCGGCCCTCTCCCCGGTAGGTGGGGACGGCCTCCACGTACGCGCCGCTGTCGGAGTCGATCAGGTGCAGCGTGTCGAAGCGCTCGCACAGCTCCCCCGCCTTGGCGTGGCGCATCCACACCCGGTCGCCGACGGACAGGCCGTCGGCCGCGGCGCCGAGCAGGGGGGTCTGTACCTCGCCCGCTCCCTCGGTGGCGCTGTAGGAGAGCCCGGCGGGAAGGTGGGGGACGGGGGCCCGGTGGACGTCCACGGGACCGGACGCGGGGTAGCCGCCGCCGAGGGCGGTCGCCACTCCCGGCGCGGGGCGGCGGACCACGGGGAGCGCGAACAGGGCGGCGGGGCGGCCGCCGAAGGCGCTGTAGTGGTCGAACAGGTGCGGGTGGTAGAGCCCCGATCCCGCCGCCAGCTCGGTCACGGCCCTCTCCCTGCCGGTGGTGTGCAGACTGCCGGTGCCGCCGCCGTTGACGAAGCGCACGTCGGCCACGGCACGGACGGCGCGCACGATCTCGGCTCTGCGTCTGGCCAGTTCCAGCGCGGACCGGCGCTGGACCGCGCGCAGGAGGCGGCCGTAGAGGGGCTTGCCGGGCGGGGCGTCGCCCACCCCGGCGATCTGGCCCTCGTAGGCCATGATCCCGTCCAGCGCCAGTTCGGGGCGGGCCACGACGGCGCGGGCGAGCGCGGCGGCCTGGGCCGGGGTGCGCACGGGGGAGCGGTGGGTGCCCACGCGCAGGCGCGGGCCGAGCGGCTGCCAGCTGGTGTCGATGTCCAGGCACACCCGTACCGGTGGCGCGTCGGGGCCGCGGGAGTCGGCGGCGTCGGTGACCGCGGCGCTGATCAGGTCCAGGTGCGCGGTGTCGTCCACCATCAGGGTGACGGCGCGGGCGGCGGCGGGATCGCGGACGAGCTGGTCCAGGGCCCGGCGGTCGACGGTGGGGTAGGCGACGAGGACGTCGTCGCTGAGGGGGTGGTCACCGGTGGCCAGCCAGAGCGCCTCGGGCAGGGTGAAGGCCATGATCCCCGCGTAGCCGGGCATGGCGAGGACGGTGCGCAGCAGTTCGCGGCTGCGCACGGACTTGCTGGCGATCCGGATGGGCTTGCCGTGGGCACGGCGGGTGAGGGCGGCGGCGTTGGCGCGCAGGGCGGCGAGGTCGACGAGGGCGAAGGGAGCGTCGAGTCCGCGTGTGGCGGCCTCGTACGTGTCGCGCGGACTTGTCATGTCACGAGCATGCCAGAACATGAATGTTCTTCATATTCTTCACGGGAGAAGGGACGGAGTGCCCCGTGTGGACGGCGGATGGCGGACGGGGACGCCCGCGGCCGGTCCACGGCTGGTGGAAGGTCGATATCCTGGGGCGTCACGGCTGATCAGCCGTCCGACCCCGGGAGTGGTTCTTTCCATGAGTGAGCGTGAGTACGTTCTGACCCTTTCGTGCCCCGACAGTCGGGGCATCGTCGCCGCTGTGGCCAACCTGCTGTCCGACCACGGTTGCAACATCACCGAGAGTCAGCAGTACGGCGACCACTACACGGGACGCTTCTTCCTGCGCATGCAGTTCGTGGCCGAGCGCGGCCCCGACGGCGTGGTGGGGGAGGACGTCCTGCGGGGCGCCTTCGCGGCGCTCGCGGGCGGTTTCGGCGACAGCGGGGAGTCGTTCGTGGAGTGGACCCTCAACCCCGGCGACGTGCGGCCCCGCATGATCGTGATGGTGTCCAGGTTCGGCCACTGCCTCAACGACCTGCTCTACCGCCAGCGCAGCGGCCTGCTGGACGCGGACATCGCCGCCGTCGTCTCCAACCACCCCGACCTGGAGTTCCTGGCCGACTCCTACGGTGTGGACTTCCACCACCTGCCGGTCACGGCCGAGACCAAGCAGGAGCAGGAGGCGCGCCTGCTGGAGCTCGTCGACTCCTACGACGTGGACCTGGTGGTCCTGGCCCGCTACATGCAGGTGCTCTCGGAGCAGCTGTGCGCCAAGATGTCCGGTCGGATCATCAACATCCACCACTCCTTCCTGCCGAGCTTCAAGGGCGCCCGCCCCTATCACCAGGCCCACGCGCGCGGTGTGAAGCTCATCGGTGCGACCGCCCACTACGTCACCGCCGACCTCGACGAGGGGCCGATCATCGAGCAGGAGGTGTCCCGGGTGGACCACACGCACAGCCCGGAGCAGCTCACGGCGATCGGCCGGGACCTGGAGTCGGTGGCGCTGGCACGCGCGGTCAACTGGCACGCGCAGCACCGGGTCCTGCTCAACGAGGGCAAGACGGTCATCTTCGGCTGACACCGGGCACGCGACCCGCGCGGCGGTACGCCGGGGCGGGAGCGTGTTCCGTGCGGGGGCGCCTTCGGGCGCCCCTTGCGTTTTCGTGCCCCTGGGAAGGGTTCCAGCACTGTTTTGGGGCAGGGATGGGGATGCCATGACCTGTTCCGACCAGCAAAACATTACCTGAGGTGCCTTGTCGACTACAGTGTGTGTGTATATGGTGTGATCAGTTCGACATCCTTCCGGCCGTGATGTGACACGGGTTTCGGTCCGACGACCCGAAGGGCACACCCGCCGGATGAGGCCGCGGGGAGGCGGACGGGGACGCCTTCGGGCGAGGGGGACCGGCCGCGGCCCGCACACTGCGTAGGGGGAGCCAGTGACGGACATGAAGACCGAGACCAAGGTTCCGGGCGCCCGTGAGTCGGGTCGCCAGGGACGCGGCGACGCCCGAGACGAGGGCGGACACACCCAGATCGCGGACGGGGTGGTCGCCAAGATCGCCGGAATGGCCGCACGCGAGATCGGCGGCGTCCACGCCATGGGCGGGGGGACCGCGCGCGCCGTCGGAGCGGTCAGGGACGCCGTGACCAGGAGCGGTGACAGCGGATCGGTGTCGAGGGGGGTCGCGGTCGAGGTGGGCGAGCGCCAGGCCGCCGTCGACATCGACCTGGTCGTCGAGTACGGCGCCGCCATCCGGGACCTGGCCGCGGCCGTACGCCGCAACGTGACCTCCGCGGTGGAGCGCATGACCGGTCTGGAGGTCACCGAGATCAACATCCGGGTGGACGACATCCACCTGCCCGA
>NZ_ANAX01000093.1 GCF_000341065.1 Nocardiopsis halotolerans DSM 44410 | reverse complement strand
GGCGGCGGCGAGTCGACGCCCCGGGTCCAGTGATGGAGGGCGCCGACGAGGACCCGGGCGAGGTGGCCCGGCGCCTGGCGGAGGAGGCCAGGGGCTTCCCCGACGTGGTGGAGCTGTCCTCGGGGAGCTTCGGAACGCTGGCCACACCCGTCCCCGGAGGGCGGGTCGGCGGGGTGGCGGTCCGCGCCGACGACGTCGAGGTCGGTGTCGTGGTCCGGTTCGGACGGCCCCTGACGGACATCGCCGCCGAGATACGCCGGGGCCTGGTGCCGCTCGCCGGAGGACGGCCCGTCCACATCTCCGTGGAGGACGTGGTCGCGGGTGTCGGGGGCGGCGCCCGGACGGGCGGTTGAGGAAACGGCAACGGGTGCTGGACAAGAGGGGGAAGCCATGTGGCCCATCGTTGGACTGTCCTACGGGACGGTGCTGGGTCTGGCCGCCGCGATCGGCGGGTTCACGGCCTTCGCGCTGGTCCTGATCCTGGGGTTGGCGGGGTTCGTCGCGGGCCGGGCGATGGAGGGCGAGCTCGACCTCACCGCGATGTTCCCGCGGCGCTCCTCCTGAGGACGTGAGGAGCGGACGTGGCCGGAGTGCGGACCAGGACGGTTCCCCGACAGAGGGAGGACCCGGACGACATCGGCGCGCGGGGTGTGGCCCCGGGCGCCCGTGATCCGGGAGGACGCACCGTCATCGAGCCCGGCGTGGTCGAGAAGGTCGCCGCACGCGCGGTCCACGAGGTCCCCGGCGCACTCCCCACCCGGTCGCGTACTGCGCGGGCCCGGGTGAGCGGCGAGGTCATCCTGCTCGGACTGCGGATCGGCGTGCACTACCCGCGGTCGGCACGTGAGGTCGCCGCACGGGTGCGCGGGCACGTCGGGCAGCGGGTCGAGCTGATCACCGGCAAACGGGTTCACCACATCGACATCGAGATCGCGGAGTTGGTGCGCTGACATGACCACCGTGGAAGAGGTGCTCGGACGCCCCGACCAGGGCGTCGACCGCCGGGCCAGGCGGGTGGCCGTCCACACGTTCCGTCCGCGGCGGTCCTGGCCCGCGGTGATCACGGGTCTGGTGATCCTCGTCGTGGCGGTCGTGGCCGCCGCCGAGGTGATCTCGGCCCTGGCGGGGAGCCCGCTGCGGCTGTTCCCGGTCGGCGCCGCCAGCGGATACGCGACGACCACGACCTGGTCGATGCCCTCGGTGCAGATCGCCTCGGCGGTGCTCGCGCTGATCGGGCTGGCCCTGATCGTGGCCGCCCTGGCCCCGGGCCGCGGCCGGTGGACGGCTCTGCGCACCGACGACCCCGCCCTGGTGGTGGGGTTGACCCGGCCCGCGCTGCGTCGCGCGGTGGCCGCCGCCGCGGAGGAGGTCAGCGGCGTCGACGTCGTGCACGTGACGATGCGCGGCAACAGGATCCGGGTGCACGTGCGCACCGGGATGCGTGAGTCGGCGGGTATGCCCGCCGAGGTGACCGCGGCCGTGGAGCGGCGGTTGGAGGAGCTGGCGCCGCTGCGCAGCATGCGGATCGCCACCCACGTGCGGTACGCGGAGGGTTGACCATGGCTCGTGACAGGTCGCGCAGGTCGGCCCGGGGGAACCGGTGGGGACTGGCGGTCGTGGGAACGGTGCTGCTCGCCGTCGGACTGGTGGCGCTGGCCGCGGGACGCGGCCTGTTCGGCGCCGGTCTGGCCGACAGCGCCCTGCTCAGCCCAGCGGTCAGGCAGGCGCTCGGCCAGCAGTGGGTGCCCTACGTGGCGGTCGCGCTGGCCTTCGTCGCCGGTTTCCTGGCCCTGCGCTGGCTGATGGTCCAGGGCTTCAACGACACGGTGGGTCGCCTGGTCCTGGAACGCGGGGAGCGCGGCCGGGTGGAGATGTCCGAGAGCGTGGCGCGTGGTGCCCTGGAGCAGGAGGTCGCCGACTACCCGGGCGTGCGCCGCGCCCGCGCGCGGCTGACCGAGTCCGGGGAGGAACCGCACCTGCGGCTGGCGCTGACCCTGGACGACGACGCGGATGTGGCCGGGGTGTGGGAGCGGGTGCGCTCGGAGGCCCTGGGGAACCTGCGGCAGACGCTCGACCTGGAGCAGGTGCCCGCGGTCGTGCGGATGTCGATGACGGCACCGGCCAGGAACCCGCGGCGCAGCCTGGCCTGACCGGGTCACCGCCGATTGTCGCCCGGCGGTGTTAGCTTCGCCACATGACTCGAAAGACTTTCGTGAACCTGCCGGTCAGGGACCTCGAAGCCACCCGCGAGTTCTTCGGCGCGCTGGGTTTCTCCTACGACGAGGCCTTCTCCGACGACAAGGCGCTGTGCATGGTCGTCAGCGACGCCTCCCGCGTCCTGTTCCTGGCCGAACCCTTCTTCTCGGAGTTCGCGCCCTCGGGCGTGGCCGACACCTCCGCCGGTGCGGAGGTCATCACCTGCGTGAGCGCGGACAGCCGGG
>NZ_ANAX01000092.1 GCF_000341065.1 Nocardiopsis halotolerans DSM 44410 | reverse complement strand
GGCGGCCGCCGTGGCCGGAGCCTCCCACGCCAACACCACCGAGCACACCGGTATGTACTCGCGCTCCTTCGCCGACCTCGACGGCCACCTGTGGGAGTTCCTGTACATGGACGAGACCGCCACGATCTCGTGAGCGCCAGCACGAACGGCGACAACGCGCCGGACGAGATCCCCGTTCCCGGAGACGGGCTGGAACCGCCTGGGGTCCGAGAGGAGGAGGAGTCGCGTCGCTTCGTCGAGGCGCGACGCGACTCCCCGACGGTGCCGCTGGCCGAGGTCCTGGCGGAGACGCGGGGGCGGGAGGAGTGGGTACCCGCCGGCGGGCGGTACGCGCGCACCGGACGCCGTCGCGGTCAGCGCCAGCCGTCGCGCCCGTACCGGACCTCGCCGTCGCGCAGGACGGCGCGGACGTTCGCCTCCGGGGAAGCGAGGACCGTGATGTCGGCGAGCGGGTCGCCGTCGACCACCACCAGGTCGGCGCGCGCACCGTCGCGCAGGGTGCCGATGGTCCCCTCCAGCCCCAGGAGCCGTGCGGCGTTGACAGTGGCCGCCCGCACGACGTCCACCGCGGGCTGGACCCGGCCGCGGATGGTGAACTCCTCACTCTGGCGGTCCTGCATCCCGCCGAGCAGGTCGCTGCCGAAGACCAGGTTCACCCCGGCCTCGTGAGCCATGCGGAGGGCGTCCAGACCCCGGTTGAGCACGGTGTCGACCTTGGCCTGGCTGGCCGGGGGCAGACCGTTGCGGGCGCCCTGTCGGGACAGCTCCTGGTAGGTGACCAGGGTGGGCACGAGGTGGGCGTCGTGCTCCAGGAACAGCTCGATGCTGCTCTCGTCGATGAGGTTGCCGTGCTCGATGCAGCGCACGCCGAGCCGGAGCCCCCGGTTGACGGCGCGGGCGGTGTAGGCGTGGCCGGTGACGTAGCGGTTGGCCGCCTCGGCCTCCTCCACCACGGCCCGGATCTCGTCCTCGGAGGACTGGGTGGAGTCGATGCGGTCGGTGGGGGAGGCCACCCCGCCCGAGAGCATGATCTTGAGGTGGTGGGCGCCGGTACGCAGCTGCTCACGGGCCGCGCGGCGGAACTCCACGGGGCCGTCGCAGACCACGCCCGCACCGGGGCAGCAGGCGTGGGTGTCGTTGCCCTGGCGCCCGGGGGCGCGGAAGTCGCCGTGGCCCCCGGTCTGCGACAGCGCCTTGCCGCCGAACATGAGCCGGGGGCCGTCGACGAGTCCCTCGTCCACGGCCCGGGCCAGCCCCCAGTCCCCTCCGGCCACGTCGCGGACGGTGGTGAAACCGCGCCTGAGCATGGCGTTGAGGGAACGGGCCGCGTAGGTGGCGACGTATGAGGGGGACTCGTCCATGGCGGCGCCGAGGTCGGCGCTGAAGGCGGTCGGGTGCACGTGGGCGTCGATGAGGCCCGGCATGAGGGTGGCCCCCGCCAGGTCGACCACCTCGACCGCGTCGCCGGTCTCCGGGGCCGGTCCCCGTCCGCTTCCGGCGATGAGCCCGTCCTCCACCAGGAGCCAGGAGTCCGGTGTGCGGGTCCCCGCCTCGGGGTCGAGCAGTCCGGCTCCCACGAAGAGAACCGTCGGGTGGGGCTGGCGGGTCATGAGTACCTCCGGTGGGACGGGACGGCGTGTGAGCCACGCCCTGTTTGCAATATACGTTGCATCAGCTGTGAGCGCACTCCCGGGGAGTGGTATCGCTGGGGAGGCGCCGAGGCCGGGAGCGTTCCGGCGGCGCCGCACCGGACGGAGGGGTGATGGCGGACTGGATGGAGACCGCGCTCGGCGGCGGGCGCCTCGGCCGCGCGGCCGAACGCGTGGTCAGGGTGTTGCGGGACGAACCGAAGTTCGCCTCCTACGCGAGCACGGCGGAACTCGCCGACCGGTCGGGGGTCAACGTCGCCACGGTGGTCCGGGCCGCGCAGGCCCTGGGGTTCAGCGGCTGGCCCGCGCTGCGCGTCGAACTGCGCTCGCGCTACCTGGCCTCGCTCAGCGCGGGGGAGGTCCTCGCCGAGCACGCCGGTTCCGACTCCGACCCGGTCAGGGCCGCGATCCGGGCGGACCGGGAGGGGCTCCGGGACCTGGAGTCGACCCTCGACCCCGGGCGGGTGAGCGCTCTCGCGGAGGCGATCCACGGGGCGCGCAGAACCCTGGTGGTGGGTTCGGGGACCTTCGCGGCGCCGGGCCTGCAACTCGCCCACGCCGCGGGGATCATGGGCTACGACGTGGAACGGTTCGACGTGGGGGGAACCTCCCTGGTCAACGCGTTGGCCCGGATGGGGCCGGAGGACCTGCTGCTGGCCTGTGACCTGTGGCGGCTGCCCACCGCGCTGAGCGCGGCGGTGCGGGTGGCCGGGCGGCGGTCCGTGCCGGTCGCGGTCATCACCGACCGCAGGGACTCCCCGCTGACGGAAGGGGCCGCGCACCTGCTGCTCGTCCCGAGCGAGGGCGTGGGCATGTTCCCCTCGCTGACCCCGGCGATGTCGGTGATCCACGCGGTCCTGGCCGAACTGGCGCGGATCGGGGGCGACGCGGTGCTGCGTGCGGTGCGGGACGCCGAGCGTCTGTGGGGGGAGGCGGAACTCTTCTGAGCGGCGGCGAATGCATGACCTGCGACGACGCGGTTACCTCATTGTGACGCGCTCAGGTCCGCACTGCTTGCAATAAGTGTTGCATTTCACGGGTGGGGCTGCTTACATGGCCCCGTCGGATCACCTCCCGGGGCTGATCCCTCCCGTCCGCATCCTCTGATCCGAACACCGCAGGTGGCCCATGCAGACCATCCATCTCGTGATCCTCGCCGTGTACGTCCTGGCCATGCTGGGGGTCGCCCTCTACTTCCTGCGCTCCGGCAGGCTCCGCGGCGGTGACGACTTCCTCCTCGCCGGACGCAGCCTCCCCCGTCCGGTCATGATCGGCACCATGCTGGTCACCTGGGTCGGGTCGGGCACCATCATCGGCGGGGCCAACTTCGCCTACACCTACGGCCCGATCGCGGGCATGGTCTTCTTCGCGGGGACCCCGGTGGGCATCCTGGTCCTGCTCCTGGCGGCCCGTCGGATCCGGAGGGCCTCGCGGCACACCATCCCCGAACTGCTGGAGGTGCGCTTCGGCATCGGTGTGCGCACCGTCGCCGCCGTGGTCACCACCATCGCCTTCCTGGGCCTGACCGCCTCCCAGTTCGTCGGCGGCGGCTACGTCGTCAGTCTGGTCACCCCGCTGTCCGCCACCCAGGGAACCGTGCTCGTCGCCGTCGTCGTGACGCTCCTGACCGTCAGCGGCGGCCTGTTCTCGGTCGCCTACACCGACTTCTTCTCGGCCATCCTCATCGTGCTCGGCCTGTTCGTGTCGCTGCCGCTGGTGTTCGCCGCGGTGGGCGGACCGGCCGCGTACTGGGAGGGCCTGCCCGAACAGGCCAGGACCTTCAGCGGCGGGCTGACCACACTCCAGCTCCTCGGCTACTTCCTCCCGCTGTTCCTGCTGCTGCTCGCCGACCAGAACATGTACCAGCGGCTCGCGGCGGCCAGGAACGAGCGCGAGGCCCGTTCCTCCACCGTCGGCATGCTGGTGGGCAGCTTCTTCGTCTTCGTCCCCGTCGTGCTGCTCGCCACCGCCGCCGCTGTGCTGATGCCCGGGATCAACGGCGACATGGCGGTCCTGAGCCTGGCCTCCGAGGGCTACCTGCCCGCGGTGCTGGGCGGCCTCATCCTGGGCGGGGCGGTCGCCTTCGTCATCACGACGGGATCGTCGTACATGCTCTCCGGGGCCTCCAACATCGCCTACGACCTGTACGCGAGATTCGTGGGCGACCGCGTGGGGGAGCGCCGCAAGCTCGTGGTCCAGCGCCTGTCGGTACTGGGCATCGCGCTGACGGGGGTCGTGCTGAGCCTGTTCTTCCCGACCGTGCTGGAACTACAGATGTACTCCTACACGATCTACGGCGCCGCGATCACCCCGGTGGTCCTGTCGGTGCTGTTCTGGAAGCGCGCGACCACCCCGGGAGCGGTCGCGGCCCTGGTGGTCGGCGCGGCCACCACCATCGGCTGGCGGATCGCCGGTACCCCGGGCGAGCTCAACGGCGTCATCGTGGCCCTGCCCGCCGCGCTGGTCGCCCTAGTCGTGGTCAGCCTGCTCACGAAGGCGCCCGACCCGGTCCGGATCGACGCGGTCGACGCCTCCGGAGCCGAGGACGGTACCGACGCCGCGACCGACGCCAGGTCCTGACACGGTGCCCGCCGGGCCGTGTCCCGGCGGGCACCCGGCGTCCCGTCGGACGTGCAGGGATGGCGGGGGCGACCGGAGGTGAGCGCGAGGTGCGTCGCGTGACGGACCTGACGGTACTCCCCGGGCTCCCCCTGCCGGGGGAGTCGGTCTCAGATCTCCCAATGGTCGTCAGGGGGGCGGATGATGCTCTCCGCCTCCATGACGACCTCGTCCCTGAGCGTGCGCATGTAGTAGTGCTCGTCCTTCATCAGCCTGAGGCCGTAGAAGAGTTGTTCCTGCCAGGCTTCCTGATCGGCGAGTTCGTCCGGGACGCGGCAGGAACCGCCGGACAGTTCGACGTCGAACTCCCGGAGGGCGCTCTCGTGCTCGCCGCTCTCGGACCTGGCCTGGCCGTGTACGCAGAACTTCCAGCGGTTCATGCCCTGGCTCCGCAGAACGTAGTACTCGGCGTTCCTGCGGTGGAAGTGCAGGGGGAGGCGCACGGCGAACCCGTGGTCGATCCTCCGCCACGGGGGCTCGGGTCCGAAGTGGTGCAGGTCGGAGAACAGGGCTTTGCGCAACTCCGTGTAGGACTGGGCCAACCGGGTGAGGCCGCTGGTCACCGCGACCAGGTCCTGCCTGTTGTCGCACCAGTCGATGTTGGAGCGTCTGCCCTCCCACGCGTCGAGCACCCACTCCTGGAGTTGCTCGTGCAGTTCGCGCGGGAGGGGATAGGCGTCGTCGGTGGTCTCGATGGCGAACCGGACTCCGTCATGGAGTCGCGCGTACCGTTCCTTCAGGTTCATGGGCTCCTTCCCGGGGATCTTCAGCGCTGTGTCCGATGCCGGGTGCGTGCCCTTGGTTCCGAACGGCGGTCAGCACTCGATGACGTTGACGGCGAGGCCTCCGCGACTCGTCTCCTTGTACTTGTCCATCATGTCGCGGCCGGTGTCGCGCATGGTCCTGATGACCTTGTCCAGGGACACGAAGTGGCTGCCGTCCCCGCGCAGCGCGATCCGCGCGGCGCTGATCGCCTTCACCGAGGCCAGCGCGTTGCGCTCGATGCACGGCACCTGCACCAGGCCGCCGATCGGGTCGCACGTCAGCCCCAGGTTGTGCTCCATGGCGATCTCGGCGGCGTTCTCCACCTGGGCGGGGGTGCCGCCCAGCGCCTCGGCCAGGCCGGCGGCGGCCATCGAGGAGGCCGAACCCACCTCGCCCTGGCAGCCCACCTCGGCGCCGGAGATCGACGCGTTCTGCTTGAACAGGATGCCGATCGCACCAGCGGTCAGCAGGAAGCGCACCACGCTCTCGTCGCCCGCGCCCGGGCTGAAGTGCAGGTGGTAGTGGAGCACGGCGGGCACGATGCCCGCGGCCCCGTTGGTCGGCGCGGTCACCACACGCCCGCCCGCGGCGTTCTCCTCGTTCACGGCCAGCGCGTACAGCGTGATCCAGTCACTGCCGCGCATGGGGTCGGAGTCCACGGTCGTCGGCGCCAGCAGCCCCGACTCGTCGCAGGCGCCGCCCAGCTGCCGGTACATGCGGTGCGCCCGCCGCGGCACCCTCAGCCCGCCGGGCAGGCTGCCCTCGGTGGTCACGCCCCGGCGCACGCACTGGCGCATCGCCTCCCAGAGGGTGAGCAGCTCGGCGCGGATCTCCTTCGGGGTGCGCCCGAAGGCCTGCTCGTTGGCGAGCATCACCGCGCTGATCGACATCCCCGTCTCGGCGCAGATCCCCAGCAGCTCCTCGGCGCTGTCGAAGGGATGCGGCAGCACGGTGTCGTCGGCCTTGATCCGGTCGGCGCCCGCCGCCCGCTCGTCCACGACGAACCCGCCGCCCACCGAGTAGTACACCTTCGCGGCCAGCTCGGCCCCCGAGGAGTCCAGCGCCGTGAACCGCATCCCGTTGGGGTGGTCGGGCAGGCTCTCCCGGCGGCGGAAGTCCACGTCCACGGCCGGGTCGAAGGCCACCGGAGGCCCCTCCGGCCCGCCCAGGTACAGGGTCCGCTCCTCGCGCACCCGTCCGACCATGTCGGGCACCGCGTCCACGTCCACGTGTTCGGGGGTGTGCCCCATCAGGCCCAGGACCACGGCGGTGTCGCTCCCGTGTCCCTTGCCGGTGAGCGCCAGGGACCCGTACAGCTCGGCCCGCACACGGGCCACGTCACCGAGCAGGCCCTCCTCACGCAGCCCGGAGGCGAACGTGCGAGCGGCCTTCATCGGCCCGACCGTGTGCGAGCTGGAGGGTCCGATACCGATCTTGAACAGGTCGAACACGCTGATGGCCATGACTGTCCTCCTCGTCGAGTCCAGGGCCCGGGCACGTCCGGGGGCCGTGCGGGGCACGCGGCCCCGCACGGCGGGGCTCTACAGGTTCGGGTAGAGCGGGTGCCTGGCGGTCAGCGCCTGGACCCGGCCGCGCAGCGCGGCCTCGTCGAACTCCGGCTTGAGCACTTCGGCGATGATGTCGGCGACCTCGGCGAAGTCCTCGTCCCCGAGACCGCGCGTGGCCAGCGCCGGGGTGCCGATCCGCAGACCGGAGGTGACCATCGGCGGGCGCGGGTCGTTGGGCACCGCGTTGCGGTTGACCGTGATCCCGATCGAGTGCAGGCGGTCCTCGGCCTCCTGGCCGTTGAGCTCGGAGTCGACCAGGTCCACCAGGACCAGGTGCACGTCCGTGCCCCCGGTGAGCACCTTCACGCCCACCTCGGCCATGTCCGGCCGGGTCAGGCGCTCGGCGAGCAGCCGGGCACCGGAGACCGTCCGGCGCTGGCGGTCGGCGAACTCCTCGCCCGCCGCGACCTTGAGGGCCACCGCCTTGGCGGCGATCACGTGCTCCAGCGGCCCGCCCTGCATGCCGGGGAACACCGCCGAGTTGATCTTCTTGCCCAGCTCGGCCCTGGCCATGATCAGGCCGCCGCGCGGGCCGCCCAGGGTCTTGTGGGTGGTCGTGGTGACCACGTCGGCGTGCGGTACCGGGTTGGGGTGCAGCCCGGCCGCGACCAGACCGGCGAAGTGCGCCATGTCCACCATCAGCAGGGCACCGACCGAGTCGGCGATCTTGCGGAAGCGGGCGAAGTCCAGCTGACGCGGGTAGGCCGACCATCCGGCGACGATCATCTTGGGGCGGTGCTCCTCGGCGAGCGCCTCGACCTCGTCGTAGTCGACGGTGCCGTCCTCGTCACGCACGTGGTAGGCCACCGCGTTGAGGATCTTGCCGGAGTAGTTGATCTTCATACCGTGGGTCAGGTGGCCGCCGTGGGCCAGGTCCAGGCCCAGGATGGTGTCGCCCGGCTTGAGCAGCGCGAAGTACACGGCCGTGTTGGCCTGCGCGCCCGAGTGCGGCTGCACGTTCGCGTGTTCGGCGCCGAACAGTGCCTTGGCGCGGTCGATGGCGAGTTGCTCGACGACGTCGACGTGTTCGCNTTCCCCCCCGCCGTAGTAGCGGCGGCCGGGGTAGCCCTCCGCGTACTTGTTGGTCAGGACGGTGCCCTGCGCCTCGATGACCGCCTGCGGCGCGAAGTTCTCCGAGGCGATCATCTCCAGGGTGTCGCGCTGGCGGGCCAGCTCCGCGTCGACCGCGGCCGACACCTCGGGGTCCAGTTCGCCCAGCGTCTTGTTGAGCGTGTTGTCAGTAGCCATCGGGGGCCTACTCCTCGCCTTCGGTCAGCTTGGTGTACTCCTCGGCGGAGAGCAGATCGGTGGGCTCCTCGGAGATCCGGGCCCTGAACAGCCACCCGTCCTCGAAGGGCGAGGAGTTGACCATCTCGGGTTCGTTCTCGAGGGCCTCGTTGACCTCGACGACCTCGCCGCTCACCGGTGAGTAGACGTCGCTGACGGACTTGGTGGACTCCACCTCGCCGCACGTCTCGTCCGCGGACACCTCGCCGCCGACCTCGGGCAACTCGACGTAGACGATGTCGCCCAGGGACTCGGCCGCGAACGAGGTGATCCCGACGGTGGCGATCCCGTCCTCGATCACGACCCACTCGTGTTTGGCGGTGTAACCCAGCTCCGTGGGAACGCTCACTTCAACTCTCCTTGGAGGTGTTCCATTTTCCTGCCGCGCGCCCGTACGGTTGCCCGGCCCGGCCTACGCCCGGTCACGCCGCGTCCGTGCGGGTCCCCGTTCGGGGATCCCGCCGTGCGGGGCGTGGGGTCTTCGGGATGTGAGGACCCCGCTCCTACGACTGCCGCTTGTAGAACGGCAGCTCGACCACGTCGACGTCCTCGCCCCGCCCGCGCACGTCCACGGTGAACGCGCCGGTCGTGGTGTCGAGGTCGCCGTCCACGTAGGCCATGGCGATGGGGCGGCCCAGGGTGGGAGAGGGCGCGCCGCTGGTGATGGTTCCGACGGAGGTGCCGTCACGCAGCACGTCCTGGCCCCTGCGCAGCGGGCGGCGTCCGCGCGCGACGAGGCCGATGAGGCGGCGGGGACGGGAGGTACGGGAAGCCTCCTCCAGGGCGGCACGGCCCACGAAGTCGCCCTTGTCGAACTTGACGACCCGGCCCAGACCGGCGTCGAAGGGGGTGAGCTCGGCGGTCAGCTCCTGCCCGTACAGCGGCATCCCGGCCTCCATGCGCAGGGTGTCGCGGGCGGAGAGACCGGCGGGGGCCAGACCGTGCTTCTCACCCTCGGCCATGAGGGCCTCCCACACACGGGGAGCCCGCTCGGCGGGCCGGACGAAGATCTCGAAGCCGTCCTCGCCGGTGTAGCCGGTGCGGGCCAGCAGGACGGGCTCACCGGCGACGGTGTGCTCGTATCCGGCGTAGTAGCGGATGTCGTCCAGGTGCGCGTCGGTCAGCGGTGCCAGGACGTCCACGGCGCTCGGGCCCTGGACGGCGATCAGCGCGTGGTCGGCCGACTCGTCGGTCACCTCGACGTCGAAGCCCGCGGCACGCTCGACCAGGGCGGAGGAGACGACCGCCGCGTTGGCGGCGTTGGCCACGACGAGGTACTCGTCCTCACGCAGGCGGTAGACGATGAGGTCGTCCAGGACCCCGCCGTCCTCGGCGGTGATCATGGTGTACCGGGCGCGGCCCACCTTGACCTTGGACAGGTGTCCGACCATCGCGTGGTCGAGGGCGTCGGCGGCCTGCGGTCCGGTCAGCCGGATCTCCCCCATGTGGGAGAGGTCGAAGATGCCTGCGGCGTGGCGTACCGCCCTGTGCTCGGCGCTCTCGCTGCCGTAACGCAGCGGCATGAGCCATCCGGCGAAGTCGACGAGGGTGGCGCCGGCCTTCTCGTGGATCTCGCGCAGCGCTGTGGCGCGCGGCGCGGACGCGGGCTCTGACATGGGCACTCCCGAGAGGATGGGCGTCGTGACGTGCGTGGCGTTGCCATCCTCCCCCTCTGTCATCGGCGCCTGAGAGCTTCGCCACGCGCTCGGCGTGGCTTGCACCTTCGGCGAGGGACGCCTGTCCCTGCTTTCCAGAGTGGTCTCGCCCGTACGGTCCGCTGTGCCTGAGAGGTTGTCTTCGGGGAGGAATTGCTCCTTCGGCGACCCGCGCTGGATACGCGGGCACTCTCCCGTACGGGGTCAGCAACACGTTCAGCCTAGCAGCGGCTCCACACGGCCCCCAAGGGTGCCCGGCGCGGAGGAGGGCTCCCCGCCGTGCCCGACACTCCGTCCGCCTCCACCCGGTGAGGGGAGGCGGACATTAGCGTGTGCCGGGAACCGATCCCTGGGGGAGCGCGGATGGGAACCGACACCGGGAGGGCGGTGCGCGGTGTGTCCGCGCTCGCCGCCGGATGCGTCCTGGCCCTGGTCACGGGCACGGGGTGCGCCGTGGGGGACGGCGGCCCGGGCGGGCCCGCCGAGGGCGGTGCGGACACCGGCCCCCCGCCCCTGGTGCGGGGCGACGTGGCCGCGGTGGAGCGCGCGGACCTGGAGGCGGTGTTCACCGACGCGGGGATCGGGGGCACCTTCGTGCTCCACGACGCGCGCGCGAACACGGTGACCGTGGTCGGCCCGGAGGAGGCGCGTGAGCGCGCGGTGCCCGGGTCCACCTTCCGGATCCCGCACACCCTGATCGGGTTGCAGACGGGCACGGTCGAGGACGTGGACGAGGTTCTGCCGGGCGCCTCCCCGCGGGCCGCCGGACGGGAGCGGGCCACGACCCTGCGCGACGCCTTCCCCGACGAGAGCCCGCGCGCCTACCGGGAACTGGCACGCGGAATCGGACACGACCGGTTGGCGGCCTGGGTGGACCTGTTGGACTACGGCAACCGGTCGGTGGGCGGCGCGGACGCGATGGACCGGTTCTGGTCGGAGGGACCACTGGAGATCTCCGCCATGGAACAGGCCCTCTTCCTGGCACGCCTGGCCCGCACCGAACTTCCCGCCGACACCGGGCACCAGCGGGCGCTCCACGAGATCGCCACCGTGGAGGAGGGCGACGGCCACACCCTGTACGCGGTGGCCGGTACGGGCGCCGATCCGGCGCCGGGGTGGTGGGTCGGCTGGGTCGAGTACGGCGAGGAACTGCACGCGTTCGCGCTGCGCGTCGAACCGGGACGGGACGCGGGGACGGAGGAGGGAGGGACCGGTCCGCGGGCGGAGCTGGGACGCGAGCTGCTCGTGGAGCTGGCGGCCCTGCCCCCGGAGGCCGCCGCGGGGTGAGCGCCGCCCTCCCGCCGGGGTCTCCCGGTACCGCGCCGTGTCGACCACCGCGTTTCCGGTGAGAACCCAGGAGTGGGCCACGAACGCCGTCGAGGCACCGGGGAGGAACGATGGGCAACGCGGGACCGACCGGAGGAGGGGCACCGGAGCCCGGGGCGAGGACGGTCGTGGTCCGGGGCGGGACCGTGTTCGACGGGACCGGCGCCGCACCGCGCCCCGACTGGGTGGTCGTGGCGCGCGACGGCCGGATCGACTGGACGGGACCCGCCGCGGACGCCCCGACGGTCAGCGGGCCGCACCGCGAGATCGACGCCGCCGGCGGCACCGTCCTGCCCGGGTTCGTCGACGCCCACGTGCACCTGGTCATGTCCGGCGACGGCATGAACCCGGCCCGCCTGCTGGACCAGCCACCGCACTACGGGTACTACGCGGCGATCCCGCGTCTGCGCGCCACCCTCGACGCGGGGGTCACCACCGTGCGCGACCTCGCGGGAGCCGACCAGGCGATCGCGCTCGCCGTGGACGAGGGGATCGTCCCCGGGCCCCGGATCGTCCCCGCGTGCCTGGCGCTGGGACCGACCGGGGGTCACGGTGACTTCCGTACGGCCTGCGGGTTCGACTACGGCGCCGTCCAGGGCCCGAGCGGGGCGGTCTCCCTGCTCACCGACGGTACGGACGAGGCGCTGCGCAACACCCGCGAGGTCATGCGCATGGGCGCGCGGGTCGTCAAGGTCATGGCCAGCGGCGGGGTGTGGAGTCCACGGGACACCCCCTGGGACGACGGCCTCAGCGCCGAGGAGATGACCGTGGTCGTCCGCGAGGCGGCCGCCCGCGGCGTGCCCGTGGCCGCGCACGCCCAGAACGCGGGCAGCATCCGCAACGCGCTGGCCGCCGGTGTGGCCAGCGTCGAGCACGGTTACGAGATCGACGAACGCGGGATCGACATGATGGGGGAGAGCGGCGCCTTCCTGGTGCCCACGCTGACCACGGCCACCACCCCGCCCGACCCCGCGAGGTCCGCCGCCTACGCCGTAGCCAAGAAGCTACGGCTCCAGGAACGCCTGAGCACGCACGTGTCCGCGGCCCTGCGCGCCGGGGTGAGGGTGGCCCTGGGCACCGACTCCGGGGTCTGCCAGCACGGGCGCAACCTGCGGGAACTCCCCCTGCTCGTGGAGCACGGCCTGAGCCCTGAGGCCGCCCTGCTCGCCGGGACACGGGACGCCGCCCAGCTCCTGGGGCTGGCCGACGAGATCGGCACGCTGGAGGTCGGCAAGCGCGCCGACGTCGTCGTCTGCGCCGGGGACCCCCTCGCCGACGTCGCGGTCGCCGCCGACCCCGGAAACATCACCGCGGTGGTCCGGGACGGCGTCGTGCACAAGGACACCCGAGGCGCGGGCGCCCGGGCCTGAACCGGCGGCCGCCCGGACGCTCCGCGCGGTCCGCCGCCGTGCCCCGGCACGGGTGGAGACTGGGGACATGGACGGTGAGGACGGCCGCGGCGGGGCGGCTCTGCGCACGGTGGACGTCGCACGGCGCTCCGGCTACTCGACGCAGCAGGTGAGGAACCTGGAGAGGGCCGGTGTGCTCACGCCCGCGCCGCGCACCGGGTCGGGCTACCGGACCTACACCCGCGCCCACGTGCGGGCCGCGCTCGCCTACCGCGCCCTCGCGGAGGGCGTCGGCCCCGTCGAGGCGCGGGAGATACTGCGCGCCGCGCACCGGGACCCGACCCCCGACCTGCTCGCACGCCTGGACGCCGCGCACGCCCGGTTGCACGCCGAGCGCCGGGACCTCGCACTGGCGAGGCGGGCGGCCGAAGCGATCGCCGGGGAACCGATCGGGGACACCCGTCCCTCCGACGCGATGCGCGTCTCCGAACTCGCGGACGCACTCGGCGTCCGGCCCTCGACACTGCGCCACTGGGACGCCGAGGGGCTCGTGGTACCCCGCCGGTCCGCCAGGGGCGGAGCGCGCACGTACGCGCCGGACGACGTGCGGGACGCACGCATCGTGCACCAGTTGCGCATGGCCGGTTACCGGATCGACTCGCTCCGGGGCCTCATGCCCCAACTGCGCACCGGGCGTGGATGGGAGGACGTCCTCGGCGCGCTGGACGCCCGCGACGCCAGCGTCACCGCCCGGTCGCGCGCCCTCCTCCGGGGCGCCGCCGCGCTCAGCGCCGTGGTCGACGCCGGAGAGGGCGCCCTCCCGTGATCCGCGTCAGGCCGCGTTCTTGCGGCGCTGGCGAACGGCCTCGGCCAGGTGGGACAGCACCTCGCCGGTGGTCTCCCAGCCCATGCACTTGTCGGTGATCGACTGGCCGTAGGTCAGGGCGGCGGGGTCGCCCAGCTTCTGGGCTCCCTCCACGAGGAAGCTCTCCAGCATCACGCCGACGATGCCCCTCTGGCCCTCGGCGATCTGCGCGGCGATCGAGGCGGCCACACCGGGCTGGCGGGTGTGGTCCTTGCCGCTGTTGGCGTGGCTGGCGTCGATCATCAGGCGGCGGGGCAGACCGGCGCCCTCGATGACCCCCAGGGCGGCGTTGACCGGCTCGGCCCCGAAGTTGGGACCGCTGCGGCCGCCGCGCAGGATGACGTGGCAGTCCGGGTTGCCGTCGGTGACGACCACCGAACCGGCGCCGGCCGGGTCGATCCCGAAGAAGGTGTGCGAGGCGGCGGCGGCGCCGACGGCGTCCACGGCCACCTGGACGTCGCCGTCGGTGCCGTTCTTGAAGCCCACGGGCGTGCTCAGGCCGCTGCTCAGCTGGCGGTGCACCTGGCTCTCGGTGGTACGCGCCCCGATCGCGCCCCAGGAGACGACGTCGGCGATGTACTGGGGGGTGATCGGGTCCAGGAACTCGGTTCCGGCGGGCAGCCCGAGCGAGTTGATGTCCAGCAGCAGCTTGCGCGCGGTGCGCAGGCCGCGGTGCACGTCGTAGGTGTCGTCCAGGCCGGGGTCGTTGATCAGGCCCTTCCACCCGACGGTGGTACGCGGCTTCTCGAAGTACACGCGCATCACGACGCACAGCTCGTCACGCAGGGAGGGCACCAGCTCGGCCAGGCGTCGGGCGTAGTCCATGGCGGACTCGGTGTCGTGCACCGAGCAGGGGCCCACGACGACCAGCAGGCGGTCGTCGTCTCCGTCCAGCACCCGCTTGACCTCGGCGCGTGAGTCCTCCACCAGCGCGCTGCGCTCGGGGCCCAGCGGAAGCTCGGCCAGCAGGTCCCGGGGGGCGATCAGCGGCTTGTAACTGGCCACCCGTGTGTCGTTCGTGCTCGGCATGGTGTTCCCCTCGGGTTCCCGTCCGTCGTTTTTCGCTGTCGCCGTGAAAGCTGTCCCAAAACACTAGCGCGGCAGGATCAGCGAGAAGCGGTCGCGTCGGCTGGAACGGTTCGCGTGACAGAAAACACCACACCGGTTCGGGCGCCGAAAAGCGTCTCATTTCGTGAGACGGTATTTCTCCGGCCCCGTGCCAATTCCCGTGGGAGCCGTCTCCGCGGCGCCGGGGAGGGTCACTCCCCCAGGCCCGGGAGATCCTCCTCCCAGTACTCGCGCGGGTTGCGCGTACCGTCGGTGACCGTGCCGCGCTCGGTCTCGGCCTCGCGCAGCCGCACACGACGGATCTTACCGGAGACGGTTTTGGGGAGCTCGGCGAACTCCAGGCGGCGCACCCTCCTGTACGGCGACAGGCGCTCGCGGGCGTGGGCCAGGATCGACCGCGCGGTCTCGGCGTCGGGGGGCACGCCCTCGGCCAGGGCCACGTACGCCTTGACCACCGCCAGGCGCAGCGGATCGGGAGAGGGAACGACGGCGGCCTCGGCCACGTATTCGTGCTCGACCAGAACGCTTTCCAGCTCGAATGGTGAGATCCGGTAATCTGAGGCTTTGAACACATCGTCGGATCGCCCGATATAGGTAATGTAACCGTTCGAATCCCGACTGGCGATGTCACCGGTGCGGTAGCGGCCCCCGCTGGTCACCCTGTGGGTGAGGTCGGAGCTGTCCGCGTAGCACTCCATCATCCCCACCGGGTCATCGGTCAGGTCCACGCAGATCCGCCCGGTGTCGGACGGTTCGTCGGTGGCAGGATCCGCCAGCACGATGTCGTAGCCCGGCAGCTCCCGCCCCATCGACCCCGGCACCACCTCCTGGCCGGGACCGTTGCCCAGGAGCATGGTCGTCTCGGTCTGCCCGAACCCGTCGCGGACGGTCACGCCCCACGCCTCGCGGACACGGTCGACCACCTCGGGGTTGAGCGGTTCCCCGGAGGCCACCGCCTCGCGCAGCCCCACGTCCCACGAGGCCGGACCGGCCTGGAGGAGCATCCGCCACACCGTCGGCGACGCGCACAGGGTGTCCACCCCACAGTGCACGACCTCGTCCAGCAACCGCGCCGCGTCGAACCGCTCCTGGTTGACCACCAGCACCGTCGCCTCGGCGTTCCACGGCGCGAACACGCTGCCGTAGGCGTGCTTGGCCCACCCGGGCGCGGACACGTTCAGGTGGACGTCGCCGGGCTGGACCCCCAGCCAGTACATGGTCGACAGGTGCCCCACCGGGTACGAGCGCTGGGTGTGGACGACCAGCTTGGGCCGGGACGTGGTTCCGGAGGTGAAGTACAGCAGCAGGGGATCGTCGGGGTGGGTGGGTTGCGGGGGGCGGAAGTCCAGTCCGGCGTGCTCGGAGTCGGCGTAGTTCAGCCATCCCTCGACGTAGCCCGTGCAGATGCGGGCCCAGTGTCCCCGCAGCTCGGTGAACTTCGCGGTCTCGGCCGCAGAGCACACCACGTGCGCGATGTCGCCGTACTCCAACCAGTCCAGCAGGTCGCTCTCGGACAGGGCGGTGGCGGTGGGGACGACCACGGCGCCGAGCTTGGTCGCGGCCAGCAGGGTCTCCCACAGCTCCACCTGGTTGCCGAGCATCAGCATGATCCGGTCGCCCGCACGCACGCCCTGGTTGTGCAACCAGTTCGCCACCTGGCTGGAGCGTTCCGACATCCGCCGGTAGGTGTGCTTGGCCTGGCTGCCGTCGTCCTCCACGATCCACAGCGCCGTCCGGTCCGGACGGCGCTGGGCGACCTCGTCGAAGTAGTCCAGCGCCCAGTTGAACTGCTCCGGTCGGGGCCAGGTGAACTCCCTGTGCGCCGTCTCCTGGTCCTCGCGGTGCCTCAGGAGAAGGTCCCGGGCGGCACGGAACTCCGCCGCGCCCTCGGCTGCCGTCTGTTTCGACATCTCTGGCGACCTCCGGTTCAGGGGGCGGGACGCCGACCGCGCCGTCCGCCGACTCCGCCCGGCGGGGCGGTGGAACGCGTGTGCCCCGCTGTTCCTACCCGGGATGCGCCGCACCGACGCTTGGGGCCCGTTGTTTGGACGGGTCCTTGACCTCGGGGATCTTCGGGGTGCCCGAACAGGGCGGGCGCCGCGCGTGCCGTCCGTCGGGACGTCGGGCGGGCGGCGAAGCGGTGGTCCCGGGGAACGCAGCCCCGCCCGACGCGGGTCCCCGGTGCCGCGGTCCGGGGGCGGTGACCGCATACGGCCCCGCACCAAAGGTCCGACTGGCCCTAGGATGGGTTGGTATGGAGGAACTGCGTGGGCATCACGGCACCTGGCGGATCGACGACGAGACGATCCGTATCCGCTTCGACTCCGGTCGCAAGGTGCCCGCCCTGTTCAGGTCACTGGGCGGCTGCTCGGTTCCGCTGGCCGCGGTCCGTGAGGTCGACTTCGAC
>NZ_ANAX01000091.1 GCF_000341065.1 Nocardiopsis halotolerans DSM 44410 | reverse complement strand
GGCCAGCCGCAAGCACGGGTGGCGGCTGCGGCTGCGGCTGGTGGAGGACACCGACCCCTACGCGCTCCTGGGCGCCCCCGGCAGGGACGCGCTCACCCCGCTGATGATCACCGGCCCGCACGACGGTGAGCTCCTCGCCGAGTACTACTCCGAGCAGATCGCCGCCTCGGCCCGTTTCGCCCGCGAGACCCGCACCGGGGAGATCGATCCGCGCGAGGTCGCCCGGGGGCTGGTGGCCCGGGCTCCCCTCCAGGTGCGCACCGCCGAGGGGTCGGCCTCCTTCGACGGCACCCGTGTACGCCTTCAGTGGGACGGCTGGCTGGCCAGCACGGTCAAGGAGAAGGAGAAGTCCCGCGACTACCAGCTGTCCGAGATCGAGTCCGCGCACTGGTACCCGCCGGTCGACGTCACCGAGGGCTACCTGCGCATCGTGCTGCGCGGGGTGACCATCCCCAAGGCCACGGCTCTGGAGAACGACCTCTTCACGCTGGCCTCGCACGGCTCCAAGGGCAGCGAGGAGACCCTGCTGATGGCCGCCACCATCAACGCCCACGTCGAGGCGGCGGAGGACCCCCAGCAGGAGCACGCCGCGCTCGAAGCACCGGCCGGCGACGGCGGCGAGGCGATCTTCGCCAAGATCCGCGAGCTCGGACGGCTGCACGCCGAGGGGCTGCTCACCGACGAGGAGTTCAGCGCCAAGAAGGCCGAGCTCCTCGACCGCATCTGACCGTGCCCGGCGCGTCTTCACGCCCGGCGGAGGTCTGAGGAGCCGTACCCTCTCCTCGTCGTTCTCCGACAGGCGTCCGCCGGACACCCCGGCCACGACGCCCGTCTCCACCGGGGTCCCCCGGGGAGGAAACACGTCCACGAAAGGGTCCACGCTGTGCGTACCTTGTACCCGCCCATCGAGCCGTACGACTCGGGGATGCTCGACGTCGGCGACGGGAACCGCGTCTACTGGGAGCTGTGCGGCAACCCCGCGGGCAAGCCGGTGGTGTTCCTGCACGGCGGTCCCGGCGGCGGCTGCACCCCCGACCACCGGAGGCTCTTCGACCCGGAGCGGTACCGGATCCTGCTGTTCGACCAGCGCAACTGCGGCCGTTCCACCCCGCACGCCAGCCAGATGGACGTCGACCTGTCCGCCAACACCACGTGGGCGCTGGTGGAGGACATGGAGCGGCTGCGCGAGATGATCGGCGCGGAGGTCTGGCAGGTCTTCGGCGGGTCCTGGGGCAGCTGCCTGGCGCTGGCCTACGCCCAGCGGCACCCCGAGCGGGTCAGCGAACTGGTCGTGCGCGGCATCTTCACCCTGCGGGAGGAGGAGCTGCGCTGGTTCTACCAGGAGGGCGCCTCCCAGCTCTTCCCCGACCTGTGGGAGTCCTACCTGGCGCCCATCCCCGAGGAGGAGCGCGGCGACCTCATCGCCGCCTACGCGCGTCGTCTCAACTCACCGGACCGGGGGGAGCGCCTGGCCGCCGCGCGCGCGTGGAGCGTGTGGGAGGGGTCCACGGTCACCCTGCTGCCCAACCCGGAGCTGCGTGAGCACCACGCGGACGAGGACTACGCGCTGGCCTTCGCGCGGATCGAGAACCACTACTTCGTCAACAGGGGGTTCCTCGCTCCGAACCAGCTCATCGACGGAGCGGAGAAGATCCGGGACATCCCCGGCGTGATCGTGCAGGGCCGCTACGACGTGTGCACCCCGGCCCGGACCGCCTACGACCTGCACAAGGCGTGGCCGGAGGCGGAGTTCCACATCGTGGATGACGCCGGGCACGCGTTCAACGAGCCCGGCATCCTGAACCACCTGATCGAGGCGACCGACCGCTTCGCGGGATAGGC
>NZ_ANAX01000090.1 GCF_000341065.1 Nocardiopsis halotolerans DSM 44410 | reverse complement strand
CTGGATGCTCTCGTGCCTGTCGGCGGAGCCGACACCCCGCGCGCGGCCCTCGCCCCCGCTGTGCAGTGCCTCGCGGGCTCGGCGGCACCGCGCAGCGGGGGTCCGACCGTCCCTCGCGGGACGTGGCGCGCGGCGCGGCCCGGTTTGGCCGTGCGGGCGTCACCGGCGCGGCGGGAGGCGGCCCGTGGGCCGCGGGCACGGAACGGTCCAAAGAACACGACCTAGTGGTGGAAGGCGTCGCGGTAGGAGCAGTCCAGCCCGGCCTGACCGCCGACCTCGAACAGGCTCAGCTCCGTCAGGCGCTGGCGCGCCTGGTGGCGGGACAGGTTCCACGAGGCGAAATCGTCGGAGGTCTCGACCAGGTCCTGGAACCCGACCAGCACGCAGTCGCGTTTCTCCTCCTCCAGCTCCATCAGCGCGGGGACCGCGTCGGCGGACAGACCCCGCAGGTACAGGGTGTCGATCGCGTTCACCTCCAGGTTCCGCTGGCTCTCGGCGATGCGCAGGTCCGGGTTGCCGTAGGCGAACACGGCCAGGGCCACCCCCGCGAAGGCGGCGGTGACGCGGGGCAGCCAGGCCGCGGACCGGCCCAGGGTGTTGCAGGCGCCCGCCACGAGCACCAGACCGAACAGCCCCGCGCTCCACACGATCCACGCCTCGGCGGTGGCCCGCAGACGGGACAGGCCGAAGGCGTCGATGTACAGCTGGAGGCGCATCATCGCCGAGGCGAGGATGACCAGGGTGAGGACGCACAGCGCTCCGAGCAGGGCGTTGCGCAGGACGCGGGTGGTGCGGGACGGCAGGACGCGGACGACCAGCCCGATGACGCACAGCACGAGCACGCTGACCACGAGCAGCTGGAAGAAGCCCTGGCGGGCGTACTGGGCGTAGGTGACTCCCGCGACGCGCTGGACGTAGTCGTCACCGCCGAACATGGCGACGGCCTGTACCGCGAGGAACGCGCTGAACAGGGCGATCAGGGCGACGAGCGGGATCGTCAGCACCCACACCGGCAGGGAGTTCGGGCGGGAGGAGGCCGGCGCGGGGCGGGGGACGCGCCTCGGCGCGTGGCGCCGGCGGGCGGTCAGCACCGCGGCGCCCGTGAGGAGGACGGCCGCCGCCATGGCGAAGAGGTTGCCGAAGAGGGTGAGTCCGATGTCGTCCGGGAACAGGTGGGAGAGCGTGTCGTCCAGGTAGCTGAGGAACACCGCGTCGGCCGTGGCGAACAGCAGGCCGAAGACGAGCAGCAGCGCGCCGGTGACCACCACGGTGAGCACGACCGGCCCGACCAGGTGCCGGGACCGTGCGCCGCGTAGCGGGGCGGTCAGGAACCGGGGCGTGGAGGGCAGGTTGCGGAACAGGGCGAGGGAACCGGTGAGGACGCCCACGGCGCCCCTCCGGGAGGCGGGGTTGCGCGCGGCGAAGGCCATCGAGGCGAAGAAGAAGGACGCGCCCAGGGTCCAGAAGAGCACCCAGCCCGCGTCGCGGAACAGTGCCGTGAACAGGAGGACGGCGGAGAGCACGCCGTAGGTCGCCGACCAGGTGTGGGAGTAGCGGTCGGGCCGGGGCTCGGGACCGGGGTCGGTGCTCCCGGTCGGCGGGGCCGCGGCGAAGCCCGCGTGGTGGGGGGCGGGGTGGGCGTGGGCGCCCCGGTGGCCGTCTGCGGGGTGTGCGCCGGTGGCCGGTCCGGCTGGCGCGGTGCCGGGCGTCTCCGGAGTCCCGGCGGCCGGGGGAGCCGTGGTGGCGCCGGAGGGCTCCACCGTCTTTGCGGCCTCACTGGTCGCGGGGGTTGCGTCGCCTTCACCAGTCTCGGAGGGCTTTGCGGTATCCGTGGGCTCACCGCTCGCGGGGACCTCCTCGACCTCACCGGTTTCGGAAGACTCCGTGGCCTCGGCAGCCTCGGTGATGCCGTTCCCAGGTGCCTCTGCCGTTTCGGAGGCCTCAGCGTCCTCGGGAGGCGCAGTCGTGTCCGGGGCACCAGCGCCCCTCGGTGTGGCGTTTCCGGCTTCCGTGTGTGCCGGTGCGGCTTCGGACTGAGCGGTGTCTCCCGTCGCGGAGGGCGCAGCGGTGTCCGTGGCCTCGTCAGTCGCGGTGACCTCGTCAGTCTCACCGGAAGGCTCCGTCGCACCCGTGGACCCGCTGCCCTCGCCACCACCGTCCTCGGCGGTGTTCCCGGGCGGCGACGACCGGTTCCCGGCCTCCGTACCGGCCGCGGGACCGCCTCCCGTCGTCGGCGCGGGCGTGACTCCCGGCTCACGGCCTTCGACGGTGCCGGAGGCCCGGGCGCTTCCGTCCCCCGGTCTCCCCATGGAGGGGGAGTCCTCCTCCACCCCGCTCTCGGGGATGGCGGGACGCACCACCAGGGCGGAGAGCGCGGTCAGTCCCGCGACCACACCGGTGATGACCAGGCCGAGTCCCGGCCGGTTCAGCGTGGCCAGCAGCGCGGCCACNNGCCACACGGGTGCCTGGGGCAGGGGCCCCCGTGGCCGGTACCGGTAGGCCGGGTCCTGGTACATCCGCTGGTACTGCTGCGCGTATGTCAGGTGCGTCTGGGGAGGGCCGTAGTACTGGTGGGCCGGGGGAGCACCGGGCATCCCCGGAGCACCAGGCGGACCGGTGGGACCAGCGGTGTCGGGGTGGCCATGCGGGCCTGGAGAGCCCACCTGGCCGGGCGGACCCGGCGGATCCGTCACGGATTCCGTCCCCCGGCCCACAGAACCCTGGGCGGTCTCGTTCTCGCTCACCGCATGCCCCTTTCCACGACGGCGTCAGACTTCCTGATGCTGTCGTGAGGTGGGACAGTCCACGAGCGCGGACGGTTCACACAGCGCCTGGATTATCGGTGGATACCGGGTGTTGGGGCGCATGACGGAAGCCGTCGCTCCGCGGGCGTTTCCGGCCGGTGCGGTGGCCGCGGAGGGCCGCGGAGGGCCGCGGGGGCCTGCCGTGCCGCCATGGCCGCCGCTCCCCGTGAACGGTCCCGGCCACCGCACTAGTGTCGGGAAGGACACACAGCCGTCCGCGCGAGGAGTCAACGACGATGCGAGTCAGGATCGACTACGACCAGTGCGAGAGCAACGCCCTGTGCATGGCCGCCGCCCCGGAGGTGTTCGAGGTCCGCGACGACGACTTCCTCCACCTGCTCACCGAGGAACCCGACACGGCCTCCCACGAGCACGTCCGCCAGGCCGAGCGCATGTGCCCCAAGAGGGCCATCACCGTGCTGGAGTCGTAGCCCCCGCGGCCTCCAGGGCCTGGTCCCACGTCGTCGGCTTCTCCAGCAGTCCCCGGTAGCGCATCGTCCTCGGCGTGGAACGCAGCCCCAGCACACCGGTGAGCATTCCGTCCCGGCCCAGGAAGGCCACGAACTTTCGGTTCTCCGGGGAGCCGTGCACGAAAGCGACCTGATCGGCGGGGGCGCCCTGCCCCAAGAGCTGGACCTTCATCTTGTATTGGTCGGACCAGAAGTAGGGCACCGGAGTGAAGGGCGTCCGCCCCTCCGCCCCCGCCAACAGGTTGTGCGCGGCGGCCTCGCCCTGCTCTCCCGCGTTGGTCCAGTGCTCCAGCCGGATCCGTCCGCCGTAGCGCGGGTGCGGCCAGTTCGCCAGGTCGCCGACCGCGTACACGTCCGGCACCGAGGTCGCGGAGTACTCGTCGCACGCCACCGATCCGTCGGCCAGCAGCTCCACCCCCGACCCGCGCAGCCACTCGGTGTTCAGGTGCACGCCGATCCCGGCGACCACCAGCGTGGCCTCCACGGCGGAGCCGTCGGCCAGGCGTACGCGTTCCACCCGCCCCCGGCCCTCGAACCCGGCCACGCCCACACCCAGGCGCACGTCCACGCCGTTCTCCCGGTGCAGCTCCGTCAGGACCTCGCCGATCCGGGGGTCGACGACCCGGGTCAGCGGCGTGGGAGCCGCCTCCACCAGGGTCACGTCCATGCCCACCGCGCGGGCGCTGGCCGCCACCTCGGCCCCGACGAAACCGGCACCGACCACCACCAGGCGGCCACCGGAGTCGAACTCGGCCCGCACCGCCTCGGCGTCGTCCAGGGTGCGCAGGACGTGCACGCCCGCCAGGTCGGTGTCGGGGCGGCGCGCCCGCGCGCCCGTGGCGATCACCAGACCGTCGTAGCGCACCCTTCCGCCTGCTCCGTCGACTCCGTCGGCACCGCCCGGGCCGGACACGCTCACCTCGCGGGCGGTGGTGTCCAGACCCACGGCCCGGGTGCCGGGACGGAAGTCCAGGTCGAGCGCGTCCACGGCCTCGTCCTCGCGCAACCGCAGCGCCCGGTGGCCCACCAGCCAGCCGGGGCCGCCGCCCGAGGGGTCCATGCCCACACCGGTCAGGACCTCCTTGGACAGCGGCGGACGCGAGTAGGGCCGGTGCGCCTCCTCGCCGAGGAGCGTCAGCCGCCCCTCGTACCCGCGTTCGCGCAGCGCCTCGGCCGTGTGCAGTCCGGCCATCCCGGCGCCGACGATGACGATGTCGTTGAGGGTGTCCCGCACGGTGGTGTCCCTTCCGGTGGTGGTCCCCGGGGTGCGGTGGTCCCCCGGGGAGAGTGCGTCAGAGCGGGCGGACCTCGCCGACGGGGGCGCCACCTCCGTGGACGTCGACGCGCAACCGGTCCTGGACGGGGGAGACGTCCACGCCGATGGTCCGCAGCGCGTCGAGTGCGACCAGGGTACGCGCGCGCTGCTCGGCGTCTCCGTCGCTGATCTTGACGGCGACGGTCTCGCCGGTGGCGGCGCTGAGCACCAGGACGCCGTCCGCGCCGATCTTGGAGACCAGACCGGGCATCCGCGTCATGAGGTCGGTGTCGATCCGGTCCGTGCCCGCCACGTACAGGGGGTGGGCGCTCATCGCGTCGACGACGGCCCGCTCCGGTCCGCCCTCGGGCGCGGTGCGCATCCGCCACAGACCGCGGGCCAGTCCGGCCAGGGAGACCGCCATCTGGGGCGCCCCGCAGCCGTCCACGGCGGTGTGCGCGACCGGCTCCTCGCACAGTTCCTCGATGGTCTCGCGGACGAGCACCTGGAAGGGGTGCTCCGGGTCGAGGTAGTCCTTGGTGCTCCACCCCTGGACGACGCAGGCGGCGAGCATGCCCGCGTGCTTGCCGGAGCAGTTCATCAGCACCCGCTCGGGCTCGCGTCCGGCGCGGACGAACTCCTTGTACGCCTCCTTGCCGCCGGGCGCGCTCGGCGGACAGCCCAGGTCGTCGGCGGTGAGCCCGGAGGCGGCGAGGACGCGCTCGGTCTCGGCGGTGTGGACGTCCTCACCGGAGTGGCTGCCCGCGGCGATGGCCAGGGCGGAACCCTCCAGGGACGCGCCCGCGCGCAGCATCGCCAGCGCCTGGAAGGGCTTGGCGGAGGAACGCGGGAACATGGGCTGGTGCACGGGACCGCGCGCGTAGGAGATCCGACCGTCCGCGGCCAGCCCGACGACGGCTCCGTAGTGGACGCTCTCCAGCATCCCGGACCGGGTGACCTCCGCCAGGGGGACGTACTCGGGCAGCGGGCTCTGGGGCATGCGGTTCTCCTCGCCGTTGAGGTCGGGGCGGACGTACGTGGGCGTGTCCATGACGGACACGCGTAAGAACGTTACATAATCCACCTTTCTTCCGGTCGTCGCACGCCCGTGGACCACCGGCAACGCCTCCGGGCACCGGATCCCGCCAGAGGCCCGGGGGCCGGGAACGACGTCGGGCAGCGTGCGAGGGGTCCGCTGTCGGACGCGGGGAGTAAGGTCGGTGCCGGTATGCGGCAGGCGAGAAGGCCGGTTGACGCGGTGGACGAAGGAGTGGGGCACACGATGGGAACGCTGCGGATGGGCGCGCTGACCCGGCGCAGGGTCGGTATGCGGGCGGCGGACCTGGAGTACGCGGTGCTCGACATGGAGACCACCGGCCTCGAACCGCGTGAGGGCGCGCGCATCGTGGAGATCGCGGTGGTGCGCGTACGCGGTGACGGCAAGCTGGTCGAGGAGTTCAGCACCCTGGTCGACCCGCGCGCGCCGGTGGGCGGGCAGGAGTTCCACGGGATCGGCGAGGGCGACACCGTGGGCGCCCCGACCGCCGCCCAGGTGACGCCCAGGCTGACCGAACTGCTCTCCGGAGCGGTCGTGGTGGGCCACAACCTCGACTTCGAACAGCGCTTCCTCGCCGCGGAACTGGTGCCCGCCGGACTGCCCACGGGCCAGTCCGGCCTGTGCACGCTGCGTGCGCTGCGCTCCCAGGTGGAGCTGGACCGGTACTCGCTACCGAAGGCGTCCTACCGGCTCAGCGGCGACTGGCCGACCGGGCAGCACACGGCGCTGGGCGACGCCCGCGCCTGCGCCAAACTGCTCGCGGAGATGCTGGCCAACGCTCCCGGTGATCTGCGTTACGGCGGTCCCGCTCCCAGGAGTTTCACGGTCCCGGCGGACGGGACGCGGGAACCGGTCCGGTGGAAGCCGCGCACGTCCGCGCCGCCCGGCGGTCTCGCCCCGTTGAGCTCCTGGCGGGCACGGTGGCGACCCCAGGAGCTGGATCCGCTGCTGTGCGGCGGTGTCTTCGGGGACACGGACCGGGCGATCGCGGAGATGGCCGCGCACCGTGACACCCGTTTCCGCGAGCGGTTGGCCGCGGTCGCCGCCGTGACGGGCGGGATCGCGGCCACGGCCGCGGGCGGGCTGCTGGTGCGCATGGCGGGCGAACGCGGCGGTGAGGGCCTGCGCGACCTGGTCGACCGCGGGCTCCGGTCCGGCCGGGGACTTCCGGCCGGGCGGAACGGCGGGGACGGTTCCCCGCGCCGGAGGCTGGGCCGGATGGGCCGGACCGGCGGAGCCGTGTTCGGGCACCGGGCCGGGTTCGGAGACTGAGCAGGTCAAAGACCGGACAGGTTGAGGAAGAACGCCACGATCAGGGCGCTGCCGCCGAGCGTGGTGAGTAGCGCCTGCCCCTGTTCGGTGAGCTTGGCCGACACCAGTCGCACACGTGGGCGGACCCCGGAGTGCTGGGCGGTGGCCACGGAACCACCGCGGCCGGCACGGGCGCCGTGGCCGGTGCGGGCCGTCGGAAACCGTCCGGGGACGTAGCTGGGCACCTTGTTGAACAGGGCGACCGCGACCAGGACGGCGCCGAGGAGGATCAGCACGAGGGACACGTCGGAGAGGGCCTCACAGTCGGTCGAAGGGGTGGCCGCCCGGAGGGGCGGACGGAGCACCGATTCTGACCGATGTCGCCGTACCGTTGCGACTTGGTATCGCCTGGCCAACGTTGGGGCGCGGGTTACGGCCCAGCCCTTATGACCGTGTGCTTCCGTGTACCCACTCCGGGTTTTCGGCCTGGAGTTCGCGGACGTGTTTACGGAAGCACGGTGTCCACGGTTTCGGCCTCCACGCCCAGGGCCCGGAGCGCGAACCGGGTGACCAGGGCGTGGGTCTGGTCCAGGTCGATATCGCCGTTGACCAGGGGCAGGCGCTGGGAACCGACCATCGCCAGGGTGAGCCGGGCGACGTGTTCGGCGGGCAGGGGATCGAACTCGCCCGCGGTGGTGCCCTCCTCCAGGATCTCGGTCAGCAGGCGCTGCATGGGCGCCACGTGGGCGGCGAGCGCCTGGTAGGCGTCCGGGCCGAGGCTGGCCCCGAGCTCGGCGGCGGGCGGGTGCGGATGCGCCATGATGCCCTCCAGCTGGAGGCGGACGAACGCCGAGAGCCGCCGTGCCGCCGAGACCCCCGAGGGCAGTTCGCGCCTGTACCGCTCGACGAACGAGCTGTTGACCTGCTCGGTGAACGCCAGGAGCAGTGCGGGCTTGTCCGGGAAGTAGTTGTACAGGGCGGTGCGGGTGATCCCCGCGGAGTTGGCCACGTCGGTCATGGAGACGCGGTCGATCCCCTGGGTCCGGATCAGCTCGTCGACGGCCTCCATGATGCGCTCCCGTGTGCGGGCGCGGTGGGCGGCGATGGTCGGAGCCGTGATCTTGGGCATCTCCCTATGGTGTCACGCCGGGGAGCCGTGCGGGCCGGGTCCGGTGGCGCCCGGAGGCGTGGGCGGGCGCGCCCGTCGAACCGGTGGCGGTGCCCGTCGGGACGGTCCCGGCCCGCGTCCACCGGTTCGACCACGGGGTCACTTCCCGGCCGTGCCGGGTTCCCCGCTGACGGACTCCTGACGGATGTCCGCGTAGGTGGGCGAGTCCTTGATCAGGCCGTCGCAGAAGGCGGCGACATCGTCGCCGACGACTTCCAGGACTCCCCTGCCGGCCGCGGCGCCCTCCTCGGACGGGTCAGCCGTCCGGGTTCCGCGGTCGCCTCAGGCGGCGTCGGGCACGTACGCCCGGCCCAGGTCGGCGAACACCTCGGTGTTGAACTGGTAGGCCAGCCGGGTCTCGGCCACCAGGCGGGCCGCCGCGGTCTCGTCCAGGTCCAGCGAGTCGAGCCGTTCCCGGTACCCGGCGCGGAACCGGGGCAGGCTGCCCAGTCCGTCGAAGACGTAGAAGGAGACACCGGCCCCGTCGGTCAGGCCGTAGGTCCTCGCGGCCACGCGGCGGATGAACTGGCCGCCGGACACGTCACCCATGTAGCGGGTGTAGTGGTGGGCGACGAACCCCTCGGGGTGGTCGGCCATCTGCTCGATGCGCGCCGCGTAGGTGCGGGTGGCCGGGGTGGGGGAGACCCTCTCCCGCCAGTCGTCGCCGAGTAGGTGCTCCAGGTCGCGGACCAGGGCGGGGACCCGCTCCAGTTCCGGGTGGTGGAACCTTCCGACGACGGGGTTGTCCGCAAGGCGCCTGCCGACCTCCTCCAGCGCGACGTAGGCGAAGTAGTGCTGGGCGACCATCCCGGTGTACCCGGCGAGGGAGAGCGTGCCGTCCATGAGGGCCCGGGTGAACCCGTGGTCCTCGGCGGCCCGGTGGTCGCTCCAGGTCGCCGCGCGCAACCGCTCGGAGAACGTCTCGGGCGAATCGGGGGTGGCTGTCGCGGAGGCCTCGGCCGTTGCGCTCATCCGTGCTGTCCGCCTTCCGTGTCGCACGCTTGATGACATGATGTCATTTAGACGCGCGGCGCTGTCAAGGGGGATACGACACCCTGTCGCGAAAGCCTGGCCCGCAGGCCGCCCCCTCCCGTCCTCGCTCGCCTTCGGCTTCGGCCCCGGCCTTCCCGTTCCCGGTCCCATCCCGTACTCGGTCCCCTCCCGCCCCCGGTCTCACTCCGTCCCCGGTTCCGGTCCGTCCCCGATTCCGCGCCGAACCCTCTCCGGGGCTTCTCGGGTACGCTCGAAGGGACCCGGAGTGCCCCCCGTCACACCTTGCATGTGCCTGTGCATGCGCATATGCCCGTTCTCCCCCGAATACCGGGGCCCGTGCCGTACGGTCTCCACGGACGGGCGTCACGCCCTCACTCAGGGGGAACGCGGCGGCGTTTCCGTTTCCGGGGGTTGGATGTGTCTCGTCACGGCCGCTGGTCAACAGGTCGCTCGGGCGATTATCGTTTGGGTGGCGTGCGGTCCGAACCGCCAGGAAGACCCGAGGTGTCCCCCAGGGGTCACGCGGCGCGACAGAGCACCGACGGACCGGCAGACCAAGGGCGATGAGTGGATACCAGGAGAACAAGGCACGATCCCGTGACGGTGATCGGAGAGGAGGCGGCACAGGCCGCCTCCGCCAACGGCGCTGCCTCACACGGCAGGGCCTCCCTGGGCGACGACACGGTCCTGAGCGAGCAGGTGGAGGCTACCGTCGAATCGGTTGACGTCCTGCTGATCGAAGACGATCCAGGCGACGCCTTCCTCGCCGAGGAACTCCTCGACGAGACGGTCCTGACCACCCGGATCACCTGGGTCCCGACCCTCGCCGAGGCGCGCGAGCACCTCAGGGAGTTCCGCGGCTGCGTGCTGCTCGACCTCAACCTTCCCGACGCCCAGGGGCTGGACCTGCTCCGTGAGGTGCTGGAGAGCGCTCCCGCCGCGGCCGTCGTCGTCCTCACCGGACTCGACGACGAGCACGAGGGCGTCGCCGCCGTGGCCGCGGGAGCCCAGGACTACCTCGTCAAGGGACAGGTCGACGGCTCGCTGCTCGGCCGCAGCCTGCGCTACTCCCTCGAACGCCGCCGCGCCGACGAGAACGCCCGCCAGTTGCGCGAGGCCCGCATGAGCGCCCGCGAGAACATGCGCCTCGAACGCGGCCTGCTGCCCCAGGTCCTCCTCCAGCGCTCCCCCTCGAACACCGCGCCTACTACCGCCCGGGCCGCAAGCGCGCCCTGGTCGGCGGTGACTTCTACGACGCGGTCGAGAAGGACGGCACCACCCACGTCATCATCGGCGACGTCAGCGGGCACGGCCCCGACGAGGCCGCCCTCGGCGTCAGCCTGCGCATCGCCTGGCGCGCCCTCATCATGGGCGGCGTCGACGAGGAGAAGGTGCTGCCCAACCTGGAGGGCATCCTGGTCAGCGAGCGCGCCCAGGAGGAGATGTACGCGACGCTGTGCATGGCCAGCCTGGACACCGGCGACGACCGCGTCCGGCTCCGCGTCCTCGGCCACCCGCCGCCGATGGTCCTGCGTGACGGCGAGGTCGAGGAGACCCGGGTCACCCCGCAGCCGCCCCTGGGGGTCTTCCCGGTCGAGCAGACCGACACCGACACGGTCGTGCTGCCCGTCGGGGCGACCATGCTCTTCTACACCGACGGCCTCGTCGACGCCTACGACGGCGCCCCGCCCGCCCGACTGGAGGTCGCGGGCCTGCGCCGGATGGTCAGCGGCGTGCTGGAACAGGGAACCTCCCTGATCCACCTGCCCGAACGAGTGGTGGACGAGGCCGAGCGCAGCAACGGGGGACCACTCCAGGACGACGTGGCGATGCTGCTCATCACCCACGGAGAGGTGGAGTGAGACCGACCGGAAAGGGACCGGCCATGGAGACCAACGCATCCGGGCCGGACCCGGACACCGGTGTGGGCGGAGGAACGTCGACCGGTGACGCGTCCACCGGGGAAACGCCGGCCAGCGGCATGTCCATCGGCGACACGTCGACCGGGGGCACGCACTTCGTCAACGGCGCCGACCGCGAGCAGAAGCGCCCGTCCCGCGAGTCGTGGAGCCTGCGGCGGCGCGTCACGAGCCTGCTGACCGTGGTCGCCGTCGTCCTGGTCATCGCGGTGTCCGTCATCACCCTGGCGGCGTTCCGGGCCCGCGAGTCGCTGGTGCTCCAGGTCGACTCCCTGACCCCCGCCGTGAGCGCGGTCGAGCAGACCCACTCGGCCTACCTCACCCAGGACCACGCCCTGCGCGGCTACATCCTCACCCAGGACCGCGAGTTCCTCCAGCCCTACGTCGAGAGCCAGCTGACCCTGGCGGAGCACCATGCGGTCCTGGAGCAGCTGGCCGAGGACAACCCCGAGGTGGCCACCAACGTCGACGACCTGCTCGCCGCGGGCCGGGTGTGGACCGAGGAGTTCGCCGAGCCCGCCCTGGAACAGGTCAGCAGCGGACAGGAGGTCTCCCAGGAGGAGTTGCGGCGCGGCCGAATGCTGTTCCTGGACCTCAGCCGCATCAGCGACGCCACCACCCAGCAGCTGGAGTCGGAGATGCGGCAGGCCCGCGAGGGGCTGACCCTGGCCACCCAGCAGGTCGTGGCCCTGCTGGTCCTGGTCGGCCTGGTCGTGGTGTTCCTGTCGGTGTTCCTGTGGGTGATGCTGCAACAGTGGGTGCTGCGCCCCCTGGAGGAACTCGCCGGACACATGCGCCAGGTGTCGGAGGGCTACTTCGCGCACCGGATCTCCCTGCACGGCCCTCCGGAGATCGTCCGGCTCGGACACGACGTGGACGCCATGCGCGAGCGCATCGTGCGGGACCTGGAGGAGGTCGCCTCCGCGCGGCGCAAGCTCCAGGAACAGTCCGTCCTCATGGAGAACCAGACCGAGGAACTGCGCCGCTCCAACCTGGAGCTGGAGCAGTTCGCCTACGTCGCCTCCCACGACCTCCAGGAACCCCTGCGCAAGGTGGCCAGCTTCTGCCAGCTGCTCCAACGCCGCTACCAGGGCCAGCTGGACGAGCGCGCCGACTCCTACATCGACTTCGCGGTCGAGGGAGCCAAGCGCATGCAGACCCTCATCAACGACCTGCTGGCCTTCTCCCGGGTCGGCCGGACGAGGAACTTCGCGCCGGTCGCCCTGGACGACGCCCTGGACGACGCCCTGAACAACCTGTCCACCCGCCTGGAGGAGGCGGGCGCCGAGGTCACCTGGGATCCGATGCCGACCGTCCAGGGCGACCGCACCCTGCTCACCCAGGTGTTCTTCAACCTCGTGGGCAACGCCGTGAAGTTCCGCGGCGAGGAGGAACCCCGTGTCCACCTCAGCGTCGAACGGCGCGAGGACGAGTGGGTGTTCTGCTGCGCCGACAACGGGATCGGAATCGAACCGCAGTACGCGGAGCGCATCTTCGTGATCTTCCAGCGGTTGCATACCAGGGACAAGTACACGGGGACCGGTATCGGTCTGGCGATGTGCAAGAAGATCGTGGAGTTCCACGGGGGACGGATCTGGCTGGGCACCGACGCGGACGCGGCCGAGGAGACCGGAACCTCGGCGGACGGCGACTCCGACCGGACCGGAACCCGCATATGCTGGTCCTTGCCCGCCGACACCGCGGAGGACGAGGATTCGGCTCCTGACAGGGAAACCGCCGGAACCCCTCTCGTCGATAACGGAGTCGAGGGCACCGAGGACGCCGAGACCGACCCCGCGGAATCGGCTCCGACGGCCGCACGACAGTCCACGGGTACGGATGTCCCGGAGGAGGACGGCGCCGGACCGGATGACGGTTCCGGCGACACCCGTCCCGCTCCGCCCGACACCGGTGGCGGTACGGTTCCCCCCGGTCACGGGGCGGGACCCTGAGCAGGGGTCTGAAGCTTGAGCGAGGTCATGTTGGTGCATCCCATCGAGGTGCTGCTGGTCGAGGACGATCCCGGTGACGTCCTGATGACCAAGGAGGCGTTCGAGGAACACAAGCTGGGCAACCGCCTGCACGTGGTCTCCGACGGCGTCGAGGCGCTGCGCTTCCTGCGTCGCGAGGGTGAGTTCGCCGACGCGCCCCGCCCCCACCTGATCCTGCTCGACCTCAACCTGCCCCGCAAGGACGGCCGGGAGGTGCTGGAGGAGGTCAAGAACGACGAGGACCTCGCGCACATCCCCGTCGTGGTGCTCACCACCTCGGAGGCGGAGGAGGACGTGCTGCGCAGTTACCGTCTGCACGCCAACGCCTACGTGCCCAAGCCGGTGGACTTCGAGCAGTTCATCCGGGTGGTCCGGCAGATCGACGACTTCTTCGTCAGCGTGGTGCGCCTGCCCAAGGGCTGACCGGCCACGCCCCCCGGGGCCAGGCGCGGTTCTCCACGGTTCCTCACAGGGGCTACCTCGCCGCTCCTGACCGCGGTTTCATGGAAACAGGAGGGCCACACCCACCCTCCCGCCTCGTGCTGCCCCGGCCCCGGACCCGGGGTTCGCGCGGGCTCCGCACCGTGCCCCGGGGCCGCCACCCCCGTCCCGGCACGGTCGTCCCCGCCAACCCGCCCGCCATCCCCGTCCGCCAGCGCGAACGCGCGGGGCGGGAGCACGTGGGCACGTCGGTTTTTCGTTACGGTAAGAGGCATGAGCTTGCCGGAACCCCGTGATCCCGCCGGTCCCTACCGCATCAGTGTGGTGTGCCTGGGCAACATCTGCCGCTCGCCCATGGCCGAGAAGATCCTCACCGCCGACCTCGAACGCGCCGGGATGAGCGACCTGGTGGAGGTGGACAGCTACGGTACGGGCGACTGGCACGTCGGCGGCGGCATGGACCCGCGCGCGGCCTCCACCCTGCGCGTGCACGGCTACCTCACCCACCACACCGCACGCCAGTTCGCCCACGACGTCCTGGCCACCCGCGACCTCGTCCTCGCCATGGACCTGGACAACGTCGACGAGCTGCGGCGCGTCATCGACGAGTACGGCGAACGGTACGGGTTCGACATGTCCCGCCTGCGCCTCTTCCGCTCCTTCGCGCCCGACGTCAGCGCCAACCCGGAGGTCCCCGACCCCTACTACGGCGGCGACGACGGGTTCACCGCCGTCCTGAACATGGTGGAGGCCGCCGCCAAGGGCCTCACCGGCGAACTCGTCACCCGGTTGCGGCGGTAACGCCGGTGGAGGGGGAACCGATCGTGCGGGCCTTCGGAGGCGGGGACGACGGCGACGGACCCCGTGAGGGCCGCCGCAGGGATCCGGTCAGAGGAACCATGGCCGAGCGCCTCACCGTCCTGCTCGACCGCGACGTCAGGCGCGCCGCCCGCGCCGGAAGCAGCCACGACTGGGACATCCACTACGCCGAACTCACCGACGGCACCCGCCTGTTCGTCAAGGCCCTGCCGCGCACCGCCCCGCCCAGCGGGGTGCTCACCGCCGAGGCGCGCGGTCTGGACTGGCTGGGCCGGGCCTTCGGCTCGCCCGTCGTCGACGTCGTGGCCTGGGACGACCGTATCCTCGTCCTGCCGTGGGTGGAGCAGCACGAACCCACCGTCCGCGCCGCCGAACGCCTCGGCCGCCAGCTCGCCGGGATGCACCTCACCGGCGCCGACCACTTCGGCGCCGACTGGCCCGGGTACGTCGGCCCCCTGCCCATGGACAACACCCCCTCCCGCGACTGGCCGCGCTTCTACGCCGAGCAGCGGCTGCGCCCCTACCTGCGCCAGGCCCTGGACCAGGGGTCCCTCACCCCCGCCGACGGCCGCGTGGTGGAGAAGGTCGTCGACGCGGTCGCCGACCTGGCCGGGGACCCCGAGCCCCCCGCGCGCATCCACGGGGACCTGTGGAGCGGCAACGTGCTCTGGCGCGAACAGGACGCCGTGCTCATCGACCCGGCCGCCCAGGGCGGGCACCGGGAGGCCGACCTGGCCATGCTGGCGCTGTTCGGCCTGCCCCACCTGGAACGGGTCCGCGACGCCTACAACGAGGTGGCGCCGCTGGCCTCCGGATGGCGGTCGCGGGTAGCCCTGCACCAGCTGCACCCGCTGCTGGTCCACGTGTGCCTGTTCGGCGCCGCCTACCGGACCACGACCCTGGAGGCCGCACGCACCGCCCTGCGCGGCGGCTGACCGGGCGGAACCGGACCCCGGCCGTCCCCGGACTCCCACCGCCCGACGAACCGCACCCGTTCCGCCCTCCCCACCGACCCCGCTCTCCCCACCGACCCCGCCGCCCGTGTCCCGGCCTTCCGAAGGCCCTCCAGGGGCTCCTCAGCCCTTGACGCTGCCCGCGAGCAGACCGCGCACGAAGTAGCGCTGGAGCAGGAAGAACACGGCCAGCGGCACGATCATCGACACGAACGCCCCCGCGGTGAGCCGGTGCCAGTCCTCACCGCGCGTCCCGGCCATCTCGGCGAGCCGGACGGTCAGCGGCGCGGTCGCGCTGTCGCCGCCGGTGAAGATCAGCGCCACCAGCAGGTCGTTCCACACCCACAGGAACTGGAAGATCCCCAGGGACACCAGCGCCGGGGCGCTCAGCGGCAGCACGATCCGCGTGAAGATCTTTCCGTGCCCGGCGCCGTCCACCCTGGCCGCCTCGAACAGCGACGGCGGCAGCTGCGAGACGAAGTTGTGCAGCAGGAAGATGCCCAGCGGCAGCCCGAAGACCGTGTGCGCCACCCACACGTTGGTGAACGCCATGGCCCCCGTCAGCTCCCACGCGGGCAGGACCTGGACCCCGCCGAGCGACACCCCCTGCGAGAAGAAGCGCAGCAGCGGCACCAGCGACATCTGCAACGGCACGATCTGGAGCGCGAAGATCCCCAGGAAGAGCCAGTCCCGGCCGCGGAAGTCGATCCAGGCCAGCGCGTACGCCGCGAGCGCCGCCACCCCCAGCACGAACACCGTGGAGGGCAGCGTGATCACCAGCGAGTTGACGAAGTAGCTGACCAGCTGCTCGTCGCTGCCGAACAGCACGTCCTGGTAGTTGGCCAGGGTCACCTCGGGCGCGGAGAAGAACGTCCACCACCCGGTGGTGCGGATCTGCTCCGCGGGCCGGAACGAGGAGATGAACAGCCCGGCGGTGGGCACCGTCCACAGCATCGCGATCACGAGCGCCGCGATGCTGGCCGCCGAACCGCCCAGTCGGCGGCGGACACGACCGGGCGCGCCCGTGCCCGTGCTCGGGGCGTCGGTGTCGGCGACGTTCGGGGTCGTCGTGGTCACGCGAGCTCCTTCGCCTTGCGGTTACGGCGGATCTGCACGACCACCAGCGGGATGACCAGCACGAACAGGAACACCGCCAGGGCGGACCCCTGGCCGGTCTGTCCCTGCTGGAACGCCTGGCTGTACATCTCGTTGGCGATCACGCTGGTGCCGTAGTTGCCCGCGGTCATGGTGCGGACGATGTCGAAGACCTTCAGCGTCTGCACGGTGATGGTGATGAGCACGACCAGCACGGTCGGCCACACCGAGGGCAGGGTGATCCGGCTGAACAGCTGCCAGGCACCGGCGCCGTCGATGCGCGCCGCCTCGGTCATCTCCGACGGGATCGCCTTGATCGCCGCGGACAGCACGACCATCGCGAAACCGGCCTGCACCCAGATCAGCACGAGGATCAGCAGGAAGGTGTTGAGCGGCTGGTTGAGCAACCACAGCTGCGGTTCCCCGCCCAGCCACACCACGATCTGGTTGAACAGTCCGTACTGCTGCTGACCGGCGGGCCGGTAGGCGAAGACGAACCGCCAGATGATGCTGGCGCCGACGAACGAGATCGCCATCGGCATGAACACCAGTGACTTGGCCACCGACTCGAACCGGGACCGGTCGATGAGGACCGCGTAGAGCAGCCCGATGGCGGTGGCCAGGGCGGGCGCGAACAGCACCCACAGCAGGGTGTTGCGCAGGACCAGCAGGATCTCCGGACGCTGGAACATCCAGACGTAGTTGGCCAGGCCCACGAACACCTCGCCGGAGCCGTCGTGGAAGGACAGCACGGTGGTGCGCACCACCGGATAGACCAGGCCTCCGAGGAGCAGGACCAGGGCCGGTGCGAGGAAGAGGAGGGCCTGCCAGCGGTCGCGCCGGGTGCGCGGTGTGTCCATCAGGACGAGCATCAGGCCGATGACGGCCAGGAAGGCGGCGATCCCGATGAGCATCCACACGATCTTGGGAAGCTCGTACAGGAACGAGTACTCCATGGGAACCCTTCTGTCGGTACCCGGAGGGGTGACGGGGTCCGGACGGTGGGGTCCGGACCCCGTGCGGGCGAGGGAGCGGGCGGGACGGGCTGCCGGAACGGACGGTCGGAACGGGCTGCCCCGGTCAGCGGCGGCCAGCGGCGGTCAGCCCTCACCGGCCCGGATCAGGGCCAGGCCGACTCGACGCTCGCCAGGACCTCCTCGGTGGAGGCGCCGGTCACCCAGTCGATGAGTCCGCCCCAGAACACGTCGGTGCCGACGGCGGAGGGCATGGAGTCGCTGGCGTCGAAGTGGAAGACCGTGTTCGGGTCGCTGAGCACCTCGGCGGTGAACCGGTCGGTGGGCTCGGGCAGGTTGGCCGGGTCCAGGTCGGCGTGGGCCGACACCCACGAGCCCAGGGAGGCCCGGGAGTTGGCGAAGTGTCCCGAGGACAGGTACTCGTGCACGGCCACGACCTCGGGGCGGTCGTCGAAGGCCACGGTGAACTCGCCACCGCCCATGATCGGCACCTCCGCGCCCTCCTCCAGCGGGGGCAGGACGAAGCCGTAGACGTCGCCGTCCTCGCCGATCTCCACGTCCTCGGCGAACTGGGCGCCGTAGAAGGAGCCCATCAGGTACATGGCGCAGCCACCGTCGAGCAGCGGCAGCCCGGCCTCCTGGAAGGAGGTGACGGCGATGCTCTCCACACCGCCGAACGTGCCGTTGACGTAGTCCTCGTTGCGGACGACGCCGTCGACCAGGTCGAAGGCCTCCTCGACCTCGGGGGCGTCGAACGGGATGTCGTGCGAGATCCAGTCGTGGTAGACGTCCGTGCCCGAGGTGCGCAGCAGGGCGTTCTCGATCCAGTCGGTGCCCGGCCAGCCGGTGGCCTCGCCGGACTCGAAGCCCACGCACCAGGGCTTGGCGCCCGAGGCGGCGATCGTGTCGCTGAGCTCGATCATCTCGTCCCAGGTCTGGGGGACCTCGTAGCCGTGCTCCGAGAAGTAGGACGGCGAGTACCAGACCATGGACTTCATGTTGGCGCCGAGCGGGGAGCCGTACAGTTCGCCGTCGACGGTGGCGTAGCCACGCCAGTCCTCGCCCCAGCCCGCCTCGACGTTCTCCCGGACACCGTCGGCGACGGGCACGGCGTGGCCGCCCTCGACGGTGCGCTGGATCAGACCCGGCTGGGGGATGAACGCGAGGTCGGGGGCGTTGCCGCCGTCCAGGCGGATGGGCAGCTGGGCCTCGAACTCACCGCTGCCCTCGTACTCGATGGTGATGCCGCTGCACGCGGCGAACTCGGCCCAGGCCTCCTCCAGGAGGTCCGCCTCCTCGTCGCGGATGGAGGCGTAGACGCTCACGGTGCCGCCGGTGTCGGCCCACTGCTCGTAGGGGGAGCAGTCCAGGTCGGAGGCGTCGATGGCGCCGCCGCCTCCCTCACCGCTGAGGTACCCGCAGCCGGAGGCCACGAGGACGAGGCTTCCGGCCGTCGCCGCCACCGCCAGGCGTCGGCGGCGGCCCTTGTGGTCTGTTCTCAGCATGGGGGACTCTCCCTCGTGTCGGAGGCCGCGGGCACCGGACGGTGTCCACGGATGGGCTCGGTGTGACCCAGGGCATGCCGGAATCTGATGGAAGCCGTTCCCGTGGAAAATGTCCACAGATATCGCAAGTTCTTTCGTAACGATGGGGAAACGTGCTGTTCAGAGCGCAGACGCCCCTCCGGAACCCGGGGAGGGGTGAGGGAGGGGCGCGGCGCGGGAACCCCGTCGTCAGGCGGGTCGCGGGCCGGAGCCCGCACGCCCTCACCCGGCGGTGAGTTCCAGAACGGCCTTGCCGCGCAGGCGGCGTTCGAGGAGGGCGGCCACGGCCTCGTCGGCCCCGGCCCACGGGCCGCGCCAGGCGATGCCCGGATCGAGGTCCCCGGAGGCGATCCGAGCGGCCAGCCAACCCAGGTCGTCGGCCGGGGGCGGGCCGTCCTGGAGGTGGAACGTGGTGATGGAGCGGCCGTGCCGCCCGTCGTCCACGAGGAACGCACCGAGCGGGAAGTGTTCGGGCTGTCCGGTCACGTGTCCGAGGGCCACCAGGGTCCCCCCGGCGTTCAACCGGTCGAAGGCCGAGACCATCTGGGGGCCTCCGACGCAGTCCACGACCCCGTCCACCAGGGAGTCGAGCTCCTCGGGCGTTGCCACCACCTCGTGGGCGCCCAGGCCGCGCAGTTCGGCGCCGCGGGCCCCGGGATCGCCGGTGCAGGCGGTCACGTGGGCACCGCCCATGCGGGCGAGCTGGACCGCGTACCGCCCCACGCCTCCGGTGGCCCCGGTGACCAGGATCCTCCTGCCGAGGAGGAAGCCCACCCTGCGCAGGGCGCGCAGCGCGCTGGTGGCCGCGACCGGGGCGGTGCTGAGGGCGCCGTGGTCCGCGCCCGCGGGGGCCGACCCGAGGAAGCCGGTGTCGACCGCGCGCAGCTCGGCCCAGCCTCGGACTGGCGAGGGCCACCCCGTCGATCAGCGCCCACAACCTCCGGTTCTGCGAACACACCGCGGTCCGAGCCCTGGACGTCCTGGGGATCGGCGAGAACGGCGACCCGCGTCCCCGACTCGCCGTGGACATGGTCGTCTCCGCGTCCCGGTACGCGCTGGACGGTTGGGCCGCCGCGCCCGGGAGCCCGGACGTTCCCGACCTGGTCGCGCGGTATCGGGGGGCCTTCGACGCCCTGCCCGGCGGCCTCACCGTGTCCGCCCCCGCCCGCCATCGGCCGTGTTCGGACGCCACGACGGAGCGTGCCGCCCGCCAGCGACGTGCCGAGGGGAACGGCACGCTCTAGATTGGTGGGCATGGCTGACGCACCCGAGGCACAGAGCACACCCGAACACGGCGGCCCCGAGCTGCACGTCGCCCTCATCGGCTACGGCAAGGGCGGTGAGGTCTTCCACGCACCGCTGATCGACGCGGTCCCCGGCCTGCGCCTGTCCGCGGTGGTGACGGGCAACCCCGAACGCCGCCGCGCCGCCGAGGAGCGCTACCCCGGTGTCACCGTGTACCCGAACGTCGCCGAACTGTGGGCCGACGCGGACCGCTACGAGATCGCGGTCGTCACCACGCCCAACGACACCCACGCCCCGCTGGCCCAGGCCGCGATGGAGGCGGGCATGGCCGTGGTGGTGGACAAGCCCTTCGCGCTCACCGCCGGACAGGCGCGCGAGCTCACCGACCTCGCGGACAAGCTGGGCCGGGTGCTCACGGTGTACCAGAACCGCCGCTGGGACGCCGACTTCCTCACCCTGTGGAACCTCATCGACGAGGGAACCCTCGGCCGGGTGCACCGGTTCGAGTCGCGCTTCGAGCGCTGGCGCCCGCGGGCCAAGGGCACCTGGCGCGAGACCGCCGGGGCCGAGACCGGGGGCGGGCTGCTCTACGACCTGGGGCCGCACCTGATCGACCAGGCGATCAACCTGTTCGGGCCGGTCACCTCCGTCTACGCCGAGATCGACACCCTGCGCGAGGGCGTCAACGCCGACGACGACGTCTTCCTCGCGCTCAACCACGCCCGGGGCACCCGCTCCCACCTGTGGATGAGCGCGCTCACCGCCCAGACCGGGCCGCGTTTCCGGGTGCTGGGGAGCGAGGGCGCCTTCACCAGCTTCGGGTTGGACGCCCAGGAGGCCCGGCTGAACGCGGGGGAGCGGGCCGACGCCGCCGACTGGGGCGTGGTCCCCGAGGAGGACTGGGGCGTGCTCGGAACGGACGGTGACACCCGGCGCGTGCCCAGTGAGCGCGGCGCCTACCCCGAGTTCTACGTGGGGGTGCGCGACGCGGTCGGCGAGGGCGAGCCGCTGCCGGTGAACCCGCACGAGGTGATCCACGGGCTGGAGGTCATCGAGGCCGCCCGGCGCAGCGCGCGCACGGGTTCGGTGGTCACTCTCTGACCCGGCGACTCCCGGACCGCCTCCGTGGCCCTATGTTGGAGGAGGTCGCCCCAGGTTTTCGTCGAACACCGAAGGAGAAGCGCCGTGGCCCAGGTCCTCGTGGTCGCAGACGACCTCACCGGTGCCAACGCCACCGGTGCCAGGTTCGCCCGCACCGGGATGCGCGTGGCCACGGTGACACCCGAGCACGTGAGCCGGGTGGTGGGGGACTACGACGTGGTCGTGGCCAACCTGGACAGCCGCCACGTGCCCGCCGAGCAGGCCGCGGACCTGGTCACGGACGTGGTGGAGGCTGTGTGGCCGGTGGGGCTGGTGGTCAAGCGGACCGACTCCACGCTGCGCGGCAACATCGGCGCCGAGCTGGAGGCCACCTACGACGCCGTCCGTGAGCGGGTGCCCGCCGGGACCCGCGTGCGGGTGCTGTGCGTTCCGGCGTTTCCCAGCTCGGGGCGCGTCACCGAGGACGGGGTGCAGCTGCTCAACGGGGTTCCGCTGGAGGACAGCGAACTCGCGGCGGATCCCCTGTGCCCGATGACCACCAGCGTCGTCGCCGACATCCTCGCCGCCCAGACCGACCTGCCCGTCAGACACGTGCCCGTGCGCCAGGTGACCCAGACGATGCTGACGGCCGAGCTGCTCGCCGGTGACGAGCCGATCGTGGTGTGCGACGCGAGCACCGAGCAGCACCTGAGCGACATCGCCGAGGCCGCCGCGGCCGCCCACCACAGCGACGGAACGGTGTGGGTGGCGGCCGATCCCGGGCCCACGGGGGCGCTGCTGGCCTACGCGCTGCGGTTGCGCGGGCAGGCGGGTTCGCGCGGGCCGCTCCTCGGGGTGGTGGGCAGCACCACGGAGCTGACCCGGCGCCAGGTGGCCACGGTGGCGCGGACGGGCGCGGTGCGGTTCGTGGACCTGGACGCGGTGGCGCTCGCCGAGGAGGCCGATGACGACCACGCGGACGGTGTCGCCCGGGAGCTGTCCGAGCAGCTCACGTCCTCCGGTTTTCCGGATCTGTGCCTGCTGCGGGTGGTGAACACCTCCGAGCAGGTGCGGGAGCTGCCCGCCCAGGTCCGCGCGGAGCTGCCCGGACGGATCGCCCGGTTGGTGGCGGACGTGATCAACGAGGTCGCCGACACCACGGGGGCGCACGCGTTGCCCAGTGGGCTCTACCTGACCGGCGGGGACCTGGTGGCGAGCCTGCTGGACGAGTTGGACGTGCACGCGTTTGACGTGGGCGGCGAGATCGTGCCGCTGGCGGTGCACGGGCACATCAGCGGGGGGCCGCTGGACGGAACCCCGGTGGTGGCCAAGGGGGGTCTGGTCGGGGACGACATCACCCTGGTCGAGTGCCTGACCAAGTTGAGGAGGGCGGTGCAGACGCGGTTGCACCAGGTGCACTCGGAGGTGTCCGAGCACGTGGTGCCCACGCTGTTGCGCGACACGGTCTGACCGGGAGCGGTCCCAGCGTGCGGCGGGGCCCTGGTGACGCAGTAGTGGTCACCGGGGCCCCGCTGTTGTTCGTGGAATGTCGGGGAGCTGCTGGGCGAATATGTCAGCCGGAACCGTTGCCGGTGTGACGCATGGGTCCTGACCTGCGCTGACCTTGTACTTATAGCGAGGTTGGAACGTCGAGACTCGCTATAAGTACAAGATCGCCGCGTACGCGGCGGGTTGAGGGGGCGTTTCGGTCGCAGCGTCAGCCGCGCGCGATGGCGAGGAAGGCGTCCCACTCGGCGGCGGGGAAGGGGAGGTGGCCCTTGGCCGGGTTCTTGGAGTCCCGGACGGCCGCTCCGCAAGGCAGGTCGGCGACCTCCAGGCACTCCCCGTTGACGCCGCTGTGGCTGCTCTTCCGAAAGCTCGTGGGGATGTGGGCAACTTCCACACAGTTGGGCTCCTGGCCGCTGTAGCTACTCTTGTGGAAAACCAGCTCGTTGCTCATCCGTCGCTCTCTAGGGATGTGAGCACGTCGGCGATGAACCGTGCGCTCTGTGTGGTGCTCAGGGCAGTGCCCTGGATGTCGCCAAATGTGGCGCTGTATCGGGCGACATCCTTGGGCTGCTCGAAGAATACTGAATCGACCACAGTGCCTACGTGGATGATCGGTAGGTCCAACTGCTCAGGGAACTCCAGGATGCTGAACGGGGCCACCAGTGCCGCATGGGAACCTGCGGAGAAGGGGAGTACCTGCACATCGACGTTGGGCATCTTCGCCATGTGCAGCAGATGCTTCATCTGCTCAGCCATGATCGATGGGTTACCGATCATGCGACGTAGCGCCGCCTCGTCCATGACCACGCGCAGGTGCACGGGATTGAAACGGGTCAGGATCTCCCGCCGTGCCATGCGGGCTTCCACCCGATGAGCGATGTCCTTGGCGTCGGTGTAGCGCCCTCCTTGGAAGAGAGCTTCGGCATACGCCGGAGTCTGTAGCAACCCTGGGATCACAAGTCCTTCGAAGCTGCGGATGACGGACGCTTCGGCTTCGAAGTCAGGTAGTGCCTGATCCCCGAAAACCTCCTTGTATGAGGACCACCAACCACGCTTCTTGGCATCCTTCGCCAGCGCGTGCAGGGCTTGCCGTTGGGGTGGGTCCTCGATGTCTCTGTTGGTCAGGCTACGCCGTGCCCCTTCCCTGTACTGGGGAAACGCGAAGGTCCTACTCCTGCGGGCACGCCGAACCCCCGTCGTCACTCCACTCACGCAAGGAGTCTGTTCGTCATGCCCGCAACCGCGCCCATGCCCGTCCTGCCCGAGGTGACCGTGTCCCTCTCGGAGCTGGTTCCGCCGCGCTACCGCCACTACTTCACCGGCCGGGCCGACCGTGCCCACTACCGCACCCGCCGCTACGACTTCGGTGGCTCAATCCAGTACATGCCGCTGGTGCGCGCGTTCCTGGACACCTGCGCCGCCGACCGCGACCGCGACTACCGCTACCTGTTCACCCTCCTCGGCAGCGAGCTCGCGAACAACGCGCTGGAACACTCGCGGTCCGGTCAGCCCTTCGGGGGCTACACCCTCACCTGTCGGCGCACCCGTACCGGACTGCGCCTGACCTGCCGTGACGAAGGGGCGCGTGACGGTCGCACGGTCGGCCTCGGTCAGCGCTGCCACCTGAAGGCCAACCCCAACGGGTTGGACCTGTCGGCCGAGTCCGGGCGCGGACTGGCCATGGTCAACGCGTTGGCCACCTCGTGGGGTGACAACGGCATCCCCGACTACCGGCAGGTGTGGTTCTTCCTGGCCTACGACCTGACCGACAACCTCTGGAACACCGCCGCCTAAAGCGCGGCTCATCGCGCCACAGACGTGAAACGGGCCCAGGAGAGCGCGGCAACGCTCTTCCCGGGCCCTCCAATCCCAAAATCCACACACTGCGATATGTAAGGAAACAGGATCGATGACGCATCCTATCCCTGACCCGCGTCCCTCCAGTGACCCGCTGTACCGAGTTCCGCCTCCGTTGCCCCGGCGCCGCCCGCTCGTCGGTCCATTCTGCCCGACCTGCGAGCACCCCTCCTGCCGCAGGCGCCGCGCTCAGCTGTTGCCCCGGCTCGGCGGTCACCTGGCTGAGTACCAGCGCGAACACGCTCTTGCTGCTGCTTTCCAGCGCCGCAATCCGCGCCTGGTGATCTGGTACGGGGAGAACACTGGTTCGTACTGGGTGGCTTCCTCCACTGGCCTGGCCGAGGTGCCCGACATCGGAACCCTTGCCCGCCTCCTGGATCCGGCACCCGTCCCGGTCGGCTGATCCACTACCGGTAGGGGCGCGGTGTGTGCCTCTACCGGTACTCTGCGGCCATGGTCTTCTGGAGGCTGAGCGTGCTGTCCGGTTTGTCTGTTTCTCAGGAAGTTGGAGAAAAGGCTGCTTGCCGCTGGTAAGTTCGCAGGTCGTTGACTGTGCTCCCCGCGCACGCGGGGATGGTCCCGCTCTTCACTCGTTTGGGTGGCCAACCATCCCGTGCTCCCCGCGCACGCGGGGATGGTCCCCCCGGCACCCGCGCCCTGGCCGACCGGCTGACGTGCTCCCCGCGCACGCGGGGATGGTCCCTCTGTTGCCCTGTGTTCCTAGGCGCTCCTCTCGTGCTCCCCGCGCACGCGGGGATGGTCCCCCGAACGGGAACGCGGTGAACATGTCGACCTGGTGCTCCCCGCGCACGCGGGGATGGTCCCGCGCCCCGTAGGTCCTCCCACGGGGCGCGTTCGTGCTCCCCGCGCACGCGGGGATGGTCCCTCGGCGCGCCTTGGTGATGGCCACGGCCCCTCGTGCTCCCCGCGCACGCGGGGATGGTCCCCAGGGCTGAATACCGCTGAGGTTGTCCAGTGCGTGCTCCCCGCGCACGCGGGGATGGTCCCGGCCTTCACAGTCGGGCTCTCGGGCAGCTCTCGTGCTCCCCGCGCACGCGGGGATGGTCCCTGACCGGCTTTTTCATCTCGGTTTCAGGGGCCGTGCTCCCCGCGCACGCGGGGATGGTCCCCTGGCCCGGTAGTCGTCGCTCATCATGTCCTTGTGCTCCCCGCGCACGCGGGGATGGTCCCGACACCAACAAGCTCTGGCACGAAACCTCCCGGGTGCTCCCCGCGCACGCGGGGATGGTCCCCGCGCCGGGGAGCGACTTGGGGGGAGAGGACTGTGCTCCCCGCGCACGCGGGGATGGTCCCTGCCGCCCCCACGAACGGCGCCTGTTCCGCCTGTGCTCCCCGCGCACGCGGGGATGGTCCGGCCGCAGCCAAACCCGTTGCAGTAAGGGCGATCCGTTCTGAAAAGCCCGCCCCTGGCGCGAACCCGGTGCGGGCGGCAGGTATCCCACCCCTTTGGCATCACACGCCATACGGAGTGCACCCGCCTCCCGAAGCACCACGGAAACGAACAGGAGACCCTCATGGAGCTCTCTCCCAACCACTCCCCCCTGTCACGGCGCGGCTTCGCCCACCTCGCCGTACTCGGGCTGGCCGCCGGGGCCGGTGTGCTCGGCTCCACTCCTGCCGCCGCCGCCAGCGACGGGCAGGTCTACTACGACCGCGCCAACCGTCTGGCTGGCCAGGACCCGGTCCTGCGGGCGATCGCCTCAGCTCTGCACCCCGACGTCGAGTTCCCCGGGGAACTTCCCGCCCCGCCCCCCACCAGGCTCTTCGACGACCTGGCCGTCCTCAGCGTGGGCTTCGTCCACGCCATGGCCCTGTTCACCTACGAGGGGATCGTCCTCTTCGACGCCCTGCGCTCACCCCAGGACGGCCGGGACTACATCGAGCCCGGGCTGCGCGAACTGGGCGCCGACCCCGGCGACATCCGCTACATCGTGGTCACCCACGGCCACTACGACCACTTCGGCGCGGCCCAGTACCTGGCCGACCGCCACGGCGCGCGCGTGATGATGTCCCCGGCCGACTGGGACCTCATCGAACGCACCAACCCTGACAACGCCCCTGACCGCGACCTGGAGATCGCCGACGGCCAGTGCCTCACCCTGGGCAACACGAGCATCGCCCTGCACCACACCCCGGGCCACACCTCCGGCACCGTGTCGCCCATCTTCCCCGTGCACGCGGGCTCCCGACGCCACAAGGCCATGCTCTGGGGCGGCAGCAACCCGCCCGAGACCCCCGGTGAGCTGCGCGACTACATCGAGTCCATCGCCGCCTTCCGCTGGCACATGCGCAGGGCCGATGTGGACGTGGAACTGTCCAACCACCCCAACGACTATGGCCTCCAGCGCATCCAGCAGCTCCGGGACGACCCGGACGGCCCCAACCCCTTCCTTCTCGGGCGCGCCCGCGCCGACCGCTACATGGAGGTGATGGACCTGATGCTGCGCGGCCGCCTCGCCGACGCCCAGTCCGTCCAGGGCTGATTCCGCACCGAACGCGCCGCGCGCGTGGACGGTTCCAGTGCCGTACTCCCGCGGTTCGTCAGGGCCCCGGGCGACCGGGCGGTGGAAGATGGACACGGCGGCAGCGGCCACGCGGCGATGACCGGACGGTTCCGCGAATCCCCGGAAGCGCGGCCACGAACGGTCGCTGGCCCTGCCGCGTCACCATGAACAGCCAGCATCCGGCCGAGAGGTGGACCCGAACATGACCGACACGTCGTTCAACCCACGCGCGCTGCTCGCGGAGAGCAGGCTCGGTGTCCTCGCGACGATCAAGTCGGACGGCCGCCCCCAACTCTCCCCCGTCATGCCCTTCTACGACCGGGAGGCCGAGGTCCTCCACGTCTCGATGACGGAGGGCCGGGCCAAGACGGCGAACCTGCGCCGGGACCCGCGAGCCGCCCTGGAGGTCACCAGCCCCGACGGCTGGGCCTGGGCCACCGCCGAGGGCACCGCGGTGCTCACCGGCCCGGGGACCGACCCCCACGGCCCCGAGGTCGAGGCCCTGGTGCGCTACTACCGTCTCGCCTCCGGGGAGCACCCGGACTGGGACGAGTACCGGTCGGTGATGGTGTCCGACCGCAGGGTGCTCATGACGATGACGGTCGACCACGTGTACGGCGCCAGGATCCGCTGACCGGGAGCCCCACACACGCGTACGCCCCCGGCCGTCCCACCGGGGGCGTACGCGTCGGCGGGTCAGGCGGCCTGCGCCTGGGCACCCAGGTGGGTGGCGGCGAGCGCCCCCAGACGGTCCGCCAGCACCTTCGGGTACTCCAGCGGCCCCATGTGACCGGCCCCGGGGATCTCCCGCACCTCCCGGCAGTCCTTCAGCAGTGAGGCGATGTGGTGCGCGTGCCAGGGCGGGGTCAGTTTGTCGTCGGTGCCCACCAGCACCACGGTGGGCACCGAGATCCGCCGCGCGGTCTCCTCCGCCTCCAGCGCGCTGATCACACCGCCCCACGCACCCCGGGTCACGCCGTTGCACGCGTGCACCATCCGCATGCACAGCCGCACCATGCGAGGGTCCGACTCCTTGCCCATCACCATCCACCTCAACACCGCGGTGGTGGCGGCGTTGCGCGGACCCAGGGGCAGCGGGGCCTTCAGGAAGATCTTCGCGCCGAGCGTGCCCAGGGGCCCGGGCAGCGGCACGGCGGTCGACCGCCCGGGCAGCTGCGTGCACCCGGTGTTGGTCAGCAGCACCGCGGCGGTCCTCTCCTGGAACACCGGGTGCGCACCGGCCGCCATAACAGTCATCCCGCCCATGCTGTGCCCGGCCACCACGGCCTTCCGACCCTCGGGCACGGTCGCCTCCAGGACCGCGCACAGGTCCTCGGCCAGCTTCTCGGCGCCGTAGCCCGCGCGGGTCATCGGAGCCGGGGTCCGCCCGTGGCCGCGCTGGTCGTAGAGCACCACCCGCAGGGACGGGTCGAGCTCGCGCACCACCGGCCCCCACGAGGCCAGCGACGTCGCCCAGCAGTGGGCGAGGACCACGGTCGGCCCGTCCTCCGGGCCGCGCACCTCGACGTGCAGCTGCGTACCGTCGGCGGAGCGCACCTGGAGCTCTCGGGCCTGACTCACGTGTCGGGTTGCCATCGGGGATACCTCTCACTCAGGGGGAAGGGGGCGCCGGGGGAGCGGGGGCTTTCGCGGGCGGACTCAGTCGTCGTCGATCTCGACGCGGGGGACGGCGAAGGGGGGAGAACCCGCGCCGTTGACCGGATGGCCGCCCCACAGGTTGGGCTCGTCCAGCGTTCCGGTGCCCTCGAACCCGTCGGGGGTGCGCACCACGACGGTACGCACGCCCTTCTGGAAGGCCTCGGTCACCTCCGGGCTGGGGGACAGCCGCCCCCGCCACCGGTAGTCGCCGGTCAGCGGGGAGAAGTGGCCCGCCAGGTGGGCGTCGATCCGCACGGCGGCGCCCCCGTCCTTCTCCCGGTCGCCGTCGGAGCCGTCGCCACCGGGCAGCACGACCGTCACCGTGCCCCGGTACTCCTCTTCCTCGTCACCGAACCCGCTCATCGCTTCCTCACCTTCCTCCTCACCGGGCCGCGGACACGCGCTCGGCGGAACGGCGGGAACCGCGCTTGCGAGCACGGTCGACCCGCAGGTCGTAGTTGTGGGGGTCGAACCAGCGCGTACGCAGCGCGAAGTTCCACGTGAAGGTCGGCCACAGGGTGGTGTTGCGGCCCTGCTCGTTGAGGTACCAGCTGTCGCAGCCGCCGGTCACCCACACCGTGCCCTCCATGGCCCTGGCGACCATCTCGTTGTAGGCGTGCTGCGCCTGCGGGAGCACGTCCATGCGGTCCAGGCCGTTCCTGCACAGGTACTTGAGCGCCTGCATCGTGTACCGGATCTGGGCCTCGATCATGAACACCTGCGAGGTGTGCCCCAGGCCGGTGTTCGGACCCGCCAGCACGAAGGCGTTGGGGAACCCGGACACGGTCGTGCCCCGGAAGGCCTGCACGTTCGTCCCCCAGTGCTCGGAGAGCGAGCGCCCCTCGGAGTTGAAGATCCGCTGGGCCACCGGCGGGTCGGTCACGTGGAACCCGGTGCCGAAGATGATCGTGTCGACCTCGTGCTCGGTCTCGCGGCCCGACGCGTCGCGGGTGACCACGGCGTTCGGGCGGACCTCCACGATGCCGTCGGTGATCACGTCCACGTTGGGCTGGGCCAGCGCCGGATAGTAGTCGTTGGACATCAGGATGCGCTTGCAGCCCGCACGGAAGCTCGGGGTGAGCTTGGCCCGAAGTTCGGGGTCCTTCACGCTGCGGTGGATGTTGGCCCGGCCCAGCCTCTCCACGACCGAGAGCAGCCTGGGGTTCTTGGCGAAGCCGAGGATGTACGACTCCCGGCCCCAGTAGATGCTCTTGCGGGCGATCTGCTGGGCGAGCGGGATGTTGCGGTACAGCCAGCTCTCCGCCCTGGTGATGTCGCGGTCGTGCCGGAACATCACCCACGGGGCGGTGCGCTGGAACAGCGCGAGCTTCCCCACCCGGGGCTGGATCTTCGGCACGAACTGGATCGCGGACGCCCCCGTGCCGATCACCGCGACCCTGCGACCGGTGAGGTCGTGGTCGTGGTCCCAGGTCGCCGAGTGGAACATCGTCCCCTCGAACGTGTCCAGGCCCTTGATGTCGGGGTAGGAGGGGTCGGCGAGCGGACCCGCCGCGCTGACCAGGAACTGGGCGGTGACGGTTCCCCTGCTGGTCTCGATCCGCCACCGGTTGCCGTCCGGCTCCCAGTGCGCGGCCCGCACGTCGTGGCCCCGGCGGAGGTGCCGGTCCACGCCGTGCTCGCCGGCGACCCGCTTCATGTAGTCGAAGATCTCCGGCTGCGGGGAGAAGGTGCGGCTCCAGTGCGGGTTGAGCGCGAAGGAGAACGAGTACAGGTGCGAGGGCACGTCGCAGGCCGCACCCGGGTAGGAGTTGTCACGCCAGGTGCCGCCGACCTCGTCGGCGCGCTCCAGAACCACGAAGTCCTTCAGACCGGCCTGCTTGAGGCGGACGGCCATCCCGATCCCGGCGAAGCCGGATCCGATGACGGCCACCCGGAAGTGGGGTGGTGCTTCGGTCACGTCTTGGTCCCTTCGTGCGAACCGGTCCGGGGCTGGCCGCCGCGCGGACCGGCGGGTGTGTCCCCCGGGAGCGTGGCGCGTTTCGCCCCCGGGGGAGTTGCCACCCCGTAGGGCGCGGCGCGTTCGCCCTACGGGGAGAGGGCTCCCGGGAACGTGGCGCGTTCCGTCCCCGGGAGTTCTGACCACCGTCGGAGGACGTGGCGCGTTTCGTCCTCCGACGGTGGGGTCTGGGGCCACCGGCCGCCGCACTCGGCGGGTCGCGGTGTTCGGTGGCGGGGCCGGGCGGGCGTGCGCCCGGCCCGCGGTCGCCGTCGCGGCCCGAACGCGGACCGGTCGCGGGGTCAGTCGAGCGGTCGCGGGATCAGCCGAGCAGTCCGGCCTTCTTCCAGAAGTAGCGGCCGAGACCGGTGATGGCACCGGCGGTGTCCAGGGTGCCCACCACCTTGCGGGCGGCCCAGGTCTTGGTGCCGATCCAGTGGGGGTTGTTCTGGGCGACCCGGTAGGCCTCGCGGGGATCGAGCCCGACCTGGGCGTACACCTTGGGGTTGATCAGCCGGGTGGCCGAGTAGTAGGTGACCAGGCCCAGGATGATCCGGCTGTAGGCCCTGTTGAGGGGACCGCGTTTGGCCCAGTCGCGCTGGAACTCCTCGCGGGCGTAGCGCATGTGCCGCGCCTCCTCCACCACGTGGATGCGCGAGACCGAGCGCACCAGCGGCAGGATCTGCTCGTCGGGCACCGCCTCGCGCTGGAGCTGGTCGAGGACCTCCTCGACGAACAGCGCCCCGGCGAAGATCAGCGGGCCGTGCGCGATGGTCTTGAAGAGGTTGCCGAGGTGGAAGGCGGCCGGGTCGAGCTTGTGCGTCGTCCAGCCGAGCTTGCCCACCATCTTCGCGAACATCACCGTGTGGCGGCACTCGTCGGCGATCTCGGTGTACGCGTACTGGACGTGGTTGGTGCTCGGGTCGTTGTGGTAGGCGTGGCGCACCAGCATCTGCATGAGGATGGTCTCGAACCAGATGCCGATGGTGGCGATGCTGGCGATCTCCAGCCGGGAGAGCTCCTTGCGCTGCTCCTCGGTGAGCCGCTCCCACAGGTAGGTGCCGTACAGCGAGACGCGCTCGGGGCGGATCGCCCACATGTCCTTGTCGACGGGGGCGTCCCAGTCGATCTCGACGAGCGGGTCGAAGGAGGCCTTGGCCGAGCCGCGCAGCAGGCGCTTGGCGATGTCCTCGCGGTCGGTGATCTTGGGCTTGGCGGTGATCTCTGCGGTCATCTGTCTTCCTCCTCAGGACGCGTTCGGCCCGGCCTGGGGGCTGCCGTGGCGCGTGTGGAGTCCCTGGGCGATCTCCGCGTCGCCGAAGGCGCCGTCCGACAGGAGCAGGCCGACCTGGAGCGACACGATCTGTTCTGTGGTGCCGGGGAAGTGCCGGAACAGGTGGAGTCCGGCGGTGCCGAGCGCGGTGGAGGCCACGTCGCGGCGGGCGTACCGGGCACNGCGGCCCCCCGCCATGACGGTGTCGCGCTCGCGCTCGGCGGGGACGAGGCCGTCGAGCGCGACACCGGTGGCCCGGGAGCTGTTGTGGATGGGTGTGTCGACGTAGCCGGGGTAGACGGTGGTGACGCCGACGTGGGTGCCGTACTCGGCGCGCAGGCAGTCGGCGTAGGCGGTCAGCGCCCGCTTGGACACCGTGTAGGCCCCGGCGAAGGGCAGTTGCAGGTTCGACAGCAGGGACGCGGTGATGATGACGCGCCCCCTGGTCTGGAGCAGCGCGGGCAGGGCCGCCGCGGTGACCCGCCAGGCGCCCAGCAGGTTGACCTCCAGCGCCTGGTGGACGTGGACGTCCGGGGTCTGGCCGATGTCCACGGCCGGTCCGACGCCCGCGAAGTGGATCAGCAGGTCCAGACGGCCGTCGAGCTGGTCCAGGGCCTCGGCGACGCCTGCGCGCACCTGCTCGTCGTCGGTGATGTCGCAGCCGACGACGCCGGGGGCGGGCTTGCGGTCGATGCCGACGACGTTCACGCCGAGGTGGCGGAGGACGGCCATCGTGGCGCTGCCGAACGCTCCGGACGCTCCGGTGACGATGGCGTTCTGGCCGGGCAGCCGCCGCAGGTGGCGCGGCAGGGGGGTCGTCATGTGATCTCCTCCACAGTTCTTGCCGGAACGTTACAACGAGCATTGTCACAATGCAATGGGGTGCGGCTGGAAATTTACTGACGAGTAGGGCTCCTGGGGGTCTCTAGGCTGGACCCATGGCCGAATACCGCATTGACGAACTCGCCCGGCTCGCCGACACGACGGTGCGCAACGTCCGGGTGTACCAGGACCGGGGCCTGCTCGCCCCTCCCCGCCGCGAGGGTCGCGTGGGTATCTACTCCGAGGCGCACCTGGCACGTCTGCGGCTGATCGGCCAGCTACTGCGGCGCGGATACACCTTCGCCAACATCGGCGAGATGTTCCGGGTCTGGGAGCGGGGCGGGGACCTCTCCGACATCCTCGGTTTCGAGTCGGCCATAGGGGATGCATGGAGCGACGAGATCGCCGACTACCTGACCCTCAGCGACCTGAAGGGGCTCTTCGGGCGCGGGGTGACGCCGCGTACCGTGAAGCGCTCCCTGGACCTGGGCGTGCTCGAACGCGACGGGCTGCGCTTCCGGGTCCCCAGCCCCCGGCTGCTGCACGCCGGCGTGGAGCTGGTGAAGCTGGGCATGAGCGTGGACTCGGTACTCGACATAGCCGAGAACCTGCGTGACAAGGTCGGTGACGTCGCCGAGCACATGGTCCGCCTAGTCGCCGACCACATCATCGCCGAGCACGCCCCCGGCACGGTGGTCAGGAGCGAGGAGACCGCCGAGATGGCCGAGCTGATACGCCGCGTGCGCCCGCTCGCGCAGCAGGCCGTGGACGCGGTCCTGGCGCAGGAGATGGCGGAGAAGCTCACCAACGTGATGGGGGAGCACTTCGCCCTGGCCATGGAGTACCTGGAGAAGGAGGGCGTGGCCAGAGGGCGGCACGGCTCGGCGGAGGCCGAGGGGCTGACGGGCCCGGCCTGAGCGGATGGCCCGTGTCTGCGGCCGCGGGACCCCCACGCGGTGTGCCCTCACGCGAGTGTGTCCACAGGCGGGCGTGTCCACAGGCGGAGGAAGGGCCTTGTGGGTGGGTGAGGGGCCGGGGACACTGGGATTCGGGGGCGACACACCCGCCCGGTGGCGACGCGCGGCGCCCCCGAAATCCAGCCTAGAACGGCTTTCCCCGCCCCACCAGCCGGTTCCTCGTCCCTGTGGACAACCGTTCTTCCCGGGGTTGACCGCACTCCCGGGTTGACCGCCTTCCCGGGGCCATCCCGCCCCCTGCGGCCATTCGCCCTCCCGGGGTTGACCGCGTTCCCGCCGACACCCCGCACCCTTACGGGCACCCGGACTCCTGCGGACACCCGGACTCCTGCGGGCGCCCGCCCTTCGGCGGTCGGGACCGCCCCCTGCGGGCGCCCGTGCCCTTGCGGGCGACTGCCCCGTCAGCCGCCTCGCACCGCTGCGGTCACCCGTGCCCTGACGGAGCCCGCGTTCCTGAGGGCGCAGGCGCCTTGCGGCCACCGGCGCCCCACGGGCAACGGGCCCATGGCGGCACTCACGCCCGGCCGTCGTCCCCGACAGCCTCCGCCACCTCGTCGACACCCGTCGCCTCCCCGGCACCGGTCCCGGCGGCCCCGGCACCGGCCCCGGCGGCCCCGGCTCCGTTCCCGGCCCCGGCCGCCTCTCCGGCCTCCGACGCGGTGTCGACCACCGTCAGCGGCAGCGAGGCGGTGAAGCGCAGCTCGGCGAAGGCACCGGCCGGAACCGCCGGGGACTCCGGGAACACCGGCCTGACACGCCGGTACCCGGCGCCCTGCTCCGGCCGGGTGTCCTCCTCACCCTTGTTCGGCCACATCGACATCGCCCGTTCGGCCTGCGCGGTGATGGTCAGTGACGGGTTCACGCCCAGGTTCGCCGTGACCGCGGACCCGTCCACCACGTGGATGCCCGGGTGGCCGTACAGCCGGTGGTAGGGGTCGATGACCCCGCTCTCGGCGCTGTCGCCGATCGGGCAGCCGCCCAGGAAGTGCGCGGTCATCGGGATGTTGAACACGTCGCCCCACGTGCCCCCCGGGAAGCCGTCGATCCGCTCGGCCAGTCTGCTGGCCGCCTCCTGTCCCGCGGGGATCCACGTCGGGTTCGGTTCGCCGTGGCCCTGTCGGGAGGTCAGCTTCTTCCCGCCGCCGAACAGCCCCCGCCGCACCGACGTCGTCAGCGAGTTGTCCAGGGACTGCATCACCAGACCGATGATGGTCCGTTCCGACCAGCGCCGGTTGGAGAAACTGCGCGCGAACACGTACGGGTGGCGCGCCGCCAGCCCCAGGAACCGCAGCCAGCGCGGGATCCTTCCGCCGCCGGGCACCTGTATGGCGGTGAGCAGCCCCATCGCGTTGGAGCCCTTGCCGTAGCGGACCGGTTCGATGTGGGTGTTCTCGTCCGGGTGGATCGAGGACGTGATGGCCACGCCCCGCGTCAGGTCCTCCGGTGGCGGAACCCGGCGGCTCATCGCGCCCACGAGCGCCTCGGAGTTGGTCCGGGTGAGCGTGCCGAGCCTCGGAGACAGGCGGGGCAGCATCCCGGAGTCGCGCATGCGGTGCAGCAGCGTCTGGGTGTTGTAGGTCCCGGCGGCCACCACGACCTGGCGGGCGGTGAACGTGCGGGCGTTCGACCGCCGTCGGGGCGCGTCGGTCCGGAGGGTGTCGGCGGCGAAGCCCCCTCCCGGCAGTTCGCGCAGACGTTCGACGGTGGTCAGGGGATGCACCTCGGCGCCGTCGCGCTCGGCGAAGTACAGGTAGTTCTCGGTCAGCGTGTTCTTGGCGCCGTGTCGGCAGCCGGTCATGCACTCCCCGCACTCCGTGCAGGCACGGCGGTCGGGGCCCGCGCCGCCGAAGTAGGGGTCGCCCACCGACGCGCCGGGCTCGGCCCGGCTGCCGTCGCCGTCCTCACCGTCTCCGAAGCACACGCCCACGGGGGTGAGGCGGAAGGTGTCCCCGACCCCCATGTCCTCGGCGACCGCCTTCAGGTGCACGTCGGAGGGTGTGACCGTGGGGTTGGTGCGCACGCCGAGCATGCGGCGGGCCTGGTCGTAGAACGGTGCCAGCTCCGCCTTCCAGTCGGTGATGTGCCGCCACTGCGGGTCCTCGAAGAACGGGTCCATCGGGTGGTAGAGCGTGTTGGCGTAGTTGAGCGAACCGCCGCCGACACCGGCACCCGCCAGGATCATCACGTCGCGCAGCAGGTGGATGCGCTGGATGCCGTACATGCCGAGCCGGGGCGCCCACAGGAAGTTGCCGACGTCCCAGGAGGAGGACGGCAGCGTCTCGGGGCTGAAACGGCGTCCCGCCTCCAGGACACCGACGCGGTAACCCTTCTCCGTGAGGCGGAGGGCGCTCACCGAACCGCCGAACCCCGAGCCCACGACGAGGACGTCGTAGTCGAAGCGGTCGTCGTTCTCCTCGGTCGCGCGGGCGGGGCTGGAAGCGGGGGCGGAAGCGGTGGTGGTGGCGGTGGAATCTGTTCTGCGCTCTGGGGGCACGGCTGGTCTCTCTCCAGGTCAGTCGCGGTTTCTCGTGGTGCGCCGGACACGAGTCCGCAACATTGAATGCGCCATCTAGAAATGTGACATTAAGTATTGTAATGTTCGTCACTACCGCCGAGTAGGGTGTGTTCCATGTAACACGCGTGGCGTGCCTCGGCGCAAGTTTCGCTCCCCCTCGCCGCCCTCGCGCGGCGGAACACTGGAGGTACTCATGCCCAAGGCTTCCGGCGAGGCGCCCGAGGCGTCCCAGGATGTGCCTGAGCAGCACGAAGGCGGTGGCGGAACCGTCTGGCGCAGGTTCGCCCTCGTCGCCGTCCCGGGGTTCGCGGCCGCCGCGGTCCTCGGCGGTATGACCACGCAGGGGCTGCTCGCCGCCTCCTTCGCCGTGTCCGGCGACAGCTTCAAGATGTCCGCCGGCCAGCTCGTCGGTACCGGTTTCACCCAGTACGGGGACGTCGCCAACTCCGTCGACGGTTCCTCACGCCCGGTCGGCCTCTCCTCGGTCGGCAGCGCGGAACTGACCGACCTGTGCATGTCCTCCCTCTGGGACCTGCCCATCGGCCAGGCCACCCTCGTCATCACCGCGGGCGAGTCCGAGCCCGTCGAGGGCACCAACCTCGTCCTCGACATCGAGCAGCTCCAGGGCAACGCCGAGTTCAGCGCCATCGAGATCGGACGCGACGCCAGCACGTTGGACCAGGTCGAGGGAGGCCAGGGCCCCGCGGGCGGTTTCGGCCTCCAGTCCGAGAGCATCACCGTCACCGACATGGAGTTGACGACCCTGGCGGTCACCTCCGGTTCCCTCCACCTGTCCGGTCTGAGCCTGGCCGTCAAGCCCGGCGAACACGAGTGCTTCTGATCCCATGGCCCACGCACTCACCCTGTTCCGCGCGGGCTGGGGACGCTTCCGGAGCTGGCGGCGCCGCCGCCCGTTCTGGGGCGGCCTCCTCCTCGTCCTGGCCGGAGTCGAGCTGCTGGTCGCGCCGGCCGCGCAGAGCCTCATCATCCCGATCGACCTGCTCGTCTACTCCGGTATCGCCGGTGTGTCCGGCGTCCTCATCGCGACGCTGCTGATCGCCCTGGGCGTGCTGAGCTGGTTCCAGACCGCGCAGCACTTCTTCTTCGGGGTGGTCGGGCTCATGCTCGCCCTGGTGTCCTACGTGACCTCCAACTTCGGCGGGTTCGTCATCGGGATGCTGCTCGGCATCGTCGGCGGGGCGCTCGTGTTCGCGTGGGCGCCCACCCGGCAGCGGCGACCCCGGCGCGCGGGGTGTACACGGCGCACGTTGCGGCGCCGCAAGGAGGCCACGGACCGGAGCGACGCCTCCGAGGACGGGGCCGCCGGGGGATCCGGGGACTCCGAGGAGGGGACCGGGAGGAGGACCCCGGCCGTGTCCTCCGCCGAAGCCCGTACCGGAACCGCTTCCCCCCGGGGCGCCGGAGCCGCGGAACGCGGAGCCTCCGACGAGGTCGTCTCCGATCCCCGCTCGGGAACCCGGCCGCTGGCCGCTCTGGCCCTGCCCCTGGCGGTGGCCGTGACCCTGGCGAGCGCCTCCGCGCCCTCCGACTGGTGGGACTGGTTCCTGCCCTCGGACGACGAGGAGGAGCAGACCACCGACCAGCCCTCGCCGTCGCCGTCCCCCTCCGCCGAACCCACGGACGGTCCGAGCGGAGCACCGAGCGACACCCCGAGCGACACCCCGAGCGGCGAACCCACCGAGCCCGGCACCGAACCGGACGGGGGCACCGGCGGTGAGGACGGCGGGCGGGCGGAGGACGGGACGCCGGAGGGCACGGACGAGGAAGCGGAGGAGGAGACCGGGGAGGATCCGCAGGAGGGCGTTCCGGAGCAGTGCCGGATGCGCACGGGCGAGTCCGCCCTGACCGAGTCCGAGGAGGAGTTCCTGGACGCCGTCCGCGACTGCCAGGCCGCCCGGGAGGCGGGAGAGCTCCCCGACGTCCAGGTGGACGAGCGGTACGACTGCTTCACCGGTTCGGTCCGCACGTCCGGCCTGACCGCCGACCGGCTCACGATGAGCGGCGCGAGCTACGACGGCGTCGTGGAGTGCCCCACCGTCGACGGTCCCCGCAGGTACATCCGGCTGACCATGAGCAGGGCCGACTTCGTCGGTGCCGAACTGTGGTTCGAGGACGCCGGTACCCGGATGAGCCTCGGCCTGCCCACCATGGCCATGGACGGTTCCGTCCGGATGCACATCACCCGCATGCACGTGCGGATCCTGGGTATCCCGATCACCTTCACCCCGGACTTCCCGCCACCGCTGCTGCTCCCGTACATGATCGTCACCGACGTGGACGTGGACGACCCCATGGCCAGCACCGACGTCATGAACATCCCCGACCTCAACGGCCGGTACGGCGACCTCTGACCCCGCCACGGCACGACGACGGGGGCGCCACCACGGGGGCGTCCCCGCCGTGCCGTCCCCTCTCCTCGGGCACGCCGCGGCCGGGCACCGCCCGCGGCGGGTGCCGGAGAGCGACGACGGGATCGGTGCCACGTGCGGAGCGCCCCGGTTCGAGGGGCGAGGGGGAAGGCGCCGCGGCCGGGCACCGCCCGTGGCGGGCGGACGGGAAGTCCCCGCCCACCCGCACACCACCTACCAGGTGTCGCTGATCAGGCGGCTGGCCCGGCCCACGTGCGACACGTACAGCGCGTCGCGCGCCCGGGTGCAGGCCACGAACAGCAGCGTCCGCTCCTGCTGGAAGGCGTGCTCCAGCGCCACCTGGTCACCGTCGGCGGCCTCGATCGCGGCCTTGGGCGGCAGCAGGTGGTCACTGACGCCGACCAGGGCCACGCAACGGAACTCCTGGCCCTTGAGCCGGTGCATCGTCCCCACGCGCACGGCCTCGGTGCCGCCGCCGTCCTCCAGTTGGGCGGTGGGGACGCCCCGGGCCTCCAGCTCCTTGGCGATGCCGCGCACCACCCACTGGTTGCGCCCGGCCACCGCGATCTCCGCGGGGTTGACCCCCGCCTCCAGCCACACCCGCACCCAGTCGCCCAGCGCGGCGAGCTCCTCGGCGCGGTCGTCGCAGCCGCGCACCACCGGGGCGGGGCCGCGCAGGAGCGAGCGGTATCCGGCCAGGGTGTCGGCGTTGTCGTCCATGCCCAGGGTCGAGCGGCGGTTCAGGATCGGCATGCTCCAGTCCAGGATCTCCTGGGTCACCCGGTAGCTCACCCGCAGCCGCTGACCGCGTCCGCGCACGTTGATGCCGAGCGAGGCCAGCGACACCCGGTTGTCGGACACCCGCTGGTTCGGGTCGCCGACGATGAACAGGTCGTCCGGTCCCTCGGGAACGGCGGCGCGCAGCATCCGCCACTGCGTCGGGTGCAGGTCCTGGGCCTCGTCGATCACCGCGTGCCGGAACAGCGGTTCCCCGCGGCCGAGGAACCCGGCGGCCTCGGCGGCCAGCTGGGGGTAGGACCACAGCCCCTCGACCCGCATGGCACCGACGTAGCGCCGCACGGTCTCCCACACCTGCCGCCGGTGTTCGGGGGCCAGGTGCTGCACCCGGCCGCTGCGCTCGCAGCGGATGTACTGGGGCAGCAGTTCCAGGCCCTTGGCGAGGATGACCTGCTCCCACTCGTCCACCAGGAAGCGGCCGGAGAAGGGCAGGCCGTCGGCCAACGCCACCGCGCGCCAGCGCCGGGCCAGTTCGTCCTTGCCGACCAGGCGCGGCGCCATGCTGGTGTGCGCCTGCACCACCGAGTGGGCCAGGCTGTCGATGGTGGCCACGCGCACCCGCGCGCGGACACCGGGGTCGGGCAGGAGCTGGTCCATGCGCTCGGCGAGCGACTGCGCCAGCGCGCGGTTGTAGGTGGTCAGGAGGACCGACTCGCGGGTGTCCTCGGGGTGGGCGGCGGCGTCGCGCTCGGCCAGGTAGGCGGCCCGGTGCAGCGCGATCACGGTCTTACCGGTCCCCGGGCCGCCGGTGACCTGCGTGGAACCGTTGTAGTGGGCCTCGGTGATCCGGTGCTGGTCGGGGTGCAGGGTGAGCTGCCACTGGTCGAAGGGCGCCCTGAGGGCACCGGCGAGCTCGGGCGGGCCGCTGGGCGTGGGGTCGACCCCGTCGGGGGCCGCCCCGGTCGGCGGGTCGGGGCGCAGGCCGCGTGCGAAGCGCAGGGCCTCGTCGTGCGGACGCACGGTGATCAGGCGGTAGCGCGTGCCGTCGGCGTGGCGGCCGCTGAGGCCCTCGCCGGGCTGGTCGTGCTCTCCCGCGTCGGGGTCGGGGACGACGACGCCGGACCAGTCGGGGGCGATGCTGACGACCCGGACGCGCGGGTCGGCCGCGTCCGCGACGGACTCCAGGTCGGGCCGGTCGCCCGCCTGGTAGGCGCGCATCACGGCCAGGGTGTGGAGCTGGACGTCGGGCGTGAGGCGGGTGAAGTCGCTGAGAAACGTCGGGGCGATCGCAAGGGCGGACACGTCGTGGATTCCTCCGGTCTTCGACCAGGTGGTGTCTGTGGTGCTCGGGGCGGTCGGAGCGGATGGTCTCGCGCGGGGGAGCCGGTCGGACGGCTGTCGCGCTCATAGAAGGGATACTCGCGGCCGAATTCCGGCAAACGCCGCTCCAGGTGCGATTCCCGCCAGCTTCCGGGGCGTCGTGATCCTCTCTGTTCTTGCAGGTCAGAAGGGTCTTTGCGGACCTGCGTTCGAGAGGTGCGCCCACGTTTTTCGGGAAGCTCCGAGAGGGCCTCCGTGACCTGCGGTTCTCCATGAGGCCCGGGAGTCCGTAATAGGGGTTATGGCCTAGACCGAAACCCGGTTCCCGGTGCATGCGCCTACGGAAGGAACACCTGTTCCGAGGGGGATTCACGGGGGAGATGGGGCCGGTCCGAGCACACGACGAGAGGAGGACCGAAAAAGGCGGAGGCGAGGGGGCGAAAGTCCTCGCGGAGCGGGACGCTCGTCGCGGCCCCCGGTACACCGGGTGGCCGGTTCCGGACACGCTCTGTGCAGACGCGTGCCGACGCGAGATCGTGTATCCACGCGGGAGGACGAACCACGTGTGGCTCAGGACTCTGCCGGGGTCCGTCCTACCCCGGCAGAGTCCTCAACCACCCTAGAGAAGCGGTACCCAGTCCCCGACCTCCCCAAAGCGCGCGGAACCGCGAACCTCGGGCGACACACGCGGGGGAGGGGGCCGGACACGGACCGATGGCCGTCCCGTGCCGGGGCGGCCCCGGACACCGCTCACGGCGCCGGATTCCGCCCTGTGCTCCTCCTCCCCCATGCTCTACCGTGGGGGTGACAAAAGAGTGGGAAGGACCGGGCGAGCACAGTGGCCTCCAAGGACATGAGCCGGATGCGCGTCTCCGACGCGGAGAGGGACCAGGTGGCCGAGGTCCTGCGTGAGGCGGCGGCGGAGGGGCGGATCACCCTCGACGAGCTCGATGAACGGCTCGACGCCGCCTACGCCGCCAAGACCTACGCCGACCTCGAACCGATCACCGCCGACCTGCCCACGGGTCCGGGCGCGGCCACCGGTCCGGTCCCGGCGGTCGAGGACAACCGTCCCGCGGACCGCCGTGACGGCGATGACGCCCTCGTCATCCACTCCGGGGGCAACGTCGTCTCCCGCAAGGGCCAGTGGCGGGTGCCGCACCGCGTCGAGGCCCTGAACAAGTACGGCGCCACCCGGCTGGACTTCCGCGAGGCCGTCCTCACCACCGAGGTCGTCGAGGTCCACGTCGACGCCAACTGGGGTTCGGCCGACCTGATCCTCCCGGAGGGGGCCACCGCCGAGGTCGACGCGGACGCCTCCTGGTTCGGCACCCTGCGGATCAACGTCGACTCCGTGCGCGTGCCCGGACGTCCGCACTTCGTCGTCACCGGTTTCTGTCAGGGCGGCTCCCTGACGGTCCGGTACAAGGGCTTCTTCTCCTGGAGCGGCCTCGCGGGCCGCGGTCTCGGGGGCTGAGCCCGGGCGTCCGCCTTCGTCCGGATACCTCCGCTCCCGTCGTGCGCCATGATGGGTGCGGCGCGCGGCCCCGCGCGCCGCACGGACGACGGAAGGGCGGCAGGGGTGGGTTTGTGGATCGCGGCGGTCGGAGTGGGCGGGTGCGCCCTGGCGCTGGCCCCCTACGCCTGGACCCGCCTGGCGAGCGTCGGCCGCCGCAAGGGCGTCGGCACCGTCCCGCACCGGCCCGTGGCCGTGGTCCTGGGCGCCGCGGCGTGGGAGGACGGGCCCTCGCCGCTGCTCGCCCGCCGCCTGGACCTGGCCGCGCGCCTGTACGAGAGCGGTCGGGTCGACCGGATCCTCGTCTCAGGCGACAACCGTGAGGTGTCCCGCCACGAGACCGACACCATGACCGCGTACCTGCGCGAACAGGGCGTGCCCGCCGAAAGGATCGACGCCGACCCCCACGGCTACCGCACCTGGGACACCTGTGTCCGGGTACGCGACCTGTTCGGCGTGCGCGAGGCCACCATGGTCACCCAGTCCTTCCACCTGCCCCGCACCGTCGCCCTCGCCCGCGCGGCCGGGATCGACGCCGTCGGGGTCGGTGACCCCAGCATGGGTGCCCGCCGCCGCGCCACCGTGATCGGCTACGCGCGCGAGGTCGGCGCGGCGGTCAAGGCCCTGCGCGACGCCGTCCTGCGTCCGGCCCCCGCACGGGCCGAGCGCTGACCCAGCGCGCCGGGCTCGGGGCCCGGCCGGTCACGGGCGGTGGGTCGTCCAGGGGCGCTGGGTCGTCCACAGGTGAGGAACGTGTCTGGTGCCCCGACATCGCGCGGACCTGACGTGGGAATCGGGGGGATCCCGTCCCCGCCCGCTTCGTGGTGACCGCACACGTCCGGATCCGTGACCGTCCACAGGCCGGTTCGCGCGTACCGGATCAGGCGGGATAATCGTCACCATGAACGCGACCACCGACCCACACGACCGCGCGGAGAACGTGGACTGGGCGGCACTCGCCCCCGAGGGAGGCGCGCGCGTCCCCGAGCTCCTCGGCCAGGTCGCCGGGAGCGACAGCGCGCTCTCCGAACTCCACGACATCATCCACTTCCCCGCCCCGGGACACCTCGCGGCGCCCAAGGCGGTCGACTTCCTGGTCGACATCGCCTGCGCCGAGTCCACCCCGGCCACCGACCGATGGCGACCCCTCAGCCTCCTCCTGGAACTGGTGGTCGGGCACGCCGAGGACCGCTTCCCCGAACCGCGTGACCTGGACCAGTGGCGCGACGAGGTGGCGTGGGCGGCCTCCAACGACGCCGAGAAGGTCCGGGAGCAGTACCGGGACTGGATGGAGGAGGCCCCGGACGAACAGCACTACCACCGCATGCGCAACCGGCTCGCCGTGATGGAGCGGCCAGACGGCGCCGCGATCCTCCAGGCCGAGCTGGACACCTACGAGGCCGTCCGCGCCCGTGTCCCCGACCTGGTCACGCTGCTCAGCGGCGGCGCCAACCGCGGCGGCATGGACCGCGCGGGGGAGTGGGTGAGCTACCTGCTGGCCTTCCTGCCCGACGACGCCGAGCGGATCACCGCCGAGATCACGGGCGCCTCCCAGGTCCTGCTCGCCAAGGACCTGCGTCCGGCCCCGCCGCCGCCCACGAGCCTGCGCGACGCCATGAACACGATGGACGACGGTGAGCCGCTGCCCGCCGAGCTGTTCGCCCTGGGACTGCTGGCCAGCCCCGACGACGTCGACACCTCCGTCGGGCTCCTCCACCAGATGGCTGGCGGGAACCTGTACAACTCCTTCGCCGCCTCGGTGGCGATGCTGCTCATCCACGGAGAGAACACCCCGCGCGAGGCGCCGCGCCGCATCGGCCGGGGCGGTGGCACCTCCATGGGGTACCAGGGCCTGTTCAACGAGTCCTGGCCGCACTGCGGCGGGCACTCCCCACAGGTCCTGGGCTTCCTGGCGCTGGGCCGCGCCGGCGCCCGGGCCCGCCGCCTGCGCCTGGACATCCTCCCCGGCCTGATCAGGGACGAGGAGGACTCGCGCGCCCTGGTGACGGGCGCGGGCCTGGAACTCGTGCTCGGCCCCCGCAACGAGGAGCGCACCGCGGAGGAGCACGCACGGGCCGACTACGACGAGGAGACCCTCAAGGTCCTGTGGACCATCGCCGAGCTGCCCGCCTCCGCGTGGGAGGACGAGGAGTTCACGCGGACCCTGCGCGCGTGGTCGCTCCCGGACGACGCCGAGGAGTTCTGCGCGCTCGTGGGAGTGGAGCCCGAACCCGAGCCGGAGGAGAGCCCGGCTCCGGCNCCCCCCCGCCGCTCCCCAGCCCGGCGGGCTGCTCGGACGCCTCTTCGGCGGCGGACGCCAGTAGTACGCGGGGCGGCCGTCACGGTGGCGGGAGGGTGTCCACAGCCCCCACCGTCGGCCGCCCGTCCGGGGTTCCCCGGATACGGGGACCCGAGAAGTCGCCAGCACCGTGCCGCCCCCGCACGCCCACCGGCGTGTTTCCCGCAGGCGCCGCACCCCGTGTGCCCGCCGCCCCGCGCCGCGTTCCTCCCGCCGCCCCGCGCCGAGTTTCCGTCGCTCCGCGCCACGCCTCCACCGGCGTGCGCCTCCGCCGGATCCGCGTCCTTCGCGTCCCCGCGCCGCGTTCCTCACGCCCCGCGCCGTGCGTCGGCCGGGACTCAACCGCCCGCGGCGTCCGACCCGCGGTCCAGGGCCAGGGCGTCGTCCACACCGGTCTCGTAGTCGCCCAGGAACGTGGGGTCGGGCCGCAACACCACCGAGCCCAGCGCCGCCACCGCCGCCGGGACCTCCCGGAACCACCCGTACACGGTGGCGAAGGTACGCTCCCGCAGGCTGGAGTCGGCCACACCCACCGCGTCGATCCCCGCCGACCGGCACAGCCGCACGGCCCGGGGCAGGTGGAAGTCCTGGGTGACGACCGTGGCCTCCTCCACCCCGAAGGTCTGGCGGGCGCGCACGCACGACTCCCACGTGGAGAACCCGGCGTAGTCGCCGACGATGTGCTCCTCCGGAACCCCGGCCGCCTCCAGGTAGGCGCGCATCGTGTCGGTCTCGTTGTAGTGCTCGACGCTGTTGTCCCCGGTCACCAGGACGACGTCGACCCTTTCGGCGAAGTAGAGATCGGCGGCGGTGTCCAGGCGTCGGGCCAACAACAGGCTCGGCCGGCCGTCGGGGCGCACGCCCGCGCCCAGCACCAACGCCACCGGGCGCTCGGGAACGGTTCCGGCGGTGTACCGGTGGTCGGAGGTGGAGACGAGCACCCACAGGAACGGCGCGCAACCCGCCACCGTCGCGAACACGGTCAGCAGGGCCAGGTGCCGCAGCCACCTCGGGCGCCCGCCGCGGTTACCGGAGGCACCCGTCCTCCGGGCACGCCCGCGGCCCCCGGGCCTGGCACGGGAGCGGCGTCTTCCGTCGCCCCGGTCCGTGCCGCCGGAACCGCTGGCACGGCCGGAACCGGAGGGCGCGGGATCGTGGGGAACGGGGGTGTGGTCGGGGTTCTCGGGGGCGGCGTGGTCTGAGGTCGTCACGTCCGGGAAGACGTCCGTTTCCGGCGCGGAGTTCCGGCCGCGCACGGGTTCCCCGGTTTCCGTGTGAAACCACGGTCCCGTACCGGAAACCGGCTGTTCCGCGTCCCGGGACCAGGGCTAGAGTCGCCGCATGCCTTTCCAGTCACAGCACGACGACCTGCCCGCGCGGCTCAGGCACCTGGCCGACCTCATGCCGGGGAACATGCGTGAGGGCGCCGGTATGCACGAGTACGACGGCAGGGTCGCCGACATGTCGCCCGACGGGGTCCGGGACGCCCTGGCCCGCCTGGGCGGTGACCCCCTCGACGATCCGCATGACGAGGCCCACCTGACCGCCTTCGAGAACGCGCTCCGCTACGAGCTCGGCGAGCTCCAGCTCCACCGCTCCAACCCCCTCTACCACCTCGCGGAGCTCGACCTGTCGGGCTACGACCGGGAGTACGCGCCCCGGGCCGACCGCGACGCCGCGCGCGTCGCCCACCTGGCCGAGTGGCCGCGCGTGGTAGACAACGCGATCGCGGCCCTGGACCGGATGCCCGCGCCCGTCGCCGAGGCCCTCCTCGGCGCCGTCCGGGGAGCGGCCGACGGTCTCCCCGGCGACCTGCCCGCCGACGTCCGGGAGGCGGCCCTCGCGGCCCATACGCGCCTTGTGGCCCACATCCGTCAGGCCGCCGAGCAGGGACCCCGGGACGCCGGACTCGGCGGCGCGGAACTCGGTCGCCTGATGGGCAGCGGCGAGGCCGTCGAGGTGGACATCGCCGACCTGGCCTCCCGCGCCGCAGCCGAGCGCGACCGCCTCCGGGCGCGTCTCGCCGAAGCCGCGGGGCGGCTCGCGCCCGGACGCGAGCCCATGGAGTTCGTCCGTGAGCTCACCCGCCAGCACCCCGGCACCGGCGGTGTCCTGGACGCCGCCCGCCGCTGGACGGAACTGGCGCTGGAGTTCACCGCCGAGCGCGGACTCGCGCCCCACAACGACGGAGAGTGCCGGGTGGACGTCTCCCCGCCCTCCCAGCGCTGGGCCACCGCGATGATGGCGTGGTCCGGGCCGTGGGAGGCCGACACGCCCTCCTTCTACTTCATCACCCCGCCCGACGCCTCCTGGACCAAGGAGGAGGCCGACGAGTGGCTGGAGATGTTCAGCCACACCACCCTGCCCGCCGTGAGCGTGCACGAGGTCGCTCCCGGCCACTTCTCCCACGGCCGCGCCCTGCGCCGGGCGCCCGGGCCGGTGCGCCGGGCACTGCACTCCATGACCTTCGCCGAGGGCTGGGCGCACTACGTGGAGGAGTTGTGCGTGGAGGAGGGCTTCGGCGCCTACGCGGCCGAACGCCTGGGCGATCCCAAGTGGACCGCCGACCACTACGAGACCGGTGTGTGGGTGGAGGCGCTCATCCGCGTCACCCGGCTCTCCGTGGCCATCGGCATGCACAGCGGCACCATGACCGTGGAGGAGGCGGCCGCACGGTTCGCCGAGGACACGCCGCTCCAGGGGCCCGCGGCCCTGGCCGAGGCGCGCCGGGCCACCTTCGACCCCACCTACGGCCGCTACACCTGGGGCAAGCTGGAGATCCTGCGGCTGAGGGAGCGGGCGCGCGAGCGCTGGGGCGACGGGTTCTCCCTCGACCGGTTCCACCGGGCCCTGCTCGACCTGGGATCCCCGCCGCTCGGCCTCATCGACACCGCCCTCGAACGCGGCTGACGCGGGCGGGGATCGTTCCACAGCCGCGGACCGGGGCTGGCGGGGCGGGCGGCGGTACGGGACACTCGAATACGGGGGTGTTGAGCTCCGCCCACGGCGGCGCGCGGCGCCCCCGAAACCGAGCCTACGCCGCCCGCCCCGCACCGTGCCAGATCGTCCTCGTACCTGTGGAGAACGAGGCGCGGGCCAGGGCGGAGGGAGTGCGGACCAGCTGATCCGGAGGTCCCGGCGCAGGGGCGGTCCGGGAACCCGTCGAGGGCTCCCGCCCCGCTCCGCACCGCTCGCTTCGCCACAGCCACGCCCCGCCCGCTCCGCCACCGCCCCGTCCGGCCCTGCCTACTCCGGCTCCTCCGGCTTCTCCGGCTCCTCCGGCGCCACGGGGCCGGGCACGCCCAGCTCGCCGAGCGCGGCGCGGACCCGGCCCCGTGCCGCGCCCAGGGCCCGCGCCGCCTCGGCCGCGTCCACGTCGGCCAGCAGCGAGACCAGCGCGACCCGGGTGTCGCCGTCCGCCGCGGTCAGCGCCGCCGCGCACGCGCTCTCGCCCAGCCCGGTGGCCTGCGTCAGGATGGTCACCACCCGGCCGCGCAGCTTGCCGTTGGTGGCGTCCACCCCCACCATGAGGTTCGAGTACGTCCGCCCCATCCGCACCATCACCGCGGTGGAGAACGCGTTCAACGCCAGCTTCTGCGCCGTGCCCGCCTTCATCCGGGTGGATCCGGCGATCACCTCCGCGCCCGTGGACACGCCCACGTGCACGTCCACGCTCCCCGCCAGCGGCGCCCGCGGGTTCGCGCTGATCAGCACCGTCGCGGCCGAGCGCTCCCGGGCCGCCTCCAGCGCCCCGCCCACGTACGGGGTGCGCCCGCTGGCCGCCAGTCCCACGGCCAGGGACCCCGGGGCGATCCCCTCCGCGTCCGCCCGGCCCGAGGCCCAGTCGTCCTCGATCCCCTCCACGGCCCGCGCCAGCGCCTCCCCGCCGCCCGCGTGGTGGGCGACCACCCACTCGGCGGGCACACCGTAGGTCGGCGGGAGCTCGGCGGCGTCCTGCGCGGCGATCCGCCCCGACGTCCCCGCGCCGAAGTAGTGGATGGCCGCCCCGCTCTCCAGGGCGGCCACCCCCAACTCGACGGCCCGCGCCAGCTCCGGCAGGACCGCGCCCACCGCGGCGGGAACCGTGGCGTCCTCGGCGTTGATCCGCCGCAGCACGTCCAGTGCCGGAAGCAGGTCGATGTCGTGGGTACCCGAGTTACGGGCCTCGGTGGGCGCGCGCACGATCACGGCCGCACCGTCGTCCCGCCCGTCACCGTGCACAGCGCTCTCCTGTTCGGTCCGCACCCGTGTCCGTTCCTTTCGGTCAGTCCGACCGGCCGCACCCGACCCCACCGCCGGACGGAAACCGGACGGAGGAGCCGAGACGCACCAGGTCAGCCGTCGTTTCCGTCCGTCCTCTCGCCGCGGGGCGTGTCGCCCCTGCGGCGTCTGCGGTCGTCGTTGATCCGCAGCCCCCGCACCGCCTCG
>NZ_ANAX01000089.1 GCF_000341065.1 Nocardiopsis halotolerans DSM 44410 | reverse complement strand
CGGCTGTCGGTGTAGCGGCTCTGCGCCAGTCCCACGAACAGGCAGTCCACCACGGTCAGCTGGGCGAGCCTGCTCGCCGTGGCCCCCGACCGGAAGGTGGTCTCGCGGGCCGCGGTGGTCAGCACGTGGTCGGCGAACCCGATCGACGACCGGGGGAAGTTGGTGATGGCGACGGTCCGCGCGCCCCGCCTGCCCGCCTCCGACAGCGCCTGCACCGTGTCTATGGTCGTTCCGCTGTGGGAGATGCCGATCGCCACGTCGCGCTCGTCCAGCAGCGCCGCGCTGGTCAGCATCACGTGCGCGTCCGACCACGCGAACGAGGTCAGGCCGATCCGGTGCAGCTTCTGCTGGAGGTCGGCGCCGACGAACGCGCTCGCACCCACCCCGTACACGTCGATGCGCCGCGCGCCCGCCATCGTGTCGATGACCGTGCGCAGCACCTCGGTGTCCAGGGAGGCGCCGGTCTCCTCCACCGCGCGTGCGTCGGTGTAGGCGATCTTCTGGACCACCGTGACGAGGGTGTCGTCGGGGTTGATGTCGCTCGACAGCTCCGGCGACCCGGAGCGGGCGCCCCGCGCCTGCCCCGCCTCGGTGGCCAGGGCCAGCCGCAGTTCCCGGTAGCCGCTGAAGTCGATGGTGCGGCAGAACCGGATCACCGTGGCCTCGGAGGTGGCGCAGTCCTTGGCGAGCTGGGTGATGGAGGAGGCGGCGGCCCGCTCGGGGTCGTCGACGACGTGCTGGGCGACCCGCCGTTCGGCGGGCGCGAGGGAGGGCAGCAACGACCGGATGCGCAGCACCGTCGTGGGGACGGGCGGCGCGGAGACGTCGCCCGTCCCCGCTCGGTCGCCCGCAGGCTTCGGAATTTCCGCCATGGAGGAAAGTTTCTTTCGGTCGTGGTGAAGAGTCAACGAAGGGATGGGAAAAAGCGGGAGAATCCAGGATTCCAAGGGACGGCCGCAGCGGCAAGTGGCGGGGGCCTGATTGCGATATCCCAGCTCAGACGGCACCCTTGGGGCCAAGGGGGCGCCGCGGTCCACCTGCTCGCACGCGCGCTCCGCAGGGGGGATGTGCTGTGTCGCTGAGCGACCCGGCGAGGCGGTGGCGCGACACGGCCGCCCAGGCCCGCGAGGGCGCGGCCGGACGTGCCGCCCGCGGGCTCCGTGTCGGACTGCTCGGGCAGTTCGGCGTCGAGATGGACGGGGTTCCGCTGCGCCTGCGCGGTGACAAGCGCCGTGCTCTGCTCGCCACGCTCCTACTCAACACCGGACGCACCGTCCCCACCGGGTACCTCATCGAACGGGTCTGGGAGACCCCGCCCGCCCCTTCCGCGCGCAGCGCCCTCCAGGTGCACGTGACCCGCCTCCGGGCCATCCTCGACCAGCACTGCGGCACCCCGCTCATCACGGGCGGCGACGGAGGCTACCGGGTCGACCTCACCGAGGAGCAGTGCGACCTGCTGCGCTTCCGCTCCCTGGTCCGCCGCGCCGACGAGGCGGCCCGGACGGCCTCCGACAACCGGGCCGACAACCAGACCGACGATCCCGGCGGTTCCGAGGAACCCGAGGACGGCACCGCCGTGGACCCCTCCCTCCGGGCCGACCTGATCATCCGCGCGCTGGGGCTGTGGCGGGGCCCCGTCCTGGCCGACATCGTCAGCCCCGTCCTGCACGAGCGCGACGTCCCCGCCCTGAACGAGGAACTCCTCCGGGCCGCCGAGGAGGGGTTCGGCGCCGCCCTGGCCCGCGGCGACCACGAACGGGTGGCCGACCAGATCGGCCCCATCGCCACCGACCACCCCGAACGCGAACCCCTCATCCGCGTCCAGATGACCGCCCTCTACCGCAGCGGGCGCCCCAGCGAGGCCCTGCGCGTGTACGCCCGCACCCGGGACACGCTGGCCAGGCACCTGGGGGCGGACCCCGGGCGCGAACTCCAGGAGACCTTCCACGGCATCCTGCGCGGCGACCTCGACCACGGTCCCGACCGCGCCCCGCGCACCCGCGTCCCGCGCCAGCGCGCCTCCGTGGAGGCCCGCTCCCACACCGGCCCCGGCACCACCGAACGGGGAACCCGGCCGGGCGCCGAACCGGACACCGGAGCAGGCGACCCGCCGGGCACCGGCGCGGAGCCCGCGGGGACGGGGGAGAACCGGCGGGGCGAGGCCGCTGACACGGGCGGCGGTCCGGTCCACGCGCCCGCGCGGGTGTCGGCCGCCCTCGCTCCGGCCGAACTCCCCGCCGCGCCCGCCGTCCTGGTGGGCCGTGACGAGGCCCTGACCGAACTGGACCGGTTGGTCGACCCGTGCGGCACCGCACCCGGCGGCGCCCTGGTGCGCGGCCCCGCCGGTGCGGGCGCCAGCGCACTCGTCCTGAGCTGGGCGCACGCGGTCGCGGCCCACTTCCCCGACGGACAGCTCTACGTCGACCTCCGCGGTGAGGACGGGACCCCGCGCGACCCGGCCGAGGTGCTGCGCCGCCTGGTGCGCTCCCTGTCCACCGGCGCCCGAGGCACCGAGACCATGGACACCGGGGAGTCGGCCGCGCGCGTCCGCACGCTCCTGGCCCGCCGACGTGTCCTGCTGGTCCTGGACAACGCGGCCTCGGTCCGCCAGGTACGCCCCCTGCTGCCCGGGAGCCCCGGCTGCGCGGCGGTGGTCACCAGCCGGTACTGGCTGACCGACCTGCTGGTGCGCGACGGTCTGCGGTCCCTGCCGGTGGGACCGCTGACCCCCGGCGCGGCGATGGACCTGCTGCGCACGCAGGCGGGACAGGACCGGGGCGCGGAACGGGCGCTGCGCCGCATCGCCCACCTCGCCGGATACCTGCCCCTGCCGCTGCGGATGGCGGTGGTCTGGCTCGACACCCACCCCGACCGGTCCGCCGCCGAGCTGGTGCGTCGCCTGGAGGGGGTGGACCCGGCGCGCGGGAGCACGCCCACGGCCCGGATGGCCGCTGTGCTGCGCGCCGGGCCCGGGGAGGCGCGAAACGGCCGCGGGGAAGTACCGGCCGCGTCCCACCCTCCCGACACGAGTGTCGAACAGGGGTCTTACGTTCGGCTTTCACCGAGGTGAGAAGTGGTTTCCCGACCGTTGGCGGGGGTGTGCGCCGGAACACGGAGAGCGTTGTCCCAGCGCACGGCGGGGAAGAGAACCAAGAGCGGGTCGTGGGATGGGATGGATATGACCACGGGGGTCCTCATCACTCACATGAGTCGCTAGTGTCAACCCCATGACACAGAACAACGAGCCCAACATGGACCCTGCGGGGACCACCCAGCACTTCCGCCGCTTCGTCGACGAGAACCCGGCCCCCGAGGAGCCCGCGCGCCGCCCGATCATGCCGCTCGTGCTGGCGGGTGTCGGCGTGCTCCTGGTCATCGCCATCATCGTCGCGCTGGTCCTGGCCTTCGCCTAGGGCAGCCCCTCCCGTGGGACCGCACGGTGCTGGACCGGCCCCGGCCGGTCCGGAAACGGTTCGCGGGCCCCCTGACGTCCTGCTAGAGTTGGGGCCGTCGCCAGGGCGCGGTCCCCGAGACCAGCCCCGGTGGGCGACGGGCGCCATTAGCTCAGTTGGTCAGAGCAGCTGACTCTTAATCAGCGGGTCCGGGGTTCGAGTCCCTGATGGCGCACAACGCGACGGCCCCGGGCGAGGACGCTTCCTCCCCGGGGCCGTTCCCGTGTCCGGCCCGGGCGCGCCCGGTGGCGTGCACCACACCAGGCCGTTTCGGTTCTGGAGCACTCCGCGAGTCCGGTAGAGTTGAACACGTCGCCGAGGCCGAGAGGCCGGGCGGTGAACACAGGCGTCATTAGCTCAGTTGGTCAGAGCAGCTGACTCTTAATCAGCGGGTCCGGGGTTCGAGTCCCTGATGACGCACACAGGACGAGGGTCCGGTCGGTCACGACCGGGCCTTCGTGCTTTCCGGGGAAATTCTCGGTGAATCCCTCCGCTCCCGCGCACCCCGTTCCGGCGGTTCGACGGTGTCCTTTCGGATCATTATCACGGTGGGTGACCGACCCGGAGTGAACGGGAACCCCCACCAGAGCCGGGTTCCCGGATTTCCGTGCGTACGAGGTGTCACTTTCCGTAACGGTCGGAGAGAAAACAGCGCGGACATGTGAAACCGGAAGACCGTCGCGGGCATCTGATCTGCTGGTCCACACCCACGACCTCCAGGATGGAGTGCGGACCGGAAAAACTGTGGGTGCGGAGGGTGGTGATGTCTTTGCCCTTCGTTGCCGTCACAGATCAGATTGACATAAACCCCCAGGTAGTGAATCGTTATCGTCTCGCCACCCTTCTCCCCGTGGCGATCACCATGAGTAACTTTCGGAGTATCCCCATGTCGAAACTCTCCCCCCTCCTGCGCACAGCCGGTGTGTCGGCACTCGCCGTGGGATCCGTGTNTGCGGCGCCATCGTGTCCGCCATCGCCGGTGCCGCCGGCGGCGCCAGTGGTTCGGGTGAGAACAACGTGATGCAGCTCGGCGTCGGCGACTGCTTCATCGAGGCCCAGATGGGCACCTCGATGTCCGAGGAGGTCAGCGAGATTCCGCTGGTCGACTGTGCCCAGGAGCACGACTCGGAGATCTTCTACTCCCACGAGATGGCGGACGGCGAGTACCCGGGTGACGAAGCCGTCTCCACGGAGGCGCAGGAGGTCTGCCGAGGTGAGAACTTCGTCAACTTCATCGGCGTCACCTACGCCGAGTCGGAGATCTTCGCCTATTTCCTGACCCCGACCCAGGAGGGCTGGGAGCAGATGAACGACCGCGAGATCCTCTGCTACGTCACCACCTCCGAGACCGGGGACATGGTCACCGGCACCCTTGCGGGCGCCAACCGCTGACCCTCCCGGGCCCGCGGAGGCCTTGTCCCGCCTTCGCCTTCTCTCGCATCCCTTACCTGGGGAAACACGCGTCGCGCAGTACCCAGGTCACACAAAAATCTGATTCGTCCAGACCTGGGGTGAAACCTTCCGTGGGTCCCATGCATCTGGATAGTTGTCGCCGATTCCATCCCCCACGTCGGCATGAACACCTAACGATCCAGTGGAGTCTTCATGTTCGCAACGCGCCGTCCCCTCTTCGGTCGTGTCGTCCTCGGGACCCTGGCCGTCGGCGCCACCACCCTGGCCGCCACCGGCTGCGGCCTGCCCCTGCTTCCCCCCGCCCTCACCGGCGGCGGTGGTGAGACCGTCGCTCCGGAGCCCACGGACACCGCCGCGCCGACCACCGGGACGGAGACCACCGAGCCCGTGGAGACCGAGACGGACCAGCCCGCCGGTCCCGAGGACGCGGACGTCTTCTCCCTCACCGTCGGCGACTGCCTGAACGAGATGAGCAGCTCGTCGGATGGGGTCTCCGAGGTGCCCAAGATCGACTGCTCGGAGCCGCACGACTACGAGGTCTACCACGCGGAGGACATCCAGGCGTCCGAGTACCCGGGCGATGACCAGGTCAACCAGATGGCCGAGGGCATCTGCCGCGACGCGTTCGATGGGTTCGTCGGTATCCCCTACCCGGAATCCGCTCTGTACCACACGCAGTTGACCCCCACCGAGGACGGCTGGACCCGGCTCAACGACCGCGAGGTCCTCTGCCTGATCTACGAACCGGACACTCAGGTCACCGGCTCGCTGGAGGGCTCGGCCTACTAGGGAACTCCCCGGTGAGCGCGCACGACGCGGCCGCACCGGCCGTCGTCCGCGGCCACCCGGTCGGGTGACCGCGAACCCGGTGACGTCGTACCGTGGCCCTTGCCCCCACGGCGGGTCCGGGAAGCGGCGATACCCCTCCCCCGTAGACGCGCGAAACGGCCCACACCACCCCTTCCGGTGGTGTGGGCCGTCGCCGTTGACGGGGTCAGATCCCCAGGGCGCTCGGAACGGACTCGTGCCTCAGGGGTGCGAACTCCTCGGACTCCAGCTCCGGCTCGGCCTCGGTCAGCACCTCCGGGGCCATCTCCGCCGGAGGACGGCCCTGGCAGGTGAGGTCCTCGGGGCTCCTCCCCTCCACCAGGTAGGCGTCCACCGCGTCGACCACGCAGTCCAGGCCCCCGGCGACGCCGGGAAGGTAGAAGCCGTGTCCACCGGAACCCGCGACGGTGAGCAGGGCGCTGTCCAACCGCTCGGCCATGGCCACACCACCCTCGTAGTAGGTGTTGGCGTCGAACTCACCGGCGATGACCAGGGCCTCGGCGTAGCCGTCGCGCTCCAGCTCCACCGGGGGCTCGGGCTGGTCGAGGGTGCCGAAGGTGCACGGTTGGGGAACGGCCCAGAAGGCACCGCTTCCGTACGGGTGCTCCTCCCGGTACTCCCGCGCGTCCGCGTGGTACCGGCTGACGCGGTCGGGCCACTCCGCCTCGCACAGGACCGCCGTCTGGAGGCCGACGGTGGAGGTCTCCCGCTCGACCGGGGCGAAGAGGCTGAGCGCCGCGAACTCCTCGGGCACGGGCTGGTCGTTGACGAGGAACCACAGGTAGGTGCCGTAGACGTCCCAGGCGTACTGGAAGCGTGAGTGGTAGCCCACCTCCATGTCGAACATGTGGTTGTCGTAGAGCTCCACCGCGGGGTGCTCCTGGCTCGGCTCCTCGCGCAGTCGTGCGGAGGCCGCGTCGATGGTCGCGTACACCTCCTCCCGCGTCGTCCCGAACCCGAAGGCGTCGTCGTGCTCCGCGAGCCACGCGGTGTACCGGTCCATGTTGGCGCTGTAGGCGGGTGCCTGGCCCAGGAAGACGTCGCGCCAGATGCCGTCGGGGCCCACCGCCGAGTCCAGCACGCTGCGGTCCAGCCGCTCGGGGAACAGGCTGCCGTAGACCGCGCCCAGGTAGGTGCCGTAGGAGTAGCCCAGGTAGTTGAGCTTCTCCTCGCCCAGCGCGGCCCGGATGACATCCATGTCCCGGGCGGTGTTGGCGGTGGTCATGTGCGTGAGCAGGTCGCCGTACTCCTGCTCGCAGGAGCGCTGGTAGGTGATCGCGGCCCGGGTGGCGTCGGAGATCTCCGCGTCGGTCGGGCGCGGGTACAGGGGCGGGGGCGTGGCCTCGCAGACGATCCGGGGTGAGGAGCCGCCGGTGCCGCGCGGGTCCATGCCGATGACGTCGTACACCTCGGCTGCCCGCGTGGTGCCGAGGAACCCGGTGCCCGTCCGCGGGTCCAGCGGAAGGGGCATGTAGCGCCCGTGCCCGCCCGGGCCTCCGGGGTTGGTGAGCAGGATGCCGCGCCGCCGCTCGGGGTCGCTGGCCCGCGCGCGGCTGATGGCCACGGTGATGCGCTCACCGTCGGGGTCGGAGTAGTCGAGCGGGACCTCGACGTCGGCGCACTCCAGGCCCTGGAGCGCCTCCTCCGTGCAGGGCGCCCACTCCAGTTCCTGGTCGTGGAACTCGGCGAGTGCGGGATCGGTGGCGGGGGAGTCCTGGGGGTCGGCGGCGGCCGGGGAGGCCGCCGCGAGGGACGCGGCCAGGGCTGTCACGAGGACACCCGAGGCCATGGTGGTCGCGCGTGCTGTGCGCACGGGGGTCGCCTCCGCGTTCTCGGCCCGCTCTGGGGGATGGGGGAGCGGGGTCACGTACATCGGAGACGCAACCGTACGAATCGCCCGAGTGGCCACAACACCAACAAAAGTCATGTGTGTGCGGAAGTGGCCGGATGCGGCCATCTCTTGGGCGTACTTATGTGCCGGTTTATCGATTTTTGTTCGTTTTGTGATGCCGATCATGTCGCGCGTAAGACGCCGTTTGGTCACGAAGGTGGTCTGGACCACAGGGGACGGGCTACGGTGAATCCTCTATTAGGAAACTTTCCTAATAAAAACGGAGTTCCCCTGCCGTACCTCCCTAAGGAGCCCCGTGGCCACCGACATCGCGGCCTCCCCACCGCCGCACTCCGGGAAGCGCGCGCCGGCCCGCACCGACGCGCCCTCCTCCCTGCCCCTCCGGATCTGGCGCCACCACGCCCTCGTCAAGGCCCGCAAGGCCGTCGTCGTGGTGTTCGTCGTCGCCAACGTGACCTTCCTCCTCGCCCGCGCCATGCCCGGCGACCCGATCGACGTGATGGCGGGACGCCTCACGCAGGGCGGCATGTCGATGGAGGAGGCCCGCGTCATCGCGATGAACTCGCTGGCCTACGATCCCGACGCCCCGCTGTACCAGCAGTGGTGGGACTTCATGGTCGGCCTGGTCACCCTCGACCTCGGCGAGACCATCACCCGGCCCGGCTTCACCGTCATGGACACGATCGGCGCCTACCTGCCCTGGACCCTGTTCAGCATCGGCGTCGGCACCGTCATCGCCATCGTCCTCGGTCTGGCCCTCGGCATGGTGATGGCCTACCGGCGCAACCGCTTCCTGGACCACGTGCTCAGCGTCCTCGCCTCGGTCCTGGGCGCCATCCCCAACTACCTCATCGCGATGGCCCTGGTCTTCGGCGGCGGCATGTACCTGGGGTGGTTCGACCCCATCGACCTGCGCGGCACGACCAGCCCCGGCGTCCAGCCCGGTCTCACCGCGGAGTTCGTCGGTGACGCCCTCTACCACGCGGGCCTGCCGATCCTCACCTACGTACTCGCGATCATCGGCACCTGGATGCTCATCATGAAGGCCTCCACCACCGAGGTGCTCAGCGAGGACTACGTGACCGTCGCCCGGGCCCGCGGGCTGCGCGACCACCGCATCGCCGTCTCCTACGTCGGGCGCAACGCGGTCCTGCCCCTGGTCGCCCAGATCGCCATCTCCTTCGGCACCCTCGTCGGCGGCGCGATCTTCGTCGAGCAGGTCCTGGTCTACAAGGGCGTCGGCGGTCTGCTCCTGGACGCCGTCAACTACCGCGACTACCCGCTCCTCCAGGGACTGCTCGTCATCATCACCACGTGCGTGGTGGCCGCCAACCTCGTCGCCGACCTGCTCTACAGCCGCCTCGACCCGCGTATCCGCGCGTAGGAGCCAACCGGAATGGCCGTCAACACCACCGCAGCCCCCGGGGTCTGGGGCGCCATCTGGCAGGGCATCACCCGCAGCACCAGCGGGTTCGTCGGCCTCTGCCTGGTCATCGGCGTCCTGCTCTTCTCCTTCGTGGGGCCGCTGATCATCGACCACCACAACCCCACCGACGTCACCGCGATCTGGGGACCGATCACCTCCGAGCACTGGCTCGGCACCAACCACCAGGGCAAGGACACCTTCACCCAGCTCGTGCTGGGCGGACGCGAACCCATCCTGGTCGGCTTCGCCGCCGCCCTGATCACCGTGGCCATCGCCGTCGTCCTCGGCGGAGTCGCCGGATACGTGCGCGGACGCGTCGACCACTTCCTGCTCCAGCTCACCGACGTCACGATGACCATCCCGTTCATCGTCCTGATGCTGGTCATCGCGTCGTTCTACAGCACCTCCTCGCCGCTGGTGGTCTCCTTCATCATCGGTCTGGTCACCTGGCCCTACCTCATGCGCTCCATCCGCGCCCAGGTGCTCACGCTCAGGGAACGCGAGTTCGTCGAGGCCGCCCGGCTCCAGGACCTGGGCACCGCGCGCATCCTCTTCGTCGAGGTGCTGCCCAACATGGCGGGCTACATCTTCATCAACTTCATCATCGCCGTCACCAACGCGATCTACGCCGTGGTCGGCATGTACCTGCTCGGCCTGCTGCCCAGCACCTCCGACAACTGGGGCCTGATGATCCAGCAGGCCTGGAACAACAACGCGTTCCTCCTGCCCCAGGCCGCGCCCTTCCTCATCGCCCCGATGGTGATGATCATGCTCTTCCAGATCGGACTGGTCACCATGACCCGGTCCCTGGAGCAGGCCCTCAACCCACGACTCCGGGACAGGTGAGCCACCGTGACCGACCACATCGCCGCCACGCCACCCGCCGAGGGGCCCCTGCTCTCCGTCCGCGGTGTCGACGTGGGCTACCGCACCGGCCGCAGGAAGCAGGTCACCGCGGTCCGCGACGTCTCCTTCGACCTCCACCCCGGCCAGTCCATGGCCCTGGTCGGGGAGTCCGGCTGCGGCAAGACCACCCTCGGTCTGGGCCTGCTCCGGCTGCTCCCGCGCACCGGCGTCGTCTCCGCGGGAGAGGTCCTCTTCCGCCGCAAGGACGGCCGCCTCGTCGACGTGCGCACCCTCGCCCGCGAGGACCTGCGCCGCTTCCGATGGAACGAGGCCGCCATGGTCTTCCAGGGCGCCATGAACGCCTTCAACCCCGTGCTGCGGGTGCGCGACCACTTCCTCGACACCTTCCGCGCACACGACGGGGGCCGCGGGTCACGCGCACGGCACCTCGAACGCTCCGCCGAGCTGCTGCGGATGGTCCGGCTCGACCCCGGACGGGTCCTGGACAGCTTCCCCCACGAGCTCTCCGGCGGCATGCGCCAGCGCACCCTCATCGCGCTCGCCCTCGCCCTGAGGCCGCAGCTGCTCATCCTGGACGAGCCCACCACCGCGCTGGACATCCTCACCCAGCGCTCCATCGTCGAACGCCTCGCGGAACTGCGCGAGGAACTGCGCTTCGCGATGGTCTTCATCACCCACGACCTGGGCCTGGCCGCCGAGCTCGCCGACCGCGTCGGCACCATGTACGCGGGCCGGATGATCGAGACCGGCACCACCCGCGACATCTTCCACCGCGCCCGGCACCCCTACACCTCGGCGCTGATCAACTCGGTGCCCCCGGTCACCGGCGACCTCAGGGTCCCCGAGTCCCTGCCCGGGGGACCGCCCAGCCTGTCCGCGCTGCCCCCGGGGTGCTCCTTCGCCCCGCGCTGCAAGCACGCGGTCGAACGGTGCGGGTCCACCCGCCCCACGCTCGACGTGCTCAGGAGCCGCCCCGAGGGGATGAGCCACGCCGCCGCCTGCCTGCGTTCCCACGAACTCTTCGCCGAGGGGGTCACCCGTGATTGACCGGACCGTCCCAGCCACCCAGCGGCCCGGGCCCGCCCACGGCCACGGAACGGGCCCCGGAGACGCGTCGCCGGTGCTCAGCCTCCAGGGCGTGCACCAGGTGTTCCGCACCCCGCGCGGCGACGTCCCCGCCGTCGCCGGGGTCGACCTGGACGTGCGCCCCGGACGGGTGCTGTGCCTGGTCGGGGAGTCCGGCTGCGGCAAGACCACCAGCGCCCGCATGGCCGCGGGACTGGCCGGCCCCGCCCAGGGCTCCGTGCTCTTCCGGGGCAGGGACGTCGCCGGGATGGACCGGCGCGAGAGGAGCGATTTCCGCCGCTCGGTCCAGTTCATCCACCAGGACCCCTACGCCTCACTCAACCCCGTGCGCACCGTCTACTCGACCATCTCGGCGGGGCTGCGCCGCCACGGGCTCGTCGGGGACAGGCGCGAGGCCCGCCGGGTCACCGCCGAACTCCTGGAGCGGGTCGACCTCACCCCGGCCGAGGAGCACCTCGACAAGTACCCGCACCAGATGTCCGGCGGCCAGCGCCAGCGCGTGGCCGTGGCCCGCGCCCTGGCGATGAACCCCGAGGTGATCATCGCCGACGAGTCCACCTCGATGCTGGACGTGTCCATCCGGGTCAGCCTGCTCAACACCCTCGGGAAGCTGAGGGACGAGCTCGGCGTCGGCTTCCTGTTCATCACGCACGACCTGGCCGTGGCCAAGTACTTCGCCTGGGACGGCGAGATCGCCGTCATGTACCTGGGCAGGGTCGTCGAGCACGGACCCACCCCGCGCGTGGTCAACGATCCCCAGCACCCCTACACGAAGGCGCTCATCGACGCCGTCTGCGAGCCGGACCCCGACCTGGCGCACGGCCGGGAGCGGATCCGGCTGCGCAGCTCCGAGATCCCCGAGCTGACGGACCTGCCGCCCGGGTGCGACTTCCACCCGCGCTGCCCCCTCTACGAGCAGGGCGACTGCGACTCCGTCCGCCCGCCGCTGGTGCCCGGCCGCGACCGGCTGCTCGCCTGCCACGTCGTCAACGGGGGATGAGGCCGTGCTCCTCGTCGTCGGCCGTTTCGGACTCCTCGTCGGAGCCTTCCTCACCCTGACCAGCGCCCTCATGGCCGTTCTCACCTCCCCCGGCACAGCCGAGTTCGTCATCAGCGCCCTCACCGTCGTGATCGGCCTGGTCGTGCTCTCCCTCGGTCTGCTCGCCGTCCTACTGGAAAGGAAGCGTCAATGACTCCTCCCACCCCCCACCCCCTGGCGCGGGACCTGAGCCGCAGGCGTCTGCTCCGGACGATCGGCCTCGGCGCGGCGGGCGCCGCCGGTGCCAGCGTGCTGTCCTCCTGCGCGGGCGGCGACACCGGCTCGGGCGGCGCCACGCGGTTCACGGGCGTCTTCGACTTCGACCTGACCGCGCAGACCCGCAACGTCGCCGTGGAGGACGGCGCGCTGCTGATGAACTCGGTGTACGCCGACCTCTTCCTGCCCGCCGGCGCCTTCTACAACTGGGAGACCCACGAGTGGGAGTACCTGATCCTGGAGAGCAGCGTCTGGGAGGGCGACGACCTCCTCGTCACCCTGCGCCCCAACCTCAAGTGGAGTGACGGCACCGACCTGACGGCCGAGGACGTGCACCAGAACTACGCCATCCAGGTTCTGGAGGCGGCCAGCTGGTCGGTGGGCTTCCCGCAGATCACCGAACTGGAGCAGCTGGACGACCTCACCGTCCGCGCGCGCTTCGACGACCCGTTCCCGGGCATCGAGCTCTCGGTCATCAAGCACCGGATCTTCTCCAAGTCCACCTACGGGGACTTCGGGCAGCGCGCGATCGCGATGGTGGCCGACGGCGTCCGCCAGGGCGACCCGGAGCACAACGAGTTCAACGCCGAGTTCATCGAGTTCAACCCCGACACCATCATCACCAGCGGCCCGTACACGTTCGACCAGGCCCAGATGTCGGACGCGCGGATCACCCTGGTGCGCGAGGAGACCGGCTACCAGGGCCAGCAGGTCAACTTCGACGAGGTGGTCGTCCACAAGGGCGACAACCGCCAGGCCTCCCTGCTGATCCAGCAGGGCGAGATCGACTACTCGACCCTGGCCACGTCCGCCGCCGACCAGCAGGCGTTCCAGAGCGTCGAGGGCTTCCGGTGGGTCGAGCACCCGGGCTACGACGGCTGCGGTCTGATGTTCAACTACGCGGCCAAGCCCGAGCTGAAGGACGTGCGGGTGCGCAAGGCGCTCGCGCACCTGCTCGACGGCGACCAGATCGGGCAGGTGGCGCGGGGCGAGGCCTACTCCGCGGTGAAGTACTACTCCGGGATGGTCGACCTCCAGACCGAGCAGGTCTTCAGCGAGGAGGAACTCGCGGACTTCCAGAACTACGGCCAGGACCTGGACCGGGCCACCGAGCTGCTGGAGGAGGCGGGCTGGACCAAGGAGGGCGATGTCTGGCACACCTCGGAGGGCGAACCGGCCAGCTACGAGATCATCGGCGTCGCGGGTTGGGGCGACTTCGAGCTGACCGCCGTCCAGGTGGAGGAGGCCTGGAACGCCTTCGGTATCCAGACGACCGCGCGCAACGTCCCCGCGGACAACCCCTGGGGCATCTGGGCCGCGGGTGACTTCGAGGTGGCCGTGCGCCACTGGGGCAACCCGGAGATCCCCCAGTACTGGGGTGCCTACCAGATGAACTTCCTCGTGGAGAACGCGGGCACCGAGGACGCCCCCGGCCAGTCCTTCGACCTCAGGGTGGAGAGCCCCAGTCAGGGCGAGGTGGACCTGGCCGCCCTCGTGGAGGTGGCCAAGACCGCGCAGACCGAGGAGGAACAGAGGGAGGCCCTGAAGACGATGGGGATCGTCTTCAACGAGCTCCTGCCGCGCATCCCGATCTGGACGTACGAGTACCTGGCCCCGGCCGTGGAGGGGGTCCGGGTGAAGTCCTTCCCCGACGACCACCCCGCGGCCCAGAACCAGATCTACCGGGACAACCACGTCATCCTGTCGCTGATCCAGGGCCTCCTGGAGGCGGCCGGGTAGGTCCCGCGCGTCCGGACCCGCGCCTCCCGGCGGTCCGCGTCCGGACGTGGACGATCCCGCGCGGTGGGCGAAGGGATCACGGGGGCGGAACCGTATGGTTCCGCCCCCGTACGCGTACGCATTCCCCTTCGCCGGGTCGGTGCTCGTTTGTGTCGGTACGGGGAGTGGGAAGGTAGTCCTCAGCCGCATGACGCGGGCGGTGGTGAAGTGCCGCCCGTTGTGCTGGAAACGTCCTTCCGGATGCCCGTATCCGTCTCCGTCAGCATCCCCTCGCCACCCGAGGGTGATCCTGTGGTGTCCGCATGTGTTCACAAAAGGCGGAAAAGTGGTGTATTCCCAGCTCAGGGCTGCTCTGGAGGGGGTGCTGGGAATGGCGGGGGGAGGGAATCACGGGGAATGTAGGAGAAAACCAGGGTCCTTGGTCCTTGAAATTCGGTTCCTGATGTCTTCGCATATGGAATGCGGGAACCCGTCGCCGTCCTTCGCCGGTGGGACGCCGATCCTTTCCGTTCGGGTATTCGGTCAGTCCCTGTTGTGCCTTTCGGGTTTTCGTTCGCGACCGAGAGGGCGCACGTGACCGGCGCCCCCGGCAGCGGACTCCGCGCGGACCCCTCCGGGAGGCCCGGGCGGTGACGCGGGCCCCTCCCCGACCACCCCGGACGGACACCCTCCCAGCCACGCCCCCACCGTCCCGAGAGCCCGGGACGCCCACCCCCGATCTGAGGAGCCCCATGCCCAAGGACCTGTACGACCTCGGTGAGGTCCCCCCGACCGGCCACGTGCCCGCCACCATGCACGCCTTCACCCTCCGGCGGGAGCGCTACGGCCAGCCCCGTGACGCCTTCGCGCACGAGATCGTTCCGGTGCCCGAGATCCCGCCCGGGCACGTCCTCGTCTACACGATGGCCGCGGGCATCAACTACAACGGCGTCTGGGCGGCGGCGGGCCACCCGGCCGACGTCATCTCCATGCGGGAGAAGGCCGGAGCCACCGAGGACTACCACATCGGCGGCTCCGACGGCGCCGGTGTCGTCTGGGCCGTGGGAGAGGGGGTCCACGGCGTCGAGGTCGGCGACCACATCATCGTCTTCCCCGGCCAGTGGGACGTGGACGCCGAGGACATCCGCATGGGCCGTGACCCCATCGCCGCCCGCAGCATGCAGGCGTGGGGCTACGAGAGCAACTTCGGTTCCTTCGGCCAGTTCTGCCTCGTGCGCGACTTCCAGTGCCTGCGCAAGCCCGAGCACCTGCCCTGGCACGTGGTCGGCGGCTTCCTGGTGAGCGCGGCCACCGCCTACCGCCAGCTCTTCGGCTGGGAACCCCACGTGGTCCGCCCTGGCGACCCGGTGCTCATCTGGGGAGGGGCGGGGGGCCTGGGCAGCTCGGCCATCCAACTGGCCCGCCAGGTGGGCGGCAAACCGGTCGCCGTCGTCTCCACGGAGGAGAAGGCGCGGATGTGCCGCGAGCTGGGCGCGGTCGGCACGATCCTGCGCACCGACTTCGACCACTGGGGACGGGTCCCCGACGAGGAGGACACCCAGGCCTACGCCGCCTGGACGCGCGGGGTCCGCGCCTTCGGCAGGCGGTTCTGGGAGGAGCTGGGGGAGCGGCGCTCACCGCGGATCGTGTTCGAGCACACCGGTGCCGACACCCTGCCGACCTCGCTCTACCTGTGCGACAACGCGGGGATGGTGGTCCTGTGCGGAGCCACCTCGGGCTACCGGGCCGACCTGGACCTGCGTTTCCTGTGGATGCGGCTCAAGCGTCTCCAGGGGTCGCACGTCGCCTCCCCGGCGCAGTGCCGGATGGTGATCGACCTCCTCGCGGGCGGCCAGCTCGACCCCTGTGTGACGAGGATCCTGGAGTTCGACGAGATCGGGGAGGCCCACCAGATGATCCGGGACAACGCGCAGCCACCGGGAAACATGTCCGTGCTGGTCAACGCGCGTGCGGGGCAGACGGGCCTGGACGTGTGACGCCGGAGGACCGGGTGACTGACCCCTGGCCGGAAACAGACAGGGATTCATAAATCTCACAAAAGCATCTGGGGTCACGGCACCTCATCTGCGGTGTTCCCGCACGTCAGGTGTGCTCCCCCAGGTGCTTTTTCGGTGCTTCCCCGATTCGTCTGCCAAGGCCGTCGACCTTTGTTAGTCTGACGAACCGAACGACGGTTCTCGGTGGAAGTACAGAAATTGTGCGGGGGCATGGATGCTTGTCGCCGGATGCGGTGTCGTACCCGTCCGGCCCCCGTTCGTGCGGGGGTGCTCCGCTTCCGCCGAGACGTTCCTCCGGCGTACGGGGCACCCCGGCTGCCACGCGGGGTTCCCACACGGCCCCCGAGACGGCCACCTCCCAGGTCAGGGCGGTGGTGCGGGGCCGCCGTCGACCCGCCCACCTGATTCGAGGAGACGAGATTGTGGCAGAGGCGCCGTCGCCGCGAGACAGTTCCGCCCCGCGTCCTCGCGGGGACGGGGCTCGACGATCGACGGATGACGGGCACGGAGCCAGAAGAGAGGGACGGTTCCGTCGGGCCATCTCCCGTATGGTCAGAGCCCAGGAACCCCCCTCACCGGAGACCCAGCAAGGAAATCCCGTGCATGATCCCGTGCATCCGCACTCGCAGAACTCCGGCCGTACGTCGGACCGGGACAGCGGCCAGCGCAAGGCCGGGAGCTCTCCCGAGCCCGGCGTGACGGAACGCGGCGGCGACACCGTGCCGCCCGCCACCGGGCCCTTCTCCGGCTCCGCCGAGAACGGGTACCGCCCCTCCTCCAGGGTGAGCGTTCCCAACCCCTACACCACCCGGCGGGTGAACGTCGACGACGTCGACACCGGGGCCACCCCGGTCGGCCAGTGGCGCGGCGTGGGCCTGGACGAGCCCGAACCGCGTACCCCGCCCATCACCGCCACCACGGAGACCATGACTGACACCTCCTCGACAGAGCGCGCGGAGCGGCCGGAGGCCCC